>CAZMHO010000014.1:11710-28292 GCA_964566085.1 uncultured Thermotogaceae bacterium | reverse complement strand
CTTTTGCAAGTTCTCGGATTCCCGAAAAGAAGAAGGATTTATCCACGAAGGACACGAAGGGGGGGCAAAAGAAAGCCCTTCATTCTCTTGGATCGGTTCTTCGTTTCTCTTTCGATGGTAGATGTAGATAAAGATTGATCAATAAAAAGCGTAAAAGAGCGTCAGGGAGGACGTCGATTCTCTTCGTAGGCCTTCGTGGGGGGAAGCTCACAATGGCCACGCGCGCCGGCTATCGCGAAAACGAAAATCGAGCGGCTATCCGCTCACCCCGAGGCTCGGTTTTCTCACTTTAAGCGAGGCGAACGCCAAAGCGACAAGAAGCAATAAAGCCCCGAACCATTGAAGGCCCGTTAACATTTCTTTCAGGAACAACATAGCGAATAACGTGGAAAAGATCGGTTCCCCGACAAAGATTAAGGCGGCCCTATTGCTCCCGACCTTTTTTTGGTATTTCATCTGCAAAAAGATACCGATAACGGTCGCGAAACAAGCGGTATAAAGAGCGACTCCCCAAGCCGGAATCGGCACGCTCCAGGAATGATTCCAACCCAGAAAGGTGTTGGTGATTGCTACCGCGCCGAACTGCCACCCCATCAGATTTTTTTCCGGAATTCTACGGGTAAAGACCGTCAGGCTAACGACGTGTACCGAAAAGCATACAGCGCACAACAGGGTCAAAAAATCGCCGAAATTAAAGCCGGAGATACCCCCCGACAGGAAGTAAGACCCAACCAAGGCTAACGGGAATCCGATCTTTTGAAAAGAGGTCAAGCCCTCCTTTTCCCACAAATACGAGACGACGGGCACGAACACGATGTAGAGGGAGGTGATGAAACCGCTCTTGGAAGCCGTCGTCAAGGTAAGCCCCCATGTTTGGGAGATGTATCCGCCCGCTAAAAACAGCCCGATAAGAAGGCCATATTTGAAATTCTGCTTCGGCTGGATCATAAAGGCGAAGAGCGTCGCCATCCAAAAGCGGATCGCGTTGTAAACAAAAGGGGAAACCCCTTCAAGAACCATTTTTTGCAAAGGAAAAGTCGTTCCCCATATCACGGTAACGACCAAGAGCCAAAAGACAGCGCTGACGATAATGATTCCTCCTTCTTCCGTTCCTGCTCGAGGAAGGGTATCCCCTTCTCGGTTGGTGACCTTGAGTGAGGCCTTCCGAAAAACCCTCTTCAAAACCCGCTTGGCGACGCCTTACCCAACCGCCCCGATTATAGCATCTTTCGTATTTGCGACCGTGCGTGATAAGAAAATCAATAAAGTTGAGTATTGAATTGAATATATTCATTTCTAATATTGACTAATCAAAATAATTATGGTAAAATACATAAAATTTAATCGAAGGAGGAAGGAAGATGCGAAAAACGTTTACGACTTGTCCGGCTTGCAGTGGGGCTCTATACGTTTCAGAATACACGTGCAGTAAATGCGGAACCGTTATTCGTGGCAAATTCGAGATGGATGAATTCCTTCAGCTGTCCGAAGACCAGCTTTTGTTCCTGAAAGTGTTTATCAAGAACAAGGGTAACCTGACAGAAATACAAAAGGAATTCGATATCTCCTACCCGACCGCGCGAAACCGATTGGAAGAGATTATCCGAAGGATGGGGTTCGAGGTGCAGGAAAACCCGGAAAAGACCGAGTCGCAAAAGATCCTGGAGATGCTTGAGAAGAAAGAGGTCACCTCGAAACAGGCGATGGAAATGCTTCGCCAGTTGAAAGAGAAGGAAGCAGGCGGTTCCTGATGAGTATTCTTTCCGTACTGGGCGCGATCTTTCTCGTTTTTTTAGCTCTAAAATTTCTCCCCGCCATTCTGGGCATCCTGATCGCCATCGGGGTCATTGTCCTGGTTGGCTTAGTACTGGCTGGTATTTTCACGCTCTTAGGACCGATCCTTATCCTCATCCTCGTGATCGCCGGGATCGTATGGATTCTCAAGAAGATATTGTGAACTAACGATAAGTATCAAAAGGAGGTTAGGCAATGGCTCAAAATTTTTATGCAGACCACGCGAATCATCCCTTAGACGGAATCGAAGAGATCGTCATCAATGCAGTCGAAGCCGATATCACGCTCTTGAACGCGGGTACGAACCAAATTAGTTGGGAAGCCAACTGGAGGGATGCGGTCGGCCAACCCGAAATCATCCGAGAGGGCAAACGCTTGATCGTACGCTTTAACGAACGAAACATCTACGTCAATTTCTTCGGCATTACAATCGGGAAATCCAGGGACGGAACGTGGAGGGGGTCTTTGGAGTCGGCAAAGATCACGCTACCCGAAGGGTTCCCGCTTCTTTCCGTAAACCTGGTGTCCGGCGACGTTATTTTCGATAACCTGAACTTGGAGCGTTCTTGCCGCATCGACACGATGAGTGGCAACGTCAGGGGAACCAATATGCGCGTAAAGGAAGCCAAAATCACGACCAAAAGCGGCGATATCAGCTTGAGGGGTATTATCGGAGATAGCTTAACCCTCGATTCCTTTAGCGGTGAGATCGAGGTAAAAGATCATTCCTGCCGAAGAATGCATTTGAAAAGCAAATCCGGAGACATTCAGGTATCAAAAGCCCTCGCCGATTTAAAAGAACTGAACGTGGATAACATTTCCGGGGACATCGAAATCGAGCAGGCTCCCGCTATGGCGAAAGTCAATACGATCAGCGGGAATATCCGGTTTTCGTCCCGTGAAAAAAAAGGGATCGATTGGCACTTTCGGAGCGTCAGCGGCGATATCGTCCTCGATACCGCGGACATTCATTCTCATCTCTATTTTTCCTCGATCTCCGGGGAGATACACTTTCAAAATGTGAGACCTGGGTATAATGCCAAGAACGAATATCTTATAGGAGATGGCCAAGACGGGAAGATCACCCTTCAGACCGTATCAGGCGACGCGCGGATGCGCGTTACGGAAACGGAACCCCATCAACCGGCGAAGGAGCCGCCTACGACCAAAGTCGAAGGATCGGAGGAGTCGAGAGAAACCGACTTCGACCGCAAGGAGTACGCCAAACGCTTCGTTCAACCGGATGAGAACGTCCTCAAAGTGGTCCAGATGAATCGGCAGGGTATCCTCTCGCGGGAAGAAGCTGTCGATCTGCTCCGTTCGATGGGTTACAAAGACGAAGAAATCGCGCTTTTTCTCGGAAAAGGAGATTTGCCGGAAGGAGAGTAGCGAATCGGTTTTCGCGAGCCGTTTCTGTTTGAAGGTGAGTGTCTCCAGATCAGAGTCCGAGGGTTCGCAACAAACGTTCCATCGGATCGATAAGGGTTTGGCGCCATTCTCTCCAGAAACGGCTCGTTTCCAGAACGGGCGCTTTTTCCGGGTCCCGCATCCGAGAAACGAAGTCGGCGATCATAAAAATCTGCCGGGGATCGGCGTTCACTTCCGCCGCGTAGACCCCTAAGGGCGTCATCAACGTACCTCGGGGCGTTTGATCGCCTTCTCGCGAAGTCCACAGCACACTCACGAAAAACTCGAACAAATTGAAGATGCCTTCGTAGTACGTTCTGTTCACGAAATGTTCCTGAAAAAACTCCCACAGCAAATCGCGCAGATAAACGTGCCGAGCGAAAGCGCCTTTCTCATATCCGGAACCATCACCGGCCGGAGAGGGCGCCTCCGGCATTCCGCTAAACACCAGAGCGGGATGGCAGCGAATGAAAAGCGGCTCCAACTCCCCTTTCTTCGCAGAAGCCGTCAAGTTAAGGAGCTCGTACAGAAACTCGTGCCGGTCTTTTTCCAACGCCATCAGGCCAACGCCATAGGCGAATAATAGAACCGGATAGTTCAGAATGGTCCGGCACTTTTCTTCCGTATGTCGCGCTTCAAGTTCCTTCGAACCCATAAAGGTGCGAAAGGTTTTTTTGATGAGAACGCCTCTTTCCATATCCAACGCGGTGTAAACCAGAAACCCCAGCATTTTCGTCAGTTTGCGGCAGGCGTTTTCCGTCTTGCGCAGGCGGGTGAGAAAAGGTTCCGAAGGCAACAGCGTCGACAAAAAGGAGTACAGCGCCTGTGTCTCTTCTTGAAACAGAAGGTTCAATTGAGAAGACTTATGCGAATTGACCGCATACTCTTGAACGAGCCGAACCGCTACGTTTTCCGAAAAAGGTTCCCGCGACTCGCCTTCCTCCAAAGCGAAGACTTTGTCCTTCAACTCTTGAAAGAAGGCGTCCCCGGATTTAATAGGGATAAACTCTCCCCCCAAAAGGTTCACCAATGAAGCGGCGTTTTCATTTTGAGCGATAGGCGAAAGTTGGCAAAAATACAGCCCGTATCGCCTTTTAGAGAACCGGATGAGGGCTTTTCTGAGGGCGACATCGTAGTTGGCGGACCAGCCGCAGATGATCAGTCCGAAATCATCGAAAAGCCGCTCGAAGTATTTTTCATAGATATCCGGATAGGCCTCCAGTTCGCCGGTGAGGTTCCTAATCCGGGCGTCTTTGTAGTCCCCGTTGATCTTCCATAGGGTGCAACCGGAGTGAACGTAGTTAAGGGCGCCGCTCCAGATCGCATCCTCCGTCGAAACGACATCGGGAATAATCCCCTCTTCCTCCAAGGCCTTCTCCAACAACCGATCGAAATTGGTGGTGACGATCATCCGGAAGTACCCCTTTAGGACGAGAGAGGCGATCGCGCGGTGGGCGGCAGTAGGCACTTTCACTCCTTCCGCGCTTTCTTGGGGCGTGGCTTCGAAGTACCTTTGCAAAATGCCCTTTCTTTCCGTCTTGGTTTGAGAGATTTTCTCGAGCAATCCCGAATAGTTAGGGTCTTCTCCGAAACGCTGGCGGTACCATTCTGCGGGCTCTTCCGTGTTGACACCGCTTGCTTTCGCGATCTCGGATACGATTGAGCGCACAACCTCGATACCGGTCGGGATACCCGCGCTCTGAGACAGCCCTGAACCAATCAAAAGGGCGAACTTCCCGGGGTTATTACGAACGGTCAAAGCGATTTTTAAGATAACGTCAATCATGTAGCTCCCTTAGGCGCTCCCGGCGCACGAAGGCCGGAATAGGCTTCATTCCAACGGCAAACCCAGAAAGATTTCCACCAGAGAGGGATCAAGCTGATCTCCGCTGAGCCGCGCGATGATTTGTTTCGCGTCTTCGTAAGAGAGGCTTGTCCGATAGGCCCGATTGCTGGTCATCGAGTCATAGGTGTCCACGAGGGCGAGGATACGAGACAAAATCGGAATATCGATTCCCGAAAGCCGGTCAGGATATCCGTTTCCATCCCAGCGTTCATGATGATGCTTGATGATAAAGGCGATCTCCTGCAACTCCTCTGAGGTGTTCAATACCTGATACCCCCAAACCGGATGCTTTTTCACCATCTCGTACTCGTCCAGGGTTAACTTGCCGGGTTTATTGAGAATGCTGGTCGGGACGAGGATCTTGCCAATATCGTGTACCAATCCCGCCCAATACAAGGTTTGGAGATCAGAAACGGGCAAGTTTAACGCTTTCCCCATCTGTTCGGCTAACAGGGCGACATGCTCCGAATGCCCTTTCGTGTAGGTATCGTATATTTCCAGAATTTTGACCATTGAGTAAACGATATCCTTTTGAAAACGGCCTTGCATAATGACGTACTTCTGAACCGTCATCAACGAAGCGAGCGTCTGACAGAAGTCTTGGAAGCCGCGCTTCGTCCTTTCCGTAAAGCAGGCGTTCGTTTCTTTTCGGATATCGATCCGTAAATTGCCGATCACCTGACCGCCCACTTCGAGATCCATGGTCAGGCTTTTCGATACCCGCGGAAAAGACTTAGAGAATAAGTCTTTCATGTAAGGCGGGACCCGCTCGATCAGCACATCCGAAGCGTTAAGAAGTTCTGTGGGCGCGGGGAAAGCGCCAAAAAACTCCCGCCGGTAACGAAAGAGCTTTAATCGTTCGAAATCATACCCGTAACAGGCAAGAAAGGACCAATCGTTGCGTTCGGTTTTGGCGATAAACCCATAATCCGCTTCCGGGAACACTTTCAACAGTCCTTTCAAAACTTCGTCGAAAAAGGTATCCTTTCCGACAAGATCATCTTTCGACACCTGTGTGATCAGGGTTGAAAGGCTCTTCAGCTGAGCGGTAGCGTGTTCATTATCTGCGCGTATGTCATTGATTTCGTTTTCAAGTTCCGCGATTCGGGACACGAAAAACGGTTCTTTCTTAAGCTGATTGCGCGTTTTTCTTTGAAAGCGGATCAGCAAAACAAACAAAGCGACATTCAGCGTAACGGATAGTACGATAGCGGCGATCAGCACGATTTTCATCTCTTCCGACATAGACTTAGCACCGAATTTTCAGCAGATTATAACAGATTGACAATTCTTAGATAAATCAAATTGCGAATTTCATTCATAACGGTTATGGTAGAATAAGGTATAAGACAAAAAGGAGAGAAAAGAATGGATTACAAGACTTGGGACAGAGAAATGTTTGGAAAACATTTCCACGTGGAGCTAGGGCGGGTAGCGAAGCAATCCGCGGGTTCCGCATATGTGCAGATGGGCGACACGGTCGTCCTGGTGGTTGCGAACGTATCGACGGAAACGAAAGAGGGAGATTTCTTCCCGTTAATGGTTGAATTTCAAGAAAAGTATTACGCGGCCGGGAAGATACCCGGAGGGTTTTTAAAGCGAGAAGGCAGATCCGGAGAAAGCTCTATACTTGCCGCCAGATTGATGGATAGACCGATTCGACCGTTATTCCCGGAAGGTTTTTATAACGAGGTGCAAATCATCGCGAATGTGTTTTCCTTAGACAACGATTCCCCGGCGGATGTTTTAGGTATCCTCGGAGAATCGATCGCGCTCAACACGTCCGTTATCCCGTTTCACGGTATCGTAGCCGGTGTCCGTGTCGGGTACCTGGAAGGGAAGCCCGTTCTCTTTCCGACGGAAGAGCAGTTCGAAGAGAGCGCCATCGACCTGGTGGTCGCCGGGACAAAAGAGGCCATATTGATGGTGGAAGGCGAAGCCAAAGAGGCCGAGGAGCCAATGCTGCTGGAAGCCCTGCAGGCTGCGCACGAAGCGATCGGAAAGCTCTGCGATTTTCAGGCCGAAATCTTTGCCGAACTCGGCGCGCCCGAAAAAATGCCGTTCGCCGTGCCCAGTTTATCCGAAGAGGAAGCAAAACAACTGACCGGGTTGATCGATCCCCCGTCCTTAGAGGAGAAGTTATTCCTGTTCGGTAAAAAGGATCGGGAAAACGCTTTGGCGCAGTACAAAAAGGAAGTCCTGCAAGCCTTCTCGCAGTCGCTTTCGGAGGAAGAGCAAGAAAAGAAGATGCGTTTAGCCGACACCCTTTATGAAGAAACGCTTCGGCATATGATGCGGCGATTCATCATCGAAAAACGTAAACGTGTTGACGGCAGAGCGCCGGAAGATATCAGAAAGATACTTTGCGAGACCGGAATATTGCCGAGAACCCACGGTTCAGCCCTTTTTACCCGCGGTGAAACCCAAAGTTTGGGGATCGTGACCTTAGGGGGGCCAGATGACGCCCAGATGATCGATACGATCTACCAACAGGGCGATAAATCGTTTATGCTGCACTATAACTTCCCGGCCTTTTCCGTCGGAGAGATCAAACCCTTAAGAGGGCTCTCGAGGAGAGAGGTTGGCCACGGTCATTTGGCGGAAAGGTCCGTAAAGTTCACTCTGCCTTCCTTAGAAGAGTTTCCGTATACCGTTCGTGTTGTTTCGGAAATCCTCGAATCGAATGGCTCCTCTTCGATGGCCTCTATCTGCTCCGCCTCTCTGGCATTGATGGACGCGGGAGTTCCCGTGAAGAAACATGTGGCGGGAGTCGCGATGGGTATGATCTTCGAAGAAGACGGCGTGGAGGTCTTAAGCGATATCAACGGGATGGAAGACCATCTCGGGGATATGGACTTCAAAGTGGCCGGAACGCGAGACGGGGTTACGGGTTTCCAAATGGATATCAAAGTGGGCGGCATTTCGCAGGAGATCATGAAAAAAGCGCTCGACCAAGCCAAACTGGCGCGCCTTCATATCCTGAATCTCATGAACGGCGCCATATCCGAGCATAGGCCGGAAGTATCTCCTTACGCGCCGATGATCGTGTCGATCGACATTCCGACGGAATCGATCGGAGAGCTCATCGGACCAGGCGGCAAGACCATCAAGCGACTGACAAAAGACTTTGAAGTGGATATCGATGTGGACGATTTGACCGGCAAGGTCAGCATCTCCGGCGTCGATCGCGAAAAAACGAACTTGGCCTACCAATATGTAAAGAATATGTCAACGCCCTTAGTCATTGGGGAAAAGTACGACGGCATCGTCACCCGCGTCGAAAAATACGGCGTGTTTGTGGAAATCGCGCCGGGAAAGGTCGGGTTGCTGCATACATCGAATATGGGAGAAAACGTCCGAGATGCCACAACCGTGATGAAAATCGGCGATCCGGTTCAGGTGGTCATCGGGAAGATAGAACCAACCGGCAAGCTCGATTTGAAACGAGTGATCGATGGAAAAGTAGCGGTTAGCACAAGAACTGGCGCGCCCAACCGGCCCGCGAGGAAACCCCCGTATCAGAGAAGACGTCCTGCCGGCGGGGGTATGGATGCAGAATAAACTCTCGGAAAACACAAACAAACGCTGCGTTTCCGGTAATGTGTTCTCTCAACGGATGGAAGGGGTTCGGTCGGTTTGCATCGGGATCGCGATTAAAGCAGGCTCTTCGTATGAGCCCGCGCGCAAACACGGAATCGCCCATTTCACCGAGCATATGGTCTTCAAAGGCACGAAATCGAGAGACGCTTTTGGGCTGAAAGAGCCAATAGAGAAATCGGGAGGCAGTATCAACGCCTTTACCGGAAAAGAAAGCACCATCTATTTCGCGCGCGTACCGGATTTCCAGGCTCAAACCGCGATTGATGTCTTGAAGTCGCTGTGTTTTGAAGCCGACTTTCCAGAAAGTCAGTTCCATATGGAGAAAGAGGTAGTGCTGGAAGAAATTCACTCGACCGAAGACGACCCGACGGAGCAAGTATACGAGAATTTTTTCCAGGAAGTATGGAGAGACTGTCCCTACGGTAAACCCATTCTGGGCAATGAAAAATCGATCATCTCTCTGAAGAGAGATGATCTTCTCGGGTTTTACGGTTCTAAATACGTGTGCGAAAATATGATCTTTTCTTTCGCGGGTAACTATGATCCGCAGCTTATCGATTGTCTGGAGGGTTTTCGGCACGGGCGGAAGATTCGAAAAGAGCCGGAGATCATCTATTCCCCGCGCCAGACGCTCATTATCAAAGAGAAAGAGGATTTGCAGCAGATCCATTTGTTGATGGGTATCGAAGCGCCGTGTCGCGTAGACGGCGATTACGAGGCTTTGCAAGTTCTCAATACGGTCCTAAGCGGCGGAATGAGTTCCCGGCTGTTCCATGAGATCAGAGAGAAGAAGGGATTGGTCTACGCCATCGATACTGGGTTGATTGCCTATCCGTTAGGCGGCGTTTTCTATCTGTATTCCGCAACGACGGGAGAGAAGATTATTCCGCTTTTGGAGGAGCTGAAGCGGCAACTCGCCGTTTTAATCGAAGCCGGTATTACCGAAAAGGAGCTCGCCTACGGTAAAGAACGGTTGAAGGGCAAACTTCTCTTATCCACAGAGAGCACCTACGCGACGATGATGCGGAATTTGGATACCGGAATTGCTTTTGGCCAACCTTTATCCGTGGATGAGATGGAAAGGCGCATCGACGAGATCACGGTAGAAAAGATACATAGCGCGCTACAAAAATACTTCACGGTTCCGTGGGTGGTCAGCATGGTGATACCGGGAAAGTCGCTGGAAACCATAAAGAAAACGGATCTCTATACGAATGGGGGTTTTTTCTTGTCGGCTTCTTCATCCCGCTAACCCCTTTTCGCCTGTGAAAGGAGAGCGATTGTGAAAACGCGGTGGACTCGTATCGACGAGGTACGTACAGGAAGTGTGAATGCCGAGGATATCTTTGATCCTTACAGTTTTGTTTTACTCATCGCAAGAGGAACCGTGATCGATTCGAAAACGCTCCGGTTCATCAAGAACCGTAATGTTTCCTGGGTACCCGTGGAAGAAGAAAGCGATGGCGCAGAAAAAGACCTGACCCTGGAGACCGAGAGCGAGATCGCTCAAAGCAGCCAGCAAATGTTGGCATCGGATTTGCCGCTCATCCTTTCCGACGAAAAGTACCATCTCACCATGGACCGTTTCCACGACTTTGCTTCCCTTATTCTCGAAACCGGCGTTGCGAACCTGACGGAGATCGAGGATTTATCGAATGACATCGTCGCCGAAGTGATCAAAACCGAACACTCTATTCTGAATTTCATGACCGATATCGCGCCGGGATTTGTAGTCAAGCACGGCATCAACTGCGCCATCCTGGCTGCCGCAATCGGTCAGCATATTCGGCAGCCGTGGCACTACCTTGTACAAATCGTGAAAGTCGCTCTTCTTCATGATATCGGGCTGATTCACGCGACCCGTGAAAAGTCTTTGTTCTATGTCGAAAACGTACTCAAACAATTCGCCGTCACTCCCATCGACCGGGTTCGCGCGCATCCCTTCCTCGGAGTAAAGTTGATCGAGCGCATAAATCCGGATTTTTTGGAGCTGGATGTATCTCGAGGGATCGTCCATCATCACGAACGTTTTGATGGACTCGGCTTCCCGTTGGGCATACAAGGGAAAAACATCAATTTTTTCTCTCGAGTCTTAGCTGTGGTCGATGCCTACGACACGTTGATGACGAAGGTTGAGGGCAAATCCATTCTGGATCCTTATCATGCCCTTAAATGGATCATTCACAACGTCAAGGGAGTCTTCGACCCGGATATCGTGAGGGCTTTCGTGGAGATCGCCGGATTGTATCCGACCGGGACGCTTGTTCGATTGAACGATGGGCGTATCGGGTCCGTCATTTCAAAAGGGGATCATTCCATCGCGCGGCCGATCCTCAGGATAAACGGGGAAGAAGTGGAAACCGAGAACGAATCGGGGACTTACATCGTGGAGGTTATGGGTATTGATCAAATGGAAGCGCGTCGAAGAGTTGAGTAGAGGAGATGTGATTGTCGAAAATATTACGGGCGGAGACGCTTCCGACACCATCGTAAAGTACGGAGACCTCGTCGACGATGAGCTGGTCCGAAGGCTTCGGATGCGTGGGATTCAGTGGGTATCCGTTATTCAACAGCCAGAAACCGCTTCGGAGATCACACCTTTGTTCGCCGAAGAAAAGATCGAATACTTGGAAACCCAGATCAACGACATCTATGAACAAATCGTTGTAGAAAAGCGGATCGACATCGAAAAGACCCGAGAGATCAGCAAAGAAATTTCGGAAACCGTAGCGAAGAATTACGGCGCCTATATCTGGCCGAACCTGGCAAAACTCAAGCAGATGGATGACTATACGTTCACCCATCAAGTGAACGTCGCCATTATTGGGTCGACATTGGCATTCGAGCATTTCAAAGGGGATTTGGAGCTTGTCAATCGGTTTACCGCCGGAGGACTCCTCCACGATATCGGAAAGTTATGGATCCCGCCGGAGATTCTAAAAAGTCGGGAACGGTTGCAGGATATGGAGTTCAACATCATAAAAAAGCATCCGACTTACGGTTATGGCATCGCAAAACAGTCGGGATTGGAAGACACCGTGATTCTAAACAGCATTTTATTCCATCACGAACAATGGGACGGAAACGGATACAACGAAGGAAAGAAAGGAGAAGAGATTCCTTTCGAGTCGCGTTTGATGATGATCGCCGACGTCTATGACGCTTTGACGACGGTGAGACCGTATAAGAAAGCGTGGAGCCCGTACGATGCGACGACGTTTTTAATCAAGGAAACCAAAAAGAAGTTCGACCCCGTTATCGTCAATCTCTTCTTAAAGGTATTCGGGCTCTATCCCGTGGGGACGCACATCGCGCTTTCGAACGGTCAGACAGGGGTTGTGGTGGGAAATAAGACAGGAGCCGTTTCTCGACCGCTTGTCCGTTTAAACGACGGACTCAACACGATCTTGGATTTGTTTCTCGACCGGCGCCTCTTTATTTCGCGTGTGCTTGCGGAAACGTCTCAATCAGTAGGGAAGTAACGGCCGGCGAAAGAGGCAACCTTATCTTTTAAAACGGGAGGCCGATATGCAGAGAGAAAACGCTCCGGCGGATGGGAGTCTGATCATACCCGACTACGGCCCCGAATCCATCTTGGGTTTGTCAAACGGAATTCTGGAGTATTTCGGGATTGAGCCGACCCATCCCGCGTTACCGATACGCAGGCTTTTTAGAGAGTCTCCGAACCCGGAAAAAACCAAGGTCATCTTGTTCATCTTGGATGCCTTCGGCTGGAACAATTACCTTCAGTGTTTGAAAGATCCGGCGTTCTGCGAGTTAACCTCCCCATTTTCTAAAACAATGATAAGCAGCACCTTTCCGACGACGACCACCGCCGCGCTCACCACGCTCTACACCGCTTCAACGCCGCTCGAACACGGCATGCTGGGATATATCCTCTACTTGAAGCGCTTTTTTTCGCTGGTGAATATGTTGGATATCAGTCCCGTCGGTATGGACCGTGATCTATTGACCCATCACGGGTTCAACCCGTTCAAATGGCTTCCCGTCAAAACGATTTTTGAGAAGCTGTCGAAAAGCGGCGTTAAGTGCCTGAGCGTCACGTCGAACCTGTTCAAGAATTCGGGATTAAGCAAAATGCACCACATCGGTTCGACTTTGAAGGGGTATTCGGGCATGGTCTATAGGATTCTGCTCTTAAAAAGAGCCTTGGAAGAAGAAGGCCCGCTCTTTGTCTTCGGATATTGGGGATTATCCGACTCTTTCGGCCACCAATATGGCCCGTTTTCCCCGGAGTACGGATTGGAACTGAAGACTTTTTTCTATGTTTTGCGCAATGTTTTCGCGGACTTTTTCGAGAGCAGAGCGCACCAAGATACCGGATTGCTCATTTCGGCCGATCACGGCCAACTCGAGACGGTGTGGACCGATGAAGAGTGGATCAGCCCCAAAGACAAGCTGGTGAAAGAACACCTTGACATTCCTCCTTTCGGAGAACCCCGCGCCCTATACTTCATACCGAAAGAGGGGAGGGCTTTTCGGCAATACTTTCAAGAACACTACTCGAAACGCTTTCTGCTTTTATCTCGGGAGGAAGCGATAGAGAGCGGGTACTTCGGACCGCAGAACGACTCAGAAACGCGAGACGAAATCCTGGAGCGTATCGGCAATTGGATCGCCCTTTCCAAAAGACGAAGCTCGATTCATTACCGATACACCGGCAACGAAAAAACTTTCCGGGGAAAACACGGCAGTTTGACGGCGGATGAACTCTATATCCCGCTTCTCGTTTTCGGATGAGAGGCTGGTATCCCCGTGTCCGCCAGAGTTTGCGTTCGATTGATTAAAGACTTCCCCGTGTTAGGCAAAGAAGGGACGGTACACGTCGTGACAAAAAAATACGCCGATCAGTTCCTTCTACCAGAAGAAATCGCGATAATCGTGCCCGTCAATACGGTCTTCGAACCTTCCCCGAAACCGACGCAGAGGCTCCGCCCCCTTCTGAAACTAACCGACCTGCTGACCGACTGCCAATCGGTCTCAAGGAGAGAACTCAAGTTGCCGCTGATGCGCTTCTTCTTAAAAACAGCGCCAAATTTGCCGATACAATCAGTGAGTTGGGAATGGGTAGAACCGGGGCGATTGCGCCTGCTGCCTCATGGGAATATTTACGTCAAGATCGACTATGCCAAACGCACCTATCTGGCTACCTTGGAGTACTTACAAAGCTTGTCGTTCAGAAGGGTGCGAAAACCGGTAGTCGTTGATGGCAGCAACGTGGGATGGCTGTCGGGAGAACCTTCGGTATCCGGTCTCTTTGAAGTTTACTATTACATCGCAAAGCGCTCCGATCAGTTCTATTTTCCTCTGTATTGGGTTTTTGACCGGTCTTTCCGACGGGTATTGAAGTGGGGAGAGAAGAGTATTTTCGACGAATTCTGCCGCTATGCGGGGGTTAAAACGGTCGACTACGCCGATCGAGAGATCTTCGAGACCGCCAAGTCGGTGAAAACGCCCTTTATCCTTTCGAACGACCGATTCAAAGAATTCTTTACCGAGGGATATACGCGCATCGGCCTTTAGGATCGCGTGGTTCGGTGTTCGTCGAAGTGGCCTGATACGCTTTCCGATGTTGTTGGATTCTTTCTTTAAAATAAGGTAAAATAGGGGTTATGTGATGGAAGAGAAACTGCTTGAAACCATTTTAGAGAAATCCGTCAATATCGAAGTCTATCTCAACAGCATCGACTTCGAGGAAATCGAAAAGATACGCCCTTTGGTTGATGAAAGGGGCGAGTTGCTTCGGCGGTTTTTTTCCGAAAAGAGAAACTACACAGAACACGAAATCGCGTTGCTAAGAAAGATTCGGGAAGTCGACATCCTCGTCCAGCGGATGCTGGAAGATAAAAGCGCCGAATACTTCAAGGAGTTCTCGGGGATCAAAAGAGGAAAACATGCAATGAAAAACGGATATCTCAAAATCGTGGAGGAAATAAGACCCCAGCGGAATTTTTCTTCGGAAGGATGACCATGATCATACAAAACGTAGCAATACTATGCAAAGACGGAGTTTTAGAAAGTCAAGACCTAACGATCCAAGACGGGAGGATCGAAAAAATCTCAGAACACGATCCCGCCGTTCAGGGCGTGGAAGCCATCGCCTTTGGCGATAGGCGCGTTTTGGCGATCCCGGCGTTGGTTAACGCCCATACGCATACCGGTATGGCATTTTTGCGGGGGGTAGCGGATGACAGCGCTTTTGAAGAGTGGCTCTTTAACCGGATTCTGCCGCGTGAGGACAAGCTAACCGAAAACGACGTATACTGGGGGGCGCTTTTCTCGCAAATGGAAATGGCGCGTTACGGTATCGCTCTTTTCAACGATATGTACATGTACCCGGAAAAGGTGTGTCAAGCCGTTGCCGACTTCGGGATGAAAGCATGCGTTTGTCGCGGGTTGGTCGATCAAGGCGGAGAAAACGGAAGAATCGATGAAAATTGCAAAGCCTTTGAGAAATGGCATGGGTACCAAAACCGGATTCGCGTGGGGTTTGGGCCCCATGCGCCCTATACCTGTTCCGAGGCGTATATCGCCCAAATCGTCGGTATCGCCAAAGAAGCGGATACCTTCGTGCACATACACATCCATGAATCGAAACGAGAACGCGGACTCTACGCCATCGAAACGCTGGCGCGCGCCGGGCTCTTCGAGGTACCGTGCTATATGGCCCATTGCGTGCATTTGGAGGAGAAGGAGGTCGCGTGGATGAAAGGGTCAAAAGCGATCATGCTGCATAATCCCTCCTCTAACTTAAAACTGGCCAATGGCATCGCCCCCCTTTCCTTATTCAGGAAAGCGGGTCTACCGGTTATCCTCGGCACGGATAGCGCCGCCAGCAACAACGCCCTTGACATATGGCGTGAAATGCTGTTGACGGCGCTGGTGCAAAAGGGGATCACCGGAGATCCGACCGTCTATCCGGCCCGAGAAGTTTTCGCGATGGCAACGGAAGAAGGATACCGCTGTCTGGGATTCGAAGGCTCCGGTTCGATAAGAGTGGGAAACAAGGCGGACCTGGCTTTTTTAAGCATGGAAGACGTCAACTACCACCCGTTTTCATTCGAAGACCCCACCGCGTCCTCGAAGATTTATTCGTACCTGGTTTACAGTTCCTCGGCAAAAGACATTCTCGGCACGATGGTAGACGGTCGATGGGTATATCTGCGTCGACAGGCGGAAGGCTCGCAGGGAGCGGATTTCTCTGCGGAAGACTTCCCGACAGTCGACGCAAAAAGGGTAATCCTTGAAATCAACCGTATGTCCAAACGAATCAATACGGACTGAAGAAGAGGCGCCCACGTGTTTTTCGACGAACCCTTCGAGTGGATCCGGTTTTTAAGGGCCTTTGTCACAAGAATACCGGCGGTCATTTTCGCTCTCGGTTTGCATGAATGGGCGCACGCCATGGCGGCGGTATCGCGCGGGGACAACACCCCGATCCTTTTGGGAAGAGCGACACCCAATCCGTTCAGACATCTGGACCCGATCGGCCTGACCGTATTTTTCTTGTTTGGGTACGGCTGGTCGCGCCCGATTCCGATCAACGCGGTCAAGTTAAAGAGAAAGCGGGACATTTTTGCGATAACGTTCTCGGGACCCTTGTTCAGTTTGGTTCTGGGCTTCATTACCGGTATCGTTTATTATTTTTTTGGGTTGCATCGATATAGCTATTTCTTTAACCCGGATGCCAGTCAAGGGACGATACTCACTCGGTATCTGTCGGACCTGATGGGGTTTTTCATGGTAACGAACTTTGTGGTTTTCATTTTCAACCTGTTTCCGATTATGCCTTTGGATGCCGCTAATCTCTGGACGGCTTTCTATACCTCCAAACATATGAAGAAAGTCGTGGGGTATCAGGTTTACGGAATTGTGATACTGTTATTCTTAGTGGTTTCCGGATTGGCGGGAAAA
>CAZMHO010000014.1:4772-11700 GCA_964566085.1 uncultured Thermotogaceae bacterium | reverse complement strand
ATTATGGGTCCTGTCGTTGATTTTTTTCAGCGACTTTTGATACAGTTTTCGACTTTGTGGCCTTAGGGGCCGGAATGGAGATTGGGCCGTGGACAAAGAACGTTTGCAAAGAATCCTGAAAGTTGAAAGCGCCGCTTTGCGGACGGAGTTGGAGGAGTATATCCGTCAGTATTCCCTTTACGCCTCTCTACCCGATAACCTGCTGATCAGCGATCGGAAAGAAGACTTCCGGGGGGTTGCCCTCTTTTTTTCGGAATCCTCGATCGACGGGTACGTAGACCAAAATCGGGTTTTCCAGGTATTTCACCCGGCCCAAAAAGAAAACATCATCTTGGCAATGAGTTGGGCTTTTGAAAAATCCAACAAAGAATTCCCATTCTTCTGTTCCACACAGTCTGTGCGGAAACGGCTTATCTCCGTGCTGGAACCTTTAGTCGTCCTGATGGAGGTGGAGGATTCTCACGGGTACAGCCATTCCCAACGGGTTGCGCGGCGTTTCTTGGCGTTTTCAAGGGTATTGGGGTTGTCCGAAATCGATGAAAACCTCTTTCTAAGATACGGGATGCTGCATGATGTCGGCAGGATCGGGCTTGAGCAACTGATGTTGTACTCCCCGACGCGTCTTCGAATCTTTGAAGAAACCGGTCAAGACCATACCGTGGCGGGAAGCATCTTCATCTCCACGTTAGAAGTCCTCAGCGATTTCATCCCCTTCGTGAGGCACCATCATGAGCGCTACGACGGAAAAGGCTTCCCGGATCATCTGAAAGGAGAGCAAATTCCTTATTGGGTTCGTGTCCTTTCGATCATCAATTGGTATGACAACGCTCTGAATACGGTAGATTCGGAGTTTTCGACCGGCGTGATGTCGCAGACCGAGGCGCTGCGCGTCATCCGCGAAGACCATGGCCGGTTCTTCGACCCTGAGATCGCTTCCGAGTTCGTCAAGTTCATTTTGTTCGAAAAAGATGACGTTTGATTTTCCCCCGCTGATTGCGGCCATATGGGACTCCAAAACAGCGATCGAAAGAGTCCGGCGGTATAAGGGCGACACGGTCTTCATCCTCAAAACCGACTTGATCAGTGTCCAAGGTCAGATCAAAGCGCTAAAAAAAATGCGCTTCCGCGTATTCGTCGACATAGACTTTGTCGAGGGGCTTTCTGGGGATGAGTACGGTTTTCGCTTCTTAAAACTCCAAGGTCTGGACGGGATCATTACGGTGAAACCGAGGCTGATCGAAGTGGCGAAAAAGTACGCCTACCCCGTGATTCTAAGGTCTTTTGCGCTCGATTCGAGCGCCTTGCGCCATCTTCAC
Organism: uncultured Thermotogaceae bacterium; assembly: GCA_964566085.1. Taxonomy (GTDB): domain Bacteria; phylum Thermotogota; class Thermotogae; order MWEM01; family MWEM01; genus MWEM01. Next base: position 10,384 of record CAZMHO010000014.1, on the reverse strand, counting down.
GAAACGATCTTATCTTATCGGCCCGATATCATCGAAATCCTTCCGGGATGCGCTTTTCCCAAAGCGATCGCCTATTTGCGCGAGAAGCAGATTCAACCTTTTCCCGTCTGTATTTCTGCGGGTTTAGTGGATGACGTCCAAGAAGTGAAGCATCTTATCGGAAGTGGAGCGCAAGCAGTCTCCAGCAGCTCGGAAGCATTATGGGACCAGTATCAAAACATCGAAAGAGAGGTGTCAAGATGAAGTATGCGATGATTAGTTTGTTGGCTTTAATTTGCGCGGCACCGGGGTTTTCCAATTTTTTGGTCATCTATCCCAATCAGTTGGCCTATATCGGCGTTGAAGAAGAGATCAACGGCCGTTCCGCCGAAATCAACGTGTTGAGCGGAATCCTCACGGATACCTTCGCGACGATTCCAGCCTACCAAAACGCTTTCTATAAGTGGGCGGAAAAGTATGTGGTGGATAAGCTGCTCAAAGATTGGGAAGGGCGGGAGATCACGTGGTTGTTCGCCGACGGATCAAAGGGGGCGTATACGCTGGTCTGCGCGGAACCGGTCCTCCTAAAAGGCCCGGACGGAATATTCAAACCCCTCAATGGGACACCGGTTTTTGCGTCGCTGCCCTCCATCAACACGCAACCGAAGATGTCCGTTTTATTCGATGAAAACGTTACGCGCGCGAAAGTGTCCTACCAGATCCAAGGGTTGGGATGGCAGGCATTTTATGCGCTACTCCTTGAAGAGGATGCGGCGACTCTGAAAGGGACCCTGAAGATCGCTAACGCTTTGCGCGAAACGATCCATACAGACAATCTGATCCTCTTCTCGGGACAGATCAACCGGGCCAGCCAAAATGACAATGTGCCGCTCGCTCCGCGCGCCCAATTCTATCTATCTGAAGAAAAAGAAGCCTCTTTTGGAGGAGTTGCTTCTGATTTCTCCGGCTACGTACTGTATCCGGTTCCGGGCGTTTTTGATTTTACCGGAGAACAATCCACCTACTACCGTTTCTTGGAGTTCCGACAGGCTTATGAAAAGCGCTATACCTTCTCCAGCACCTACTACACGAACGAAAGTGACTTTAGAGCCTTCAATCAAACGATCCATATGGACGAACTGACGAAGGCAGTTCCCGCCGGGACGGTGAGCGTCTATCAACAAAGAGCGTTTGATACGGTTTTGATCGGAGAGTCAACCCTTTCCGACAAACCGATCGGCGATACGGTCGACATCGCGATCGGACGAACCGTCGAATTGCAAGGGAAGTTAGAGCTGATCGAGTCTCGAGAAGAAGGAAAAGAGTCGATTCGCCGATACCGTCTCACCGTTAAGAACTACACGGAAAAACCGTTGAAAGCCTATACCTACACCGGCGTTCCCGATGATTCCGTCTTGTGGTTAAGCGACAAGCGCATCGAACGAATGAAAGCCAACCTGTTATTCGCCCTCATCGAGGTGGCTCCGAAGTCCGAAGAGGTCGTTATCTTTGGCATACGCTACGCTCATTAAAGAACTGAAGCATCTCATCCGCCTGAACCTTTCTGAAAAAAGAGCCGCCCATATTTCGGCTTCAGAAGCGTATGCCTCCCGATTGTGCGCCACACACCGATTGCCTTTTGAGCCCGTTTTGATCGGCGTTTTGGCGCACGATTTATTTCGTGAATGGCCGGTCGAGTACTTGCGGCGCGTCGCGCGCCGTTCGGGTCTCGACCGTAATCCGTACCTCGAAAAAGAGCCTGTCCTGTATCATGGTATAATTGCAGGGCTTTTTCTAAAGAGATGGCGAGGAAAGGAGGAATTGCTTTCTGACATCATCGAGGCGGTCACCCACCACACCACCGGATATCCGTTTCGCTCTTACGTCGGAAAAATACTGTTTCTCGCCGATTCTTTAGAGGAAACCCGGGATTATCCGGGGGTTCACCGTTTGCGAAAGATCGCCGACCGGGACTATGAAAAGGGATTTAACGCGGTATTGGAGCATAAGATCGCCTACTACGTACGAAAGAGGTATTTATTATTGCCGGAAACTGTTGCCGCTTGGAATAGCGCGGTGACCGGCGAAGTTTGGAAGGTGTAAGACTTGTATTCTCTGCTGAGCATGAGCAATGATGAACTTCGGGAAACCTTAAAGAACATGGGGTATCCCGCTTTTCGCGCGGACCAGATCAATCACTGGGTTTTCCAGAAACATATCTTCGAACCCGAGAATATGACCAATCTCCCCCAGGATATCAAGGGGTTGTTGGGGACACAAATCGGTTTCATCCTGCCTGAAGTCGTGCAACACCTTGTTTCTTCGATCGATCGGACGGAAAAGTACCTCTTGGGTCTCAACGACTCGGAAACCGTGGAATCGGTCCTTCTCTATCATAAAGACCGCATCACCGCCTGCATTTCTTCACAGGTAGGTTGCCCGCTTAAATGCGATTTTTGCGCCACCGGGAGAAGCGGTTTTAAAAGAAACCTCTCCTGCGACGAAATAATCGGTCAGGTTTTAATGATGGAGAAACGCCCCGGTTCGAACCGAAACGACCCGGCGCTGAAGATCGGCAACGTTGTTTTTATGGGGATGGGAGAACCGTTGCTGAACTATGAGGAAGTCAGGCAGGCGATTCGCATCCTGACGGACCCGAAACAATTCGGAATCAGCAAACGCCGCATCTCGGTCAGCACGGCCGGTATCGTGCCTGGTATCGAGCGGTTGGGAAGAGAGATCAAAGAGGGCACGCCGTTTTTAACCGGCATCACGCTTTCCGTATCGCTCCACGCGCCAAATAACCGGATTCGGGATCGGTTGATGCCGATCAATCATAAATACCCGGTGGAAGAGCTGGTTTTCACGCTGCGAGAGTACATCGAGAACACCGGAGATCGCGTCACAATCGAGTACATTTTGATCGACGGCGTGAATGACTCCGATGATACCGCTCAAGAGTTATGCGCGCTGTTGAAAGGGATGAAGGTCAATATCAATCTGATACCGGTGAATCCGGTCGCAGAGCCCTATCGACGGCCGAGTGAAGAGAAGGCGGCGCGCTTCCAGGCGATCGTGACGAAAAACGGGATTGAAGCCGTCCAACGCGCTGAGAAAGGCGCGGATATCGAAGGGGCTTGCGGGCAATTAAGAAATAGGGGGGATAAAAGATGAAAAAGTGGATTGTGGCCATTATCGCAATCGTCGCTTTGGTTTTGCTGTTTTTCTTTGTGAAAGGGGTTTTCGACAATTCGATCCAACTGAATCCTGTCGCGCTGAAGATCGGACCGTTCTATATCCACTGGTACGGGATTGTCATTGCCGCGGGGATCATTTTTTGCTACATCATTGGAAGCCGAATAGGAGTCAAACAGGGAATGAACGAGGAGCACATGGCGGAAGCCATTATCGTGTGTATCTTCTTCGGAATCGCAGGCGCTCGGCTCTATTACGTGTTCTCTCAATGGGACTTGTATAAAAACAACCTCTTGGAGATCTTTATGACTTGGCACGGAGGGTTAGCGATATACGGGGGAGTGCTTGGCGCTCTCGTTGGCGGCGCTCTCTACACCCGGTTTCGCAAGAACTGCTCCTTCACGCTCTTTCAGGGAACCGATCTGGCGGCGGCATTGCTGCCCCTGGGGCAAGCGATCGGACGATGGGGAAACTTTTTCAACTACGAGGCCTATGGCAGCCCGACCGACTTGCCATGGAAGATGTTCATCCCGTTTTCGCACCGTATGCCGGGATATGAAAGCTTCGAATACTTTCACCCTACCTTTTTATACGAGAGCGCTTGGGATATCCTGACGTTTTGCATTCTCTTCTTCTTTTACGCGAAGAAGCGTAAAAACCATGGCGAGACAACCGCCCTCTACTTCGTCGTCTACTCCCTGGGTCGTATCTTCGTCGAGCAACTACGGCTGGACAGCCTTTACTGGGGAGGATGGCGCGCTGCGCAGGTTACGGGCGTCATTCTCGTGGTGATCGGCGTTTTGCTGTTTACCTACTTCCGAAAAAAGGGCCAATCGATCGTGAAGAAACCGGTTTAGGAATCCAGAGCCGTTCATGGCCGAAGGGGTAAGACAAGTTCGAACGCCGCCGAACGACGGGGAAGCGGAACGCGCCGTTTTGGGGTCTATGCTGATAGATCCCGAAACGGTCAATGATGTGATGGAAGTCATCACGAGCGAAGATTTCTATAACGAAAAGCACAAAATCGTCTTTAGGGCGATGGAGACATTGGTGGAAAAAGCCGATCCCGTCGACGTCGTCACGCTTTCAGACGTCTTACGCAAAGAGGCCGTTATCGATAAGATCGGTGGCGAAGTGTTTCTGGTTCAGCTGGCGGACGCCGTACCGACTTCCGCGCACTGCGTGGAGTACGCCAAGCTGGTTAGAGAGAAGTCCGTCCTGCGGAATTTGATCAACACTGGCAGCAAGATCGTCGAAAACGCTTACAGTTTGGAAGAGGTCGACAAGATCCTGGATCAGGCGGAGCGCTCGATCCTAAAAATTGGGGAACGAACGATGGATCGTTCGTTCCGCCCGTTAAAGGCCGTTATCGATAAGGCCTTTGAAAATCTTGTAGACATCAAGGTCAGACACGACAGCCGGCAGGACAATAAATATGTGTCGGGTGTTTCCACCGGATACGACGCCTTGGACATGCTGACGACCGGATTTCATCAGTCGTAACTGGTGATTGTCGCCGCGCGGCCTTCGATGGGGAAATCTGCTTTGGCGTTGAACTTCGCGTACAATATGTCTTTGCAGAAGGATCAGATGGTCGGGGTATTCAGTTTGGAAATGTCAGCCGAGCAGATCGCGCTGCGTTTATTGAGCGTTGCTTCCCGCGTACCTTTTTCAAAACTGCGGAAAGGGGACATTACAAACGATGAATGGGATCGGTTGACGAATGCGGCGAGCCGGCTGACGGACGCCAATCTCATCATCGACGACGATTCGATGCTGGAGCCGAGGGCGCTGCGAACAAAAGCGAGGCGGATAAAAAAGGAATACGGGCTTGACATCGTCGTCGTTGACTACCTGCAACTGATGAATTGCGGGAAAGAGCGGGAGAATCGGCAACAGGAAATCTCCGAGATCTCGCGGTCGATGAAGCTGCTCGGGAAGGAGCTCGATGTCGTCGTGATAGACGCGTCTAAGCTTTCGTGATCGATGGAGCAGCGCGAAGACAAACGCCCCCGTCTCTCCGACCTGAGGGAATCCGGCGCGATCGAACAGGATGCGGACACCGTTCTGTTTATCCATCGGGAAGCGTACTATAAGAGAAAAAAGGACGGCTCTGACGAGAGCGAAGTACAGATGATGAACGAGCCGCACGAGGCGGAAATCATCATCGGAAAACAACGAAACGGCCCCATCGGGACCGTTCGATTGACCTTCGATCCGAACTACGTCTCCTTCTATCCCGTCGACTACAGCCATTGAGCAGGAGGACGCCTCAGAGCGAATCCGGCCCGTTTTCGAAAGAGGCCTGATACTCTTCTTTTATCGTTTGGAAAAGCTCTTTAACCGAAACGATCTTCTTTACGCGATGGGCATTCGCGCCGCAGAAGACAAAACCTTCCTCCAGTAAGCCCTTTTGAGCGTTCGTTAGCGCCATCGCA
>CAZMHO010000014.1:0-4762 GCA_964566085.1 uncultured Thermotogaceae bacterium | reverse complement strand
TCGCAATACAATAAGGCGCGTTAATGAAGTCGCACGTGCTTAGGCAGCGATACGGGCAAACAAAGGGTTTCTTCAAACCGCTTTCCACATCGATAATGAACTGATTGCGCAACGCTCGCCCCGGAAGCCCGACCGGGCTTTTGATGATCGTGATGTCGTCGGGTTGGCATTGTAGGTACGCTTCTTTGAAACGAACAGAAGCGTCGCATTCGTAAGTACCCACGAACCGCGTGCTCATTTGAACTCCCTGAATGCCCATCTCCAACGCTTTTCGGATATCCCCGCCGGTAAAAATCCCGCCTCCGGCGATAATAGGCACCGAGCGGCCGTACTCGTTTTCCAATTCATGGACCTGCTCGATTAACTGCGGAATCAAGTTTTCCAACTGATATTCCGGGTTATTGATTTGCCTCAAAGAGAAACCGAGATGCCCCCCGGCTTTGGGTCCTTCTAAAACCAGCGCGTCCGGTACACGCCCGTATTTTTTATCCCAGTATTGAAAGATCAGGCGGGCGGCTTTCGCGGAAGACACGATCGGTACCAGTTTTGTTTTTGTACGGCGGATTACATCCAAAGGGATTTCGTTGGTATCCCAAAAAGGGAGACCCGCCCCTATGAAAATAAAGTCGGCCCCCTCCTCTAATGTGACGCGCAGCAAAGAGGAAAAATCATTAAGGGCGGCCATGATATTGACTCCGATCCACCCCTTTGTCAATGACCGCGCCTTCCGGATCTCCAAACGCAATCCTTCTCGATCCAGTTCCATCAAAGACATCGTACCCTGATCCCATGAGAAATGGAAGGTTCCGATCCCCGCGCTCGCAATGACTCCAATCCCGCCTTCATTGGCGACGGCGCTCGCTAAACCCGACAAGGAAATGCCGACACCCATCCCGCCCTGAATAATCGGAAGGGAAATCACACTGTCTCCGATTTGTAACTTCGGTAATTGATTCATATCCAACTCCTTATCATCGATAGTCCTCGCAACGACCTCTTCTTTTGCTAACCGATTATACACGAAATCGGCCAAGGCGAGAAACGAGAACCCCGTGGCCGGTTTTGCGGCTTTGCCTTTTACAAATCGTTTCAACGCTATTGTTTATCAGGCGGTACCGCCTTTTTGTGCGAGTCTTAAGACGTCGTTTTATGATATAATTGGGGCGGTACTATAGATTGAAGGGAGGAATTCTTTTGAGAAAGGCACTCTTTACGACGGTACTTCTTTGTGTAGTGTTATCATCGCTCCTGTCCGCGGCTACCACTCTCCGGATGATTCAAGTCTTCAGCAGCCCCGAAAGAACCAAAATCATTGAAAGCATCATCGACAAATTCGAAGCCGCGAACCCCGGAGTAACGATCGAACTGATTTCTCCGCCCTATGAAACCGCTGTGTCCAAAGTCAACATCATGATGAGCAACGAAGAACCTTTGGATATCGTGGAAGTGAGCGACTGGCTGCTTAGCGGGCTCGTCAGCATGGGTTCTCTGGAGAATCTGGAACGATACATCACGCGTTCCGAACAGGCGAAGTACTGGGTTGACGGTGTTGTGGAAGCGGCAAGAACGGTGAACGACACGGCCTACATCATGCCGAACGCCGTCTACGTGAAAACGCTCTTCTACCGCCCCGACGTTCTCGAAAAATACAACATCGTCGGCGCCCCCCGCTCGATGGGCGAAATGATGGCCATCTGCCAGTACATCACAAACGGGAAAGACCAATACGGCTTCACCTACCGCGGAATCGACCCGGTAAACTTTATGGATCTGGTTCTGTGTTCCTTCTTCGATGACATTGATCCCGCCTGCATGTACAAGACCACATCCGGAAATATCATCTTTGAAGACCCCAGAGCCCTACGCGGTCTCAAATTTTATTTGGATCTTTATCACAAAACTTCCCCAAAAGACGCGATATCCTGGGGTTTTGACGAACAAGTCAACGCTTTCGTATCCGGTCTCACCCCGATCCTCTTCCAAGACCCGGACACGACCGCGCTCCTGAACTATCTTTTGACCAGTGGCGTGTACAAAACGGCGCCTTTGCCTGTGGGACCCGGCGGGAAAGTCTATCCAACCTTCGGATTTGGCGGTTGGGGAATCCCCTCTTATTCCAAGAACAAAGATATGGCGTGGAAGTTCATCGAATTCTTCAATCTGCCGGAGAACGCCGCCTACTTCTGCAAAGAATACGGCGCGCTACCGGTTGATTCCCGAATCTACGATCAGGACCCGTACTTCAGCTCAGAAATCTTCGCGGGGTGGGCGGAGATGTTCGCCGATCCTGAAACCTATCAGATTACCGCGTATCCGATAGACAATGAGGTTTGGGGCGAATGGTTCCGCTTCCAGGGAGATATTCAGGAACGTTTGCTTATGAACCGAATGACTCCGGAAAAGGCGCTCCAGGAATTTACCAAATTCTGGAATGATGCCGGCATCTAAAAACGAAAAAGGCGCGCAAGCGCCTTTTTCTTCTTCTTTTAAAACGCGATCTTATCGTTCCCTTAAAAAGAAGAGTCGGCGTTTTTTCTTTCTGCTGGCCCTTTTTATCCCCACCTTCTCGGTTGTCGGATTTCTTACGATCTTGCCGACCATTCGAGGATTTATCCTCTCCTTTCAAAACTATACCGTTTTCAATATCCGCCGCATCCGCTTCGTCGGGCTTCAAAACTATGAACGGGTATTACAAAGCGGCGATTTTGGTCTAATCCTGTGGAACACCTTCCTTTGGATCTTTTTTTCGGTACTCTTTCAAATGGTGCTTGGGCTGGGTTTGGCGCTCCTGATGCGAAAACCTTTCAGAGGCCGCGGTATCTATGCGGGATTCGTATTTTATCCCTGGGCTTTATCCGGATTCGCCATTGGGCTGATATGGAAATGGTTGTTCGACGGTTCCTTCGGTATCATCAACGACATTCTGATCCGCCTGGGAGTTATCGACCGAGGCATCGGCTTCTTCTCAGATCCGACGCTTGCGATGGTGGCGGTCATTACTGTCAACGTCTGGTACGGGATTCCGTTTTTTGCGATCATGATTTTGGCCGCACTGCAGGGAATTCCGAAGGATATCTATGAATCCGCGTGGATGGATGGGGCGAACCCGGTTAACAGCTTTTTCAAAGTGACCTTGCCGTACATCCGTCCGGTGCTGATCAATACCATTCTGCTCCGCGTTATCTGGGTCATGAACTTCCCCGACATCATCTACGCGATGACCCGCGGAGGGCCCGCGAAAGCGACGGAGACCCTGTCTGTCTATATGATCAATATCGTCTTTTATGAAAACAACAACTTCAGCAAAGCATCCGCGGTCGGTGTGATCATCATCAGTCTCTTAATGATCTTCACGACCTTTTATTATTTCCTCTCAAATACGAAAAAAATGGAGATGTAATGTCCGTGCGCGTTAAAAAAGTGATCCAAAAAACCCTGAAAGGACTGGCTTTAAGCCTATATTTTGTCTTTGCCATCGCGCCGATCGTATGGATTTTCATCACTTCGATCAAACCTCCGCAAGACATCTACACCTTTCCAATCAAATATTGGACGAAGAATCCGACTTTTGAAGCCTATCGCTATCTCTTTGGGTTTGCGAATTTTTCCCGATACTTTGGAAACAGCCTTTTCGTAACCTTTTTCGCGTCGATCGTATCGACCTTGTTTGCCCTTTTCAGCGGATATGCCCTCTCGCGTTTTACTTTCAAAGGCAAAGGGTTCTTAGTGATTTTCTTGTTTTTTACCCAGATGATTCCCGCGTATCTGCTGATGATCCCGCAGTTCCAGATGTTCTCTGGCCTCAAGCTTACCAACAACCTCTTTGGGATCATTATTATTTATATCGGGTTAGGAGCCACCTTCAGCACCATCATGGCGAAAGGGTTTTTTGATCGGATTCCCGTCAGTATGGAAGAAGCGGGACTCATCGACGGGTGCACGCGGATCGGCGTTCTCTTTCGTATTACCGTGCCTTTACTTTTACCCGGGTTGGCCGCGATCTTCAGCTTCTCTTTCGTGAATAACTGGAACGAGCTATTTACCGCCGCTTTGTTTTTGGACAGCGACTCCAAGATGACCGTCCCGGTCGCGCTCTACTCTTTCATCTCAAAAGCCGGTATCCAATGGAACGTCCTCGGCGCGGGGATCATCATCGCGCTCCTCCCGACGATGATCGTTTTCTTCTTCGCTCAAAAATACATCGTCGCCGGTTTGACCCAGGGCGCGGTGAAAGAATAACTGGCAACTCACCGCGCGCTCCTCTCCCGACCCGGAATTTCGCAGACTCCTAACGAGGGAAGAAGCGAAAATTCCCCTCCCGCGGAGGGGTGGCAGCCGAAGGCTGACGGGGTGGTGCTTTGAGAGAGACGCAAAAATACAAATCCCTACCATACAACCCCGCGCTTCGCTCTCGCGCGAAAGAATTGAGAAAAGCGGGAATGTTGCACGAAGCGCTATTTTGGAACGCAATAAAATCCAGAAAACTTAACGGGCTGGATTTCGACAGACAGAAGATCATCGGGAATTATATCGTAGATTTTTATAGCGCCGAAAGACATGCCGTTATAGAAATAGATGGGCAGTCGCACGATGGTAGAAAAGACCACGACGAACAACGGGATCATTTCTTACGATCCTTAGGGTTGATCGTGATTCATATTAGCGTATCGGAAGTAATGAATAATCTGGAGGGAGTTATCGCATATTTAAGAGACCACCCCGCCCTGACGGGCACCCCTCCTCCGGAGGGGCCCCCTCCAGA
>CAZMHO010000013.1:21879-29424 GCA_964566085.1 uncultured Thermotogaceae bacterium | reverse complement strand
AACTCCCCTTCGGTCAGTTGGTTGCCGGACAATATGTCTCTAATGAAAGTATTCACGTACTGGAGCAGTTCGGCGTCCAGGTAGTTGATGCCGTAAGACTTGGCGATCTCTATCAGCAGGTAAGAGTCGATGAGCTTGTAGAGGACGATCGTTTTGTACTTGACCAAAAAATCGTACCCTTCTTCTGTTCCCAGAAGAATTTCGTAAAAGTTCTCGTTATTCTGCTTGATGGTTAACAGCGTAAAAGCCAGATTCGATTCGATATCAAGCGTTTTTGCGTAGATCGGTCTTTCATTCACCTTTGCTACGACAGCGTCAGAGGGCAGCGACAGTTTTTCGAAATCCTTCTGCGCGAAGGTAGATGCCGCAAGTAACACGCAGAGTATCAGCCATCCTATCCATCTTCTTGGGGTCATTCCGTTTCTCCTTTCTATCCGTTCGTCATTCATGTCGGCCGGTTTCGGCCATTTGCGTCAATCGCAGCTGTATACTGTCATAGGTCGCGTCTTCCCATGTTTCTCCGGTCAATTCGTTCAACCGCCAATCCACCAAAAGATATGGCTCGAACATCCCTTGTTCATTAACCGATTGATAGTGTTTTTGGAGAGATTGATAGTATTGCGAGATATCCAACTCCAGTTTCTCGTAGTCTTGAAGGAAACTTCGGATTTTTGCCCTCCCCGCGTCATCCAGGTAAGGGTTGCCGGTCAGATCCGCCCGGTTCCAATCGTAAGGTCCTTTGAGCATATCGACGGCCTCTTTATAGAGCATCAAGGCTTCCTGGAACTTCTGCTGTTCATGGAAGTATTGGACCATATAGCGGAAAATGTTCGGTATCTCGGAGGGAACGGCGAGCTGCTGCGCCCGATGCGTGAAATCGATCGAATGGATACGCTTCTCGACGATTTCTTTGATCTTGCCGTAGAACTCGACCGGCGTTCCAAAACGAGAGAGCATCGTGATATATTCCTGGTAGACGTTCTCCCAATCCGGGAAAAGATGCCAGCTTCCCGGGAGGATAAAAAGGGCCGTATCCATCCATTTTTGGAGTTCATCGATTTTGGTTTTGATCTGTTGCTCGTGTCCGCGGATCAAACGCTGAATCGACTCCGAGTATCCGGGGTTTTGGGCCGCCCATTTCTCATACCCGGAGATCAGCTCCTGCAAATACCCGATCATCTGGTAACAGGTTTTCCCCATAATGCGATAGGTATTTTTTTCCGAGAAGACCCTCAAACTGGTCTCAAAATAGTCCAGCGAGTCCTGATTCATCTGGATATCATACCATAAGGAAACCCGCATCCCGTCAATAAGGTCTTGGAAGGGCAATCCCGCTTTGACTAAACCGCTGAAAACGGCGAAATCTTCTTTAAGCAAGAAATCGCGATATTCGGGCAGGATAAACCGCGTTTCTTCGACCTCTCCGGTGAAATGTCTGCCGAGCACCGCCAAACGGTCCGTCGCCTGGTTGAACTCCGTAACCAGTCTTTCTTTCCGTTCCGGACGCGCCATGATGAGCGCGACGTAAAAAAAGCTCTTTCCGAGGGCGGGCGTATGCTCGATGCTTCTTTCAAAGGAGTTTAGCGCCATCAGGTAGTAAGTTTGGGACAGTCCTTCATATTCGGCTTTTTTACTGCTGATTTGCGAAAAGATCGACGCGAACTTTTGCTCTTCGGCGTCGACTTCCTTCTCCAACTCTCCGAGTATCTTTATCTTCAGCTGATTGAGCGCGATCGGGCTCATCGCGTTCACATTCTGGCCGACCAATTTTCTCTGCATATAGACGTCAGGATTGAACCCGGCGTAGTTTCCTTCCCGGGCGTCCAACTGCCGTTTGAGCTCGGTGTACTCCTGGTCCTTGTTTTTTAGGTCCGCTTTCGCTGTCTCTACCTGAGAGAGATAGGTATAGTAGGTGTTGCCTTCTTTGAAGAAGACCTCTGCCAAAAAAGAATGAAATTTTAAGAATCCTGTGATGAGGCTGATTCCGAGAATGATTGCCAACAAGATCAACCAGAAATGTTTTTTGATCGTAACGATTTTTGCCATGCTTTTACTGCGGTTGAAATAGGATCCGAAACCGATACTGGCCAAGGCAACGGCCCACAGTTGATTCGGAAGCATCTGCAATGGAAATTCCGTTAAGGAATGACCCATGATCTCGATGAAGCATACCGCGAAAAGCAGAAAAAGGAGAATATCGTCGGCATTTTGCATCCGCTTCAGCATCTTCGAGAATTGAAGCAGCAGAAGAAGGATCGTCGCGATCATCGCCAAGAAACCGAAGAGGCCCATCTCCCCCAATACCTGCAGGTAGTCGTTATGGGTTCGTTTATAGTTGTTCCAGACGTCGATATACTCCGGATGATCGTCCATGACCTGAGCCAGGTAATCGGCGTCTTTGAGTTTATAGGTACCAAGACCATTTCCGGTCAGCGGGTACTCTTTCCATTGATAGATAGAGGCTGCCCAGGATAACAGTCGCCCCTTTCCTCCGGTGGTTTGAAAGCCTCTCGCGTCGAAAGAAGTGGCGGCGCGGTCGGCGACATCGATCGTCGTACCCAAGAAATTTCCCGGGACTGACAGGATGATCGGAAGGAAGAATAAGATCGCTAACATGGCGATCAACGCCATCACGCTCAGTTTCTGAACGGATAGCGGCCGCTCCGGGTTCTTTTTGGAAGGAGTTTTTTCTTTCCCTACTTTTTCGGGCGTTTCAGGTGTGTCCTCGGCGCGTTTGAATACTTTCTTCCTCAAAAGGAATAGAAGGAATCCGAAAACGGCGAATCCCCCTATCAGCGAGAACAAGACGGCGCGTGTGGAAGCTAAAAGGACGACCAGATAAAACAGGAAGAATAGCACGACGGCGAAACATTTGATGCCAAGGATGAAATAATACCGCTTTTTATCAATGCGGAAGCGCTTTTCCTCCGCGCCCGCCGGAAGGTAGAATCCATAGTGATTGCTGATGGCGAAATAGAGGGTGATTGGGATCAATGACCCGACGAAGTCGGAAACGAAGTTCGGGTTTCCGATCGTCGCTTTCATCTGCAATTTTCCGGAACCGCCATAGGCGCCGAGGAAAAATGATTGTCCGCCATAGTAGTTCATCAAGGCTTCGACGGCGACGAAGAATCCGGCGATCAATACGGCGGATAAGAAGAAAACGATCTCTTTCTTCTCTTTGAAATAATTCGAGAGATAGAGGGAGAGGAATACGGTGAGAAGTCCGTACATGCCCAACTCAAAGGGATACGGGAAATACATCGGATTTTCGCGCAGCATGGTAAAGGAAGCGACGACCGCGGAAATTCCGAAAAGGAAGAAACCCAAATGAGCCCAAGAGAGATAGAGGCAATAATCTTTCTCCATCAGTTTTCTGGCCATGAATAAAACGATCGAAGCGGTCGCGAAGATAACCAGGAAGAAATATTTCGGCGTACTGAATTCATAAGTCAGTTGCGGATGCGCGAACATCGCAATGAAAATAAACGTAAAGCACAAAAACAGCGTCTCTATCCTTTTCACTTCTTCACCCCACTCATAATATAAAACCGTCGCGCTCGCTCCAGGTATTTTATCACAACGGCAATTCCGTTTCAGTTAGGATCTTGCGGTTTCTCCCGTTTGCCTTTGCCCGTCAACGCGATCGCCACCAGCAGAAGGAGAGCGATTCCGTAACCGCTCAGGCATAAGGGACGATAGTCGAGAAAGGTAACGCTTCGGGTGTGATCGGAGAAACCGATTAAGAACACTCCTAACCCCCTTTCGAAGGCGGGAATCCGGGCGACAACCCTCCCGAACGGGTCCGAAACGCCCGTGATACCGTTGTTCGAGACCTGCCCCACCCACTTTCCCGTCTCGAGCGCTCGGAACCGAACCTGGGCGAAATGCTGCTCCAACGCGATCGAGCTGGTAAACCAGGCATCGTTGGTCAAAACAAAAAACGCCTCAGCCTTTTGGTCTAAAAACTCCCCGAAGACTTTCGAGTAATAGGATTCAAAACAGACCGGGAAGGCATATCGCTTGCCGCGTATCTCAAAGGTTTGGGCAATCGGTCCCGGCGTGAAGTAGTTCGAGAATTTGATGAAGCCGAACATCCCGAAGATCCGCTCAAAGGGCAAGGTTTCGACGAAAGGATTCAGGTGCCGCTTGCCGTAGAATGCTTCCGATACCCCATTTTCCGGTGTGACGATCCTTACCGCGTTGTAAAATTCTTCTTCACTCATTTGCGCCAAGTGCGGCACGACGAAAACGACCCCGGTTTCGGCGGAAAACTTCTTCAGCGCCTCCGAAGTCCGCGACCGCCTTAGGATATCGTACATAAAATGGGCTTCCGGGTAAGCAATGAAGTCAAGGTTCCCGCAGGAGGCGTTCAGCTGCTCCAATGAATCGGAGAATTCCTCGATGAACTCCGTTTCGGAAAAGGAGTATTTTTTTTCGGAGCTGACCATCGTCTGCATTCCGCCGACCCGACGCACTTCGCCATTCTCCGGGTAAACGGGGGGCAAGGGAATCTGCAAAAAAGAGTCGAACGCATAGAGCGAAAGCAGGAGAACCGGCGCGAAAACCCACGATCGTTTGAGAGTCGCGGGAGAGGGGCTCATCCACCCGATCCGATAGACCGCCGCATTCACAGCGCCCACGAGGATGACCAAGGCTTCGGTCCCTGCGTAGGCGGCAATTTGCGTGAGCCCGCCCATATTGACCAGTCCGTCAGAAAAACGGAAGCCAGGAAAGCCCATCGGACCGATCCCGCGCAGCCATTCGGTGAACATGAGCAATAAACCGGTAAAGAGGCAAAACAATACCGGGCGATGCGCGATTCGGTTCCGAAACAGAGTGTAAAACACCGCGAACAACGCATAAAAAAGGGCTTCCACCAAAATCAGCAATACAAAAACGATAACGCCCATAAAAGGAGGAAAGGATCGCAACACCTCAGGTACATAATGGGAGAACGTCGGGAGGAACCAATACAGGCTGATGCCAAAGAAAATCAGACCGAATCCTAAACCTTTCAAGGCGTTTCGAATCAGCGAAGGGATTGAAAGGGGCTCGGCTTCTCGGTCGAGCGAACGCAAAAATAACGCGAACCCGACCCACACGAAGACATGAAGATTGAAACCGGGCATCGCCAGCGCCATTAGGATACCGGCGGGTATCCATAAAAGGCGTTTTTTCATGAAAAGTGGTCGATTCCTTCTTTGAGGGTGTGGACCACATACTCCTGGTCTTCTACTGTCAAGTTATTATAGAAAGGAATCGCCAACGTCCGTTTCGTAACGTTCTCCGTTATCGGCAGCATGCCTTCCCGGTACCCGAAGCGTTCCCTGTAAAAGGGTTGAAGGTGTATCGGAGCGAAATAATTGCGGCTCTGTATGCCGTGTTCATGCAAAAAACCGATGATGTTGTCTCGATCGATCCCTTCGTCCAACATCACGACATAGACGAACCAGCTGATACGAGTAGTATACGACTCGACAATAGGCGTTCTAACGCCGCCGACGCCGGACAGGAGCTTGGCGTAGCGTTCCGCGACGGCATTTCGCTTGTCGATGAAGCCATCCAGCTTCTTCACCTGTTCGATCCCTAAAGCCGCGTTCAGCTCATCCATTCGGAAGTTGTACCCTAAACGCACGTGTTCCAGCCAATTTTCATCCACCCCGCGTCCTTGGTTTCTGAGCGACCGGCACAACCGGTAGATTTCCTCATCGTCGGTGACAACGACTCCCCCTTCGCCGGTTGTCATCTGCTTATTCGGATAAAATGCAAAGGCTCCCGCAGTACCGAACGTGCCGCAGTTTCTTCCTTTGTAGGAGGAGCCAAGCGCTTCGCAAGAGTCCTCGATCACTTTCAACCCGTTTTTCGCAGTGAATTCCAAGATCGGATCCCAATCAAGCGGTTGCGCGAAGACGTCGACGCCGACAATCCCTTTGATCGTCTCCTTCGCAGAATCTTCCCGGTATCGTTGCGCAAGTTGCTCGCAGTCCATATTGAACGTCCGTGGGTCGATATCGACAAAAACCGGTTCCGCGCCTTCGTAGAGGAGAATATTGCTCGATGTGACAAACGAAAAAGGCGTCGTGAGATAACGGTCCCCGGCGGATACCCCCGCCGCTTTCATAATCAGCATCAACGCGCTGGTGCCGCTATTCACGGCGACGCAGAAACGATGTCCGGAGTACTCTGAGACGCGTTTTTCAAACTCCTGGACTTTCGGCCCGATGCTGAGGATGGATGAACGCAATACCTGTTCGACCGCGCGGACCTCTTCTTCCCCGATATCGGGGTTGGATAAAGGAACGGTTCTCTTGATCATACTTCCGCCTCCGCGTATTGAAGAGCGATTTTTTTAACCAATTGTTTTTTAACGCCGTCTATGGCTACGCGGATCGCATTGGAGATCGCATAGCCATCGGAGTTTCCGTGAGCTTTGACTACCGGCGCGTTCACGCCGAGTATGAAAGCGCCCCCGACCCGGTGTGGGTCAAAGCGATGTTTCAACGCTTTAAGCGCGGGTTTAAGCAGTAAAGCGCCAAGCTTTGCCCGCAAACCGCCCTTTTTGATCTCGGATTTCAGGGTTTCCATCATAAACTTAGCGGTTCCCTCCATCGATTTCAAGGCGATGTTGCCGCTGAACCCGTCGGTGATGATCACGTCGGCATGACCAAGGTTGATATCCCGGCCCTCGACAAATCCCTGGAAGTTATTACCCAACTTTTCTTTGAGAATCGCGTGGGCTTGTTTCAGGTCCTCGGTCCCTTTATCCTCTTCGGTTCCGACATTGAGCAACCCGATCTTGTAGTCGGTTGCCCCGATCACCTGCAAGAATGCGATACTCATTTTGGAAAACCCGATGAGCACTTCCTTAGAGCACTCCACCGTCGCGCCGCTGTCTAAGAGCAAGACGTCGCGATGGAGGTTGGGAATGGGCGTGATTAAAGCGGGGCGTTTCACGCCTTTGATGCGCCCGATCAAGAAGGTGGCGGCGGCAAGCAAACCGCCGGTATTCCCCGCGCTGATCAACGCGTCGGCTTCTTTATCCCGCACGAGAGCCGCCGCTTTATGGAGCGACGTTTCCGGGCGTTTCAGGATAAGAGACGGTTTTTCGTCCATCGCGAATACTTCCGGCGACGGAACGATCCGAACACTTTTAGGGACTTTTGAATGAGGAAAACAGGATTTTATCTTCTCTTCCTGACCGGTGAGCAAGAATGAGACTTCTTCAGTTTCATTCTCAAGATACTTCAGTATACCATCCACAACGGATTTTGGGGCGTAATCGCCTCCCATGCCGTCTAACGCGATCGTTACCATTTTTCCTTCCTCCAATACGTAAACGTTCGTGTCATCTGTGATGACGAAAGAAATCGGATACTCATTTATCGGGATAATCACTCTATCTTAAAACGTTATATTTCACGCGAATTCTAGCTTAAGCACCGACAGGCCGTTGCGTCTTATCCTTTCTGACAATAAAAATCAGATAGAGGAGCGCGACGACCAAAGAAAACGCCGCCAGTACCGTGAGCAGAACGGATACTT
>CAZMHO010000013.1:0-21869 GCA_964566085.1 uncultured Thermotogaceae bacterium | reverse complement strand
AACGGCAGAAACGGAAGCTCCGATGTATCCGCCGATCGACCACGCCAAGCCCATTGTTATCGAAGACGCGAAGGCGCGATTGTTCGGCACCAAGGATTGCGCGTGCACGATATTGGCGGACATCGTTAAGAAACCGGCGGAATCGAAAAGCGCGAACATTACGGTTTTTAGTGCGTAGCCCGGCAACAGAACGAATAAGAGACCGGCCAAACCCATTCCTGTGAACCCGGCCAGGTTGATGCGAAAGATGCCGACCTTCAAGATCCATCGCGAACCGATATAGTTTGTCACTAATCCCGTCAACATTCCAATGGTCAACACCATCCCCCCCAGCGTCAAAGGGGCATTCAACGTGTTAAAGTAAATCGGGACGAAGGTGTGAAACTGGTCCATGACGATACTTCTGAAGATGACCGCTATGAAGCAGGGTATGAGCAGTTTGAAGATAGACCACGTTGGGAGTCGTTTCTGAACCTGCTCTTCCTTCTTGATCGGAGCCATCTTCGGAAACAACAGCAATAGAACCACGCCTGAAGCCAGAGTGATCCAGGCGACGTTATGGAATTCGAAGCGACTGCTAAAAGCGGTTATAAATACCGGCCCCAGCGCCGATCCGAAGGTTCCGAATATTGAGAATATGGCGATCGCGCGCGCTTTTTGCGTGAGACCGGCTAATCCGGCGCCTAAAGGGTGATAGGCCGAATTGATCAGGATGGAGACAAAGATAAACAGCATCAACAGATAGTAGTTGTGCAAAAAGACCAAAACGGTCAAGATGACGAGTTGAGCCATCAGCAAATAGAAGAGCAACAGACCGTCCCGGCGGGTTCTATCGAACAGAAACCCGAAGATAATCTGCAATAAGGAGGCGGACGAACTGATTATCCCGAGCGTGCTGCCGAATGTGGAACTGTCGATTTGATATAGCGACATAAAGTAAGGCGCCATGGGTTTGAAGAAAGAACCAAAAAAGTCGGTAAAGAAATGAGAAAATGCGGCGATAAAAACCATAGCCCTCCTTAATCAGAGTCCGATTCGCCCTCAAGAATATCCGGGGTTTCATAGGTGATTTCGCCAAACGCTCCGTTTTGAAAGGAAGCGAGCAGGAAATCAACCACTTTCGACCGGTCCACGCGATTTTCTTTCTGAAGGTATCCGCGTTTGATACCAACGACACGCAAGAGTTCTTCGAACTCGAAAAACTCCTCTGTATCCTGACCGGCAATTGTTTTATAAAGCGTCGGATAGTGTTCTTTCAACCAAAGAAAGGCATACTCGAGCGCTTCGTCGGTTTCGTTCTCGGACGCTTTGATGCATCCGGACAACAGCAGTTTGTGGCGAACGTGTTTGCTGAAGAGGTGCCGGTATAAAATTCCAGGCGTATCCATCAGCATCAGCTGATCCGTTATATTCACCCACTGAATCCCGCGTGTGACGCCAGGCGTATTGCCAACGCGGACCTTCCGTTTCCCTAAGATGACATTGACGAGCGTCGATTTCCCGACATTGGGGATGCCGACGATCATATACCTCTGAAATCGCTGTTCTCGAGCAATTGCCGTCATCTTCGAAACGAACCGGCTCCGGATACCGCCTGGGTTTCCTTTCAGATTCAGGGCGAATGCCGGAATCCCCCGATTCTCATAAAAAGCGATCCATCTGTCCGTTTGCCGCGGGTCTGCCAAATCGGCTTTGGAAAGAAGAACGACGGTCTTTTTGTTATGGAAGAGAGACTTCCACTCATAGGCTCTTCCGGAGTACGGGATGCGCGCATCGGTCATCTCAACGACGGCCTGAACCGCTTTCACGTTTTCCTGTATCACTCTTTTGGCTTTTTCGATATGTCCGGGATACCACGTTTTTTCTGTCGCCATCGCTGTCCATTAAAAAAGGTCTTACCGGGAAAGGCAAGACCTTTCTGCGTTATTGTTTGTTGATCGGTCCGAAGCGGTTTAACGGCCAAATCCGCAACAGAGGGCCGCCGACAATGTTTTTCTTAGGCACGAATCCGAAGAAGCGACTATCCAAGCTTTCCGGCGAATTATCACCCATAAAGAAATAATGGCCTTCCGGAATCTGAATCTGGATTCGGTCGGAATCCGCCGCCTTCCAGGCGTAATCGCTGATCTCGAGGCCTTTAAAGACCTCCTGATAGGCGGCCGTATAGTCAAGCGCTTTGTTGTAAAAATCAAAGAAGCTTTTCATATTCGCGCTTAACCACGGGTATTCGCTCGGAAAGGCCATCTGATGATAAAACCGATGGTCTTTGAAGATTCCTTCTTTTTGGTAGGCCACCCCTTTCAACCGCTCGGGCGTTACTCCGTTCACCAATAAGGAATAGCCGCCTCCGGACAGATTGGGGGTGAGCTCTAAAATGTCCCCGGGTTTTCCCACCAGCCGCTTGACGTATTTTACGTGGCCTCGGTACTCTGCGGGAGAGAATAGATCCATGAATTTGTCGAAGGCGCGGAGTTGTTTCTGAGCTTCTTTGTCGACGAAGGGGGTCCAAAAGACGACGATCTCCCCGTAATCGGGCTCTTTGGTGCTATAGGTAATTCTCTCAACAAAAAGACGGTCCAGCGGGATGATCGTCGGAATCATCGATCCCGTCGGCACCATCATCGTCTCGAAGACGAACAACCTTACGATAACGACGGCGACGGCGGCGTATAAGAACGCCTTAGTCCAATCCCATACCTCATGGGCGGCTTTTTGGCCCAACGTTTTCTTAGGCGTCAGGTTGCTTTTGGGTTTGCTCTTGCTTTCCGATGTTTTCGCCATACCAAACCCCTTTCGAATTACTGGCTTTTCTGTCTTCTCTCCTTGATCTTCACGACACCCACGATCTTGCGGATATAATAGAGTTTGGCGCGGCGAACCTTCCCCCGCTTCACGACTTCGATCTTTTCGATCGTTGGCAGATGATAGGGATAGATCTTTTCGACACCGATGCCGTTCGCGCTGATCTTCCGGACCGTAAAGGTTTTATTCAGACCGGCCCCGCGTTTTTGTATCACGATCCCTTCAAATTTCTGAGTCCTCTCCTTATTCCCTTCTTTGATCCTTTGGAAAATGCGGATCGTATCGCCTACGTTGAATGGGGGTAATTCTTTGTAATCCTGCTGTTCCATCGCTCGAATGAACGCGTTTGACATAACCCTTCCTCCTTTATACTCGTAAACATTTTCTATGCAGATGCTTCTGGTTCAATAATGCTCTTGGATTAACCGATCCAGAATGATCGAAACGGCGCTTCGAACCGACAGGTGATTGAAAGAACCTCCCGGACGGACCGGTTCGAGATCATAGTCGCACATTGACAAGACTTCATCGGGCAACCCCCACCCTGTCCCGAAGAGCAGCACGACGGGCCTCGTCTCAGTTTGTAGTAATCGCCCACCCTCGGCGAAAGTCAGCGAATCCGTCCGTTTTTTTGCCGAGGTGAAGACCAAGACCGGTTTCTGATTTTCTCTTTGTTCGATTTCTTCGAGCGCATCTTCGATATACGGTTTCATAATCACGTAATTGAGCGCTTCCGAGCGGCTGGGGTTGTATCGGATGCCAGAGCCTTCCGTCCAAAATCGAACCACTCTTCGTACGATCTCCTGTTGCGCGGGGAGATTGGTTACCATATAGTACTTCTTCACATTATACGTTCGGCAGACTCGCGCGATATCGTGAATGTCCACATTCGTGACCGCGGTCGCGATGATCTGCTTTTCTCTGCCAAGGCACGGATAATGTATCAGCATGACATATATCTTATCCAGCATTTTGCGTTAACTCCTTAATGATCTCGATAAGCGCCGTTTTCTCTTCCGGACCGATCTCTTTTTCCAAGAACAATTTCGGGTGTTTGAGGATCGTTCTCAAAATGGAGTCGCGCCTTCGGGCCTTTTCGATTTCTTGGTGATGGCCGTTGACATAAACCTTCGGCACCGCCAGTTCCCGGTACACTTCCGGCCTCGTCCAGTTGGCGTGGTCCAATAGCCCGTTGTAGAAAGAATCTTGTATCACCGATTGCTCGTTCCCGACGACTCCCGGCACAAACCGGCTGATCGCGTCGATCATGAGAAAGGCCGGAACCTCGCCTCCGCTAACGACGAAACTGCCGATAGAGAGCTCGCAATCCACACGCGTCATGATTCGTTCGTCGATTCCTTCGTACCTTCCGCAAATAAAGACGAGATTTTCCTGTTGCGCCAATTCTTTTGCCGCTGCGGAATCGAAAAGCCTTCCTTGCGGGGAAGGAAAAACGACTTTAAAATGGTCGTTTCGAGAAGCGTAATCATCAATAAACTCAAAGACCGGCGCGGGTTTCATCACCATTCCGCCTCCGCCGCCGTAGACGTAGTCATCGGTAGTTCGGTGCGCGTCGTGGGTATAGTCCCTCAGCTGATAAACCTCGACGTCTAAGATCCCGCTTGCTCGGGCTCGCCCGAAAACGCCCCAAGTAAGGAATTGTTCGATCATCTCCGGAAAGATAGAAACGATGGCGAATTTCATACCCTTGATGCGTGTCCCTGCTCGATATCGGTATCCGGCTCATCCTCTTTCAGGGCCATGTAGACCGGCGTTCGGATCACTAACCGCTTCTGATCCAAATCCATCGACAGGAGATACGCCTTGACCATCGGAACCAGCAACTCCGAGTCTTTCGGGGGGTCCCCCGGGCCGGAAAAGGGTCTCCGTATCGATAAAACGTCGGCACTTCCCGTTTCGATCACATCTTCCACTTCTCCGAGCCGAACGCCGTCCTCATCGTATACGGAGGCTCCGAGCAACTGAAAGAAATAATATTCCCCTGTTTTGAGCGGGGGCAAATCAGACAGGTCCAGGTACATCTCGTAGCCTTCCAGCTTTTTTGCCCAATCGATATGATCGTAGTTCTTGAATTTCAGGATCATCCGTTCTCCGGTGATACGGAATTCGTCAAGGGTACAGCGCAAATTGCTCTGCTTTTTCGGGTGAAAGAGAAAGAACTCTTTCCCCCTCTCGAAAACTCCTGGATAGTTTGCCAATTGTTTGGCTTTGATCTCTCCCTTCAACCCGTGGGGGCCTAAAAGCCGCGCGACTGGGATGGAATGGTCCAGGGTTTTCTCGACTTGACGAATCACAGAAAGGTCACCGTTGCACTCTCAGGATAAACTTTTCTTCTTTTTGCCCCGCGAGCGCGTTCAGCAGGATATTGATCGACTTGATCGTCCGCCCGTCTTTACCGATCACTTGACCCACGTCTTCCGCGTGTATTTCCAGATCGAACAACTCGCTCGGCCTAAGATCGGAGCCCTCTTCGCTGGTTTGAGAGATACGGACGTCCTCCGGATGCTTCACGATTCCTTTGACGATGAATTCGAGAGCGTCTTTCATCATAAGCGGTTGATCACTTCTTTTCAGGCGTTTCCGGTTGGGCTTTGCTCGCCGACTCTTGTTTGCGTCTTTCCCTGTCGTAGCGTTCCATCACGCCGTACTTGGAGAAGATGTCTCGGACCGTATCCGTGGGCTGGGCCCCTTTCAGAAGCCAAGCGACAGCTTTTTCGGTATCCAGCTTCGACGAATTTTGGTCATTGATGGGGTCATAAAATCCGATCGACTCGATGTACCTGCCGTCGCGCCGTTTGTTCGATTCGATGACCACTAGTCGATAAAAAGGCATTTTGCGTTTTCCTAACCGTGTTAAACGAATTTTCACCATGAAACCAATAACCTCCTCATATTTTAAGAGCTTTGATATTTAAAAGTTGAACGGAAGACGGCTTAACCCCTTGGGTCCCATCTTTCCGACTTTTTTTACCATCTTTTTCATATTTTCAAAGTTATCCAACAATTTCGTAACCTCAGAAAGCGGGCGCCCACTTCCGGTCGCGATCCGCTTTTTTCGGCTATAGTTGATCAATTTCGGATTCGACCGCTCTTTCCCCGTCATCGAGCAAATGATCGCTTCGACATGTTTCATCTGTTTCTCATCGATCGTTAACCCCTTCATCTTGCTGGCGCCGGGCAGCATCTCCAAAATTGACCGAAGAGAGCCCATCTTCTGTATTTGGCGGATTTGATCCAGAAAATCGTTAAAGGTGAACTCTGCCTTCCTCAACTTCTTTTCGAGTTCCTTTGCTTTCTTTTCATCGATCGTTTGTTCGACTTTCTCTATCAGGGTGAGCACGTCCCCGAGACCGAGGATGCGTGAGGATAAGCGGTCCGGGAAGAAGGGCTCCAGCCCGTCGATCTTCTCGCTGACCGCGATGAACTTGATGGGTTTTCCGGTGATGTTGCGGATCGAAAGGGCGACCCCACCGCGAGCATCCCCGTCCATTTTTGTCAACACGAAGCCGGTTACCGCCAAGCGATCATTAAAGGTTTTCGCCGTTTGCACGGCATCCTGCCCGATCATCGAATCCAAAACCATCAGGACCTCGTCTGGCTTCACGATCTCCCGCACCTTCTCGACTTCACGCATCATCTCTTCGTCGATATGAAGCCGTCCGGCGGTATCGAAGATGACGACATCGTACAAGGATCCAATTGCTACCTTCATCGCTTCTTTGCAGATTTTCTCAACGTTCCGCCTGTCTCCGGAAAAAACCGTTACGCCGATTTCCGCTCCCAAAATTTCCAATTGATCGATCGCGGCTGGGCGATAGATATCCGCGGCGACCAATAAAACCTTCCTGCCTTCGCCTTTGATGAGGCGAGAAAGCTTGGCGGCCGTTGTGGTTTTCCCGCTCCCTTGCAGGCCAACCAGCATAATCGGAGAAGGTTTCTGAGTGAAATAGAGCCGCTCGTTTTTTTCACCCATCAGCGCCACTAACTCGTCCCGTACGATCTTTATAAACTGCTGGTCAGGCGTCAGGCTGTCGAAAACCTCGGCTCCTACGGCTTTCTCTTTTACCCTTTCAATGAAGTCTTTAACGACTTTATAGTTGACGTCGGCTTCCAGTAACGACAATTTAACCATCTTAATGGCTTCTTGGACATTCTTTTCCGAAATCTTACCCTGCCCTCGCAGGGACTTAAACGCCTTTTCGAGTTTTTCTTGCAGGTTTTCGAACAACCGGATCACTCCTTGAAAAAACCTCTCGAGTATACAGCAAAAGGATATAAGAGTCAATCAGAGCAGCCCTTCGCGCACGAAAAATCTGGCATAAATATGTGTAAATAAAAGGTTACGTCGTAGAATTGAAACTGTGAATTGATCCGGTGAACCGAACCGTTCTCCGTGTGATATAATCCAGAAAATGCGTTAGCTCGATCTGCCTAAGGAGAATGAACGCCGTTGTTGTTAATCGTAACCGGGTTTTGCTTCGCTTTTATCTTGGCGTATTTGTTTTTTGAGAAGATTCAGCTGAAAAAGCATCATCGTTCTGTCCCCATTCGTGTCTGTGTTACGGGAACGCGAGGAAAGTCAAGTATCACACGCATGATCACGTGGCTCCTTCAACAAGAAGGCATACGCACTTGCGGTAAGATCACGGGTACCAATGCGCGCTTTCTCTTATCTGACGGAACGGAGGAGCCGATTGTTCGCAAACGGCCCGCGACAATTCTGGAACAGAAGGCGATGTTGAAAAGAGCGGCGCATTTGGGGGCTTCCGCTTTTGTCAGCGAAGTGATGAGCGTGACACCGGAATATCAGAATACCGAAACGAAACGGATTCTATCGCCGACGCATCTCGTGATCGCGAATGTTCGGGCGGACCATCTTTCGGTAACAGGTTCTTCACTGCAAGAGATTGGGTCTGTCTTCTTCCGTTCCGCGCCGGCGAAGACGGTCATCGTAACCGGTCGCGAAACGGCGAGAGAATACGGATTTAGCCTGCCTTCTTCCTGCCGGGTTGTCGCCGTGGACGCGGAGCGCATTCCGTTTGATCCGGAGGACTTTTCCTATCCCGAATTCCCGGAGAACTACGCGCTGGCTGTTTCCTGTGTGGAAGAGGTCGTCAAAACGCTCTCCGAATCCAAAGGGGATCGACCGGTTCCGATCATACGCGCGGCAGATCCGAAAACGATTTCGATGAGAGGTTTGAGCTCGGACTTCGGCGTGCTTCGGGCGTGGAGAGCGAACGGTAAAATTTTTATCAGCGGTTTTGCCGCAAATGATCCCGAGTCGACGGAGCGCATCCTTCGGGTGTCCGAACGCGCCTTCGGCTTTTCTCGAAGCGAGGCGATCGGTGTCTGCCATCTACGTATCGATAAAGGAGAAAGAAGCTTACAATGGCTGGAGGAGTGGATCGCCAAAGGGGTGCCGTTTCAGAGGCTTTTTCTGAGCGGTGGGCATGCGGTAGCCGTGAAACGAAGGCTCAGAGTATCGAACGTGCAACTGCTCCGAGAAGCCTCTATCGAACAATCCATAAAAATGCTATCGGAAGAAAAAGAAACGGTCGTTTTTGGGTTTGGGAATATCAAAGGATTCGGGGCGCATTTTGTTGACTACTTCGCATCCGATTCCGAACGGTTTCTCCCGTGCTCGATTCAAGTCACAGAGGAGCGTTTGTCATGATTCAAGTTCACACTCTTGTCGGTTTGACCCTTTCGCTGTTTTTTACGGAATGGTTCGGTTTGTACCCGGGCGGCATCATCGTCCCGGTCTATCTTAGCCTTTATGTCGAGCAACCGCTTCGGATACTGGGGACCGTTTTGATCTCAGTAGCCACGCTTTTTCTCTACCGGTGGCTCAACCGGTACGTTATCCTCTATGGAAGAAGAAGATTCATCATGCTGCTCTTGATCGGTTCCATTTTGAATTTTTTATGGACCTTTCTTTCCGGCGTTCTCTTTTCCGAAGCGCTGCTGCTGCAAGGCATCGGGTGGGTGATCCCGGGACTGATGGCCAATGCCTACGAGCGACAAGGCATCGGTAAAACGGTGTTAGCGATGGCGGTCGTAACCTTGTCGACCTTTTTCTCCATTCGCATCCTCTCGTTGCTTTTCTTCTCTTAGACGGGGATAGAGATGAAAGCCAAACACATCTGGCTCCTTTTGGCGCTTACGGCGGTTTTTTTCTTCCTCTTCCGCTTCGTCTGGTACCGTAACGAGAATGATTTCTACGCCGAAATGCATCGCGCCCGGCAAGAAATGTCGAACGCGATCCGAATCCTTCGCGAAGAGCGTCTGAATCGGGGAATTCCGCTTGACCCTATGAACGATCCCAATCAAACCGGCATCATCGGGTTCGAGTCCTCGGATATCACTTCGACGCCCGGAGAGCTGGAGGCCAAGCGGACGACTACCAATCCCGACATGGCGGCGCTGATGATTTCGTTTTTCAAAGAGCTGGGCTTAACCGGAGGCGATATCGTTGTGATCGGCTCTTCCGCGTCGTTTCCTTCCCTCTATCTTGCCAGCGTGAGCGCTTGCGAGGCGATGGGGCTGGTTCCTCTCTCTTTTATCTCCCTGATGGCTTCGGAGTATGGCGCCAACATTCCGGAGTATAATCTTCTGGATATGGCGACGACACTGCGGGATCAAGGAAAGGCCCTCTATTATCCCATAGGCGTTTCCATAGGCGGCGAGTCGGATTCCGGAAAGGGTATTCCGAACGGGGTGATCCGTCGGTTGGAAGCGCAAATCGAACGGTCCGGACTGCGGTACTTTCGGAATCCGTCTTTGACAGAAAGCACCGAAGAACGCTTAGGCTGGATAGAAAAACAAATCGGGGATCGGCCGATAAAGGCCTTTATCAATATCGGCGGGGCGACGGCCAACGTTGGAACCGATCCGATCTTCCTGTACTTGAAGCCGGGTATCAATCATATCTCTCAGTTTGCGCCGCTTGAAACGGGGGGGTTGTTATACGCGATGGCGCGGCAGGGAATCCCGGTGATCCATCTGCTCTATATCAAAGGATTGACGGCGCAAAACGGCCTTCTATGGGACCCGATCCCTCTTCCTACTGAGCTTTCCTTACAGCGCAAACTGCTCGGCGGTTCCGAGAAGACGTGGATGGCTCTACTGTTCGCGGCGTATTGGGTCATCGTCATCCTGTTTCGCCTTCGAAGGGGCCGAAGCGCGCCTTTTCGCCAAAGTCTTTTCGATCGTCAACGATGAGTCTACCGTAACATCCGATTGATTGCCTGATCCATTGAGGAGGTAATGCCAACCGGCGCACGCGATCATCGCGGCATTATCCGTGCAGGCCTCGACATTCGGGAAGTGCGCGGAATATCCCCATTGGGCCGCCCGCTCTCGCGCTTTTTTCCTCAGTATCCGATTAGCCGAAACTCCGCCCGCGAAGACAAGCTTCCGAAAACCGGTCTGCCGTCCGGCCAAAAACGTTTTATCGATGAGCGCGTCGGTGATCGCTTCCTGATAGGAAGCGGCCGCATCCGGAACCGGAACGTCCGGATGCTTTTTCATATAGTAAAGCAAAGCTGTTTTTAACCCGCTAAAAGAGAAATCCAACGTATCTTCCCTCTTAAGGGGCTGGGGGAAGCGGATCGCGCGCGGATTGCCTTTTTCGGCTGCGATTGAGATGCTCGGACCCCCGGGATAAGGCAGTCCCAGGATTCGGGCTCCTTTATCGAAAGCTTCTCCGGCCGCATCGTCCAAAGTGCCCCCGAGATGACGGATGTCTTCTGGCGAGATCATCGCATAAAGATCGGTGTGGCCGCCGGAGACTAAAAGGATAACAAACGGGGGATTCAAATCCGGGTAGGTTAAGAAATTCGCGTAAATATGCCCGATGAGATGATTTACCGGAATAAAAGGGATTTTCAACGCGAAGGCGATCGCCTTGCCCGTGCAAACCCCGACCAGCAGAGAGCCTATCAACCCGGGCCCGACCGTGCACGCGACACCCGAAAGGTCTTCCCAAGAGATTTGAGCCGTTTCAAGGGCGCGATCCAAAAGCGCGTGGATCGATTCAAAGTGTTTTCGAGACGCGATTTCAGGCACGATCCCGTTAAAGACTCGGTGAAAGTCCGTCTGTGAAAACAACTCGTTTGCGAGTATCCGGCCGTCGGCGTTTAAGATCGCCACGCCCGTATCATCACAAGAGGTTTCGATACCCAACAGGTATCTTTGGGAACCGGTTGCGGGATTATCCATGAAAAGTCTTCGCTTCCGGGCGGTTTCCGAAAATTGCTGTCCCGATGCGCAGCATCGTCGCGCCCTCCTCCAACGCGATCGTGTAGTCATTCGACATCCCCATCGAAAGATGCGTCAGCGTCGGCAGCGATTTTTGATGGGTGTCTCGAAGCGACCGAAGTGTCGCGAAGCATTTTTTTAGTATCTTCGCGTGCGTCGTTAACGGCGCCATCGTCATTAAACCCAGCATGCGTATGTGACGGCAATAACGCGTTTTTTCCAAAAATTCGTCCAGGCGTTCCGGAGATATCCCCATCTTGCTTAACTCTCCGGAGGTATTCACCTCGATCAAGATATCTTGAGAGAGATCATGTTTTCTGCAGTAGGCGTCGATGCCGATCGCGGTCTCTATAGAATCCACGGAATGGATCAACGCCGTTTTCCCGACCACATATTTGATTTTGTTGCTCTGAAGGCTGCCGATGAGGTGCCAGGAAACACCCTGTGCCTTGACTTCCACGAACCGGTCGCGAAGCGCTTGCGGTCTGTTTTCTCCAAACGCCCGATGGCCACAGGCGTAAGCCGCCAATACACATTCGGGCGGGAAGGTTTTACTCACCGCGATCAACGTGATCTCCGCAGCGGAACGTTTGTGCTTGTCGCAAATCTTGGCGATCTCCGTTTTTACGCGCTCCAGGTTCTCTTTTATATGCTCCATGACAGAAGACTCCTTTGCGGTGCATTTTTAATAGACAAAGACGCCCTTGCGGGCGCCTTATCAAACCGGATGGAATCGATTACAGGTTCAGAACCCAAAGCCCATGAACATTGCAGTACTCCCGTACTTGTTTGATCTGTCCTCCGCAGTCGAAAGTTACTTCCGGGACAACGCCCGGTTCCAGGTACTTGCGGTGTACGCCGTGATCGGTTACCAGTTCGATCCATTCGATATAGTGGTTATCCAGCATCGGATGCAACGTCGAGCCGACCACCACCATCACTCCCGTTTCGAGTTTCTCGACAACGGGAACGTGTTTCTCTTTGGCTTGCTCGGCGGTCTGCTCATTCATCAGTTTCATCGGTTCCCCGCAACAGACTAACGTTCCGGCGCCGCTATGAACGACTTCTACGATGTTTCCGCACTTTTCGCATTTATAGACCTGTTCTTTGGCTGTCATCAGAAACCTCCTTTCATGCGTGGTTTTTCTCGAAGATTAGCCCCGCCAGTCGGTCGAGGGCTTCAAAGTCTTTTGCCTTTGGGTAGCCTTTGATCGCGATCGGATCCACCCATTCGGCCTTTAAGTTGCCTAAGGTTGCTTTGGACGCTTCTGTAACTTTCGTTCCCCATCCGTAAGAGTTGACGAGCGATAGATACTTCGTTTTTGGTTTTAATGCGTTGATCAGGGCTAACGTATAGAGCATCTGCGGCTGCGGACCCAGAAGCATCGTGGGTATGCCGAATAGCAAGGTGCTTGCGTCCACGATCTCGATTGCCAATTCGCCGAGGTCTTTGACGGTCATATTCAGAGGCAATACATTCAAGCCTTTCTGCGCGAATACGTTCACCAAGTAATCGACGATGGCTTCCGTGCTGCCGTGCATCGAGACATACGGGATAACAACGCGGGGTTCGACCCTGTCGGATACCCAATCTTCGTAAGCGGTCAGGATGAAGTCGGGGTTTTTGTAGGCGGGTCCGTGGCTGGGACAAATCAGGGCCGGATTCAACGTTCTCACTTTTTCAAGATGCTTCTTCACGAAAGCGCGGAAAGGCATCATAATCTCTGCGTAGTACCTTTTGGCCGCACGGTAGACGCGTTGGCTGTCATCAGAAAAGGCTTCCGCGGTGGCGTAGTGAGATCCTAAAAAATCGCACGGGAACAGAATGCGATCCTCTACCAGAAACGTAAACATCGTCTCAGGCCAATGGACCCACGGGGCAAGGAAAAACTTCAGGGTTTTATTGCCCAGACTGAGGGTTTCCCCGTCACAGACGACGACGAAATCATCCATTTCCAAAGGGAGATGTTCCAATAAAATCTCTTTGCACTTTTCATGCGTCACAATCTTGGCGCCGGGATATTTCTTAAGCGCCATGGGAAGGAGTCCCGAATGATCCTGTTCCGCGTGATTACAGATGATATAGTCCACTTTTCTTACCGGAAGACCGTCCAAACTGCGATGAAACTCCTCCGGTTTAGCCGGATCAGAGGTATCGATCAATGCCGTTTTGTCTGATCCGACAATCACGTAGGCGTTATAACTGGTGCCCTCGGGCAACGGGATCAATTCATCGAACAACCGTCGGGACCAGTCGATGACTCCGACATTGAATACGGAATCAGTCAGTTTTCTAATGGTCAATGCGCACCTCCAAGGGTTAGTTTATTCTTTTTCGAAGGCGTCTTTTCCGGCGCCGCATTCCGGACAAATCCAATCGTCCGGAATCTCTTGGAAAGGAGTGCCTGCCGGGATGCCTCCTGCCGGGTCGCCGATTTCAGGATCATAAACGTAACCGCAAATCGTGCAAACGTATCGTTCCATGAGTCAACCTCCTTTTGGTATTTGATAGATTATACTATAAAACGCCGGTTTCTCTTCTGTGACAACAAAGAGAGGACCGCGCGCCTTAGTACATAGACGAAAAACGGAAATATTTTGAAATGTTAACGAGTTTCAGATAGAATGATTCCATCATTTTCTTCGGATTGTGAGGGGGACGTTGCGTGCGCGTGCGTATTCGTGAAAAAATACAAGACTATATCGCATACTGCTGTTCTATGGGCTATTCCACTGAGAAAGTGTTCCACGCTTGCGTCGCCGTCTTCGGCGAGAAAAACAAGAGAAGCATACAAGAGTGCCTGGCGCGCATCACGCTCGGAAGCGAATCCAAGAAACCTTCCTTGACCCGATCACTGACGCAGTTCTTTGCTTTCAATAAACAGGCCGTGTAACCTCAGCCAATCCGTCGATCGTCAGAACAATCGCTTGCGCCACCTTATCCGCGATCCCAGGATGAAAGGGTTTCGGGAGTATGTTGTCTTCCCGTAATTCAGAAGGAACGATCATCGATGCGATCGCCTTCGCGGCAGCCAGCTTCATGGGCTCCGTAATCTGCTTTCTGGCTTTTAATGCGCCTTTGAAGATTCCGGGGAAGACCAAGACGTTGTTCACCTGATTGGGGTAGTCTGACCGACCGGATCCAACGACCCGGGCGCCCCCCGCTTTCGCCATTTCAGGCATTATTTCCGGAACGGGATTGGCCATGGCGAAGACGATCGCTTCCGTACTCATAGAAGAGACCATCCCCGTTGTCACGACATTCGGCGCGGAAACGCCGATGAAGATATCGGCCCCTTTCATGGCATCGGCAAGGGTTCCGGTTTTTTGAGAGAGGTTCGTGAACTCCGCCAACTCTCTTTGAGACCAGTTAAGCCAATCGGCCTTCTGATGAATGATGCCCGCCCGGTCACACACGAGGATATCCCTGAACCCATAGGCGTAAAGGAGGTTCGTAACGGCTGTTCCGGCGGCTCCCGCGCCGTTGACGACGACCTTGACGGCGTTTTCTTTTTTGGACACGACCTTCAAAGCGTTGATCAGACCTGCCAAGACGACGATCGCCGTACCGTGTTGATCGTCATGAAAGACGGGAATCGACAGCCGTTCTTTCAGCAGCCGCTCAATCACGAAACACCGCGGCGCGGAGATGTCTTCGAGATTGATCCCCCCGAAAACGGGGGAGATCCACTCGACAGCCTGTACGATCTCGTCGACCTCTTTCGTTCGCAGGCAGATCGGAAACGCGTCGATCCCGGCGAACTCCTTGAACAACAGAGCCTTTCCTTCCATGACGGGTAAAGCCGCTTCCGGGCCGATATCTCCCAATCCGAGAACAGCCGTGCCGTCCGAGACGACGGCGACGCAGTTGCCTTTCATCGTGTAACGATAGACCGCTTCGGGGTCTTTGGATATCTCTTTGCACGGTTCGGCGACACCAGGCGTATAGGCGATCGACAGATCACCCATCGAGCGTACCGACACTTTGGATTGAACGACCAGTTTTCCTTTCCACTTTTCGTGTTGCGCCAACGCCTCCTGAAGCAAGTCCATCCCGTTCACTCCTTTTCCCAGGGGAGCGTAAAAGACGACAGCCCGTAGGTTTCTTTCAGCCAGCTGATCTGTTTTTGAAGCACCGCATTCATCGGAACCCCTTTGTCTTTTCTCTCCAGCCAGGCGAGATGTTCTTTTTCTCCGGCCGTATAGATACGCTCCGCCCCCGTGGCTTTTTTGGATGCCCGCAGTTCCCGCAGGATCGTTCCGGTTATGCGCTTGAAGGTTGACAGCTCAATAAAGCTTTCTACATGGATGGCGATAAAAAAGTGTCCGACGCCAAAAGGCCGTTTATTCCCGGACTCGTCGAACCCGGTGAGCAGTTTTAGGAAGTTCCCGTTTTGCAAGGCGGCGGATAAGATTTCAACCACCGTCGCGTATCCGTATCCCTTGTAGCCCGCTTGCGCTTCCCCGGCGCCGCCCAAAGGCAACAAGGCCGCTTCCCCGGAGACGAGATCCTGCAAAATCTGATGCGTATCGGTTCGGATCCGGCCGTCGCTGCCGATGACCCACCCTTCCGGGATATCTTTACCCGCGCGATCGTAGACCTCTACCTTCCCTCTTTGCGCGATGGACGTCGCGCAATCGAGCACGAACGGAAAAGCCTCATCGGTGGGCATCCCCCAGGTCAAGGGATTCGTCCCCAACATGTTTTCGACGCCAAAGGTCGGCGCAATGGAAGGGCGCGCGTTTGTTCCCGTGATACCGATCATTCCGTTCTCGATCGCCATCAGGGGATAGTAACCGGCGATGCCGTAGTGATTGGAATGGCGCGTGGCGACCATGCCGATCCCGTACTTCGCCGCTTTCTCGATCGCCATCTTCATCGACGCTTTCGCCACCACGAATCCCATCCCGTTGTTTCCGTCCACGACGGCGGTGGCGGGACTTTCTCGGACGATATCCGTCTTCGTAATCGTTTGCAGGGTTCCTTCCCGGATCCGGTCGATATAGATCGGCTTTAAACGCCCGATCCCGTGGGAGTCTATTCCCCGTTTGTCAGCTTCCAGCAATACCTCCGAACAAATCCGCGCATCCGGATCAGGAACACCGGCCGCGGAAAAAGTGGCTGCCGCGAAAGCTTGCGCGTCTTCGAACGGCCACCAAACCACACGATCCTCAATCATAAAGACTCCTCCTTTTTTAGAAACCGATGACTAACCGTCTGACGCGTTTGGGAAGAAAAGCGCTCAATCGGATGATTCCCCAACAGAATAGTATACCAAAAACCGTCATCAGCAAGAATTCGGAGAGAAACGAGAACCGGTATCCGATCGCGTCTTCGAACCAGATGAGCAGAAACCACATGAAAGGGTGATGCGTCAGAAATAGCACGAATGAAAAACGTCCGAAGAGGATGAAAAAGGAGAGAATGGATTTCCAAAGCGCGTCCTTAACGGGTCTTCTTTTTTCACCCGCCTTGTCGCGGAGACGGTCCCAGCGGTTCTCCAAGCGGTAACTGACGGAACCCAGACAAGAAAGCCCGCAGATGGAAAGAAAAAATGTGAATACCGAAAACTGATCGATTACAAAGTAAGTGTTCCATCTCTGAACAAATAGGAACGCCTCGGTTCCGGAAACGGCTAACAGGATCAGAAACCCGTAAGCTCCTGCTTTCCCGAAGTTCGGAAAGATCGGCTTTTTGTTTGCGCCGCGCAAGTAGCCCCAAAAAAACGGGAAAAACCAGAACAGCGGGTTCGGATACAAGAGCGCGCCGAGGGATTGAAGCGGGATCTTATCTTGCGGGATCACCCATAAACCGATCGTGAGAAAGGCCAAAACGCCCGTTTGGAAAAGAAAGGCGCGCCTGAGGAGCTGGGGATACCGTTCCGGGTGTATGTCTCGCAGGACTCCGGTAAAGTATTGGAAGAAGATTAAGATGAACAAAAAGTAGTACTGCCAAGACCCGGAGAAGGTGATGAGGCTTAAAAAAAAGGTGAGGGGCGTGATCTCTTTGCCGAAAATTTCGCCTCCGGTATAGGGATACCGGATTCTCGGCCCGGAAAACCAATAGATAACGAGAGAGAGAACCGCCCAAAACAAATAGGGAATGAGCATATCGAGGATGCGTTCGAGGTTCATGCGCGTGGTCACGCGCTTTCGCTTCAACCCTTGCCCGTAGCCGAACAGGTAGATTAAACAGAAGACGGCGGGGACCATCGCCTTACCTAAATAGGACAAAAACAGTTGTTCGTGAACGGACATATCGTTGATTACAGCTGCCAAAGAATGACCCGCCAGCACCGATAAGATCGAGAGTCCCTTCGCTATTTCCAAAAAACTCGGGCTAAGGCTCAATGTCGATCACCTCACGAACCAACTGATGGATGGGTTTATTCCGCTAATGATTCCGTTTTGCAGTATCGGATCCCGGCGTATTGGTCTCTCGGCAAAAACAGGATTTGTATGAAGTAGAGAATCCCGAATTGCAGAAGGATCACCAAGATGTAGGCGCAAGAAGAGATAAATGCCTCCGAGAACTTCTTGGAAGCGATATACAGATTGGTGCTCAGAGAAAACGCCAACACGCAAAACATACCGACGAGCGTGCACAAAAAGTTGAACGAGTAGACGGATAAAAGCCCGAACATCAGATTAGCCGACAGCAGTACTGCCAAGAGGATGACAGGAAAGTTTTGCTCAAAGTACTGGTTCAACGCGTATCTATTCCAGTTCCATCGTTGTTTCATGAGCAAAAACAGCGTCTGCGGCGCGCGTTCCAGGGTATGGCAGCTGATTGAAAACCCTTTCTTACGCGCGTAAACGCAGGCTTGACGGCCGATTTCGGAATCTTCGCTGTACACTTGGTAAGGAAAGTTGATCTTCCCGGCAATCTTCGAAGAGATGAAAAACGAAGAACCCGTAAAGTTGAAAGGAATCATATTTAGGCTATGCAATCCGGACACGAATATTTCATCCGAATCGGCAATCGAATAGCTGAGGCTATCCTGTTCGATATTTCGGCGGGTTAAGTGCAGTACATCATACCGTTCCCGAAGCATATAGCTTAAGGCCTTCCCGAAGGTTTCTCCGGATATGGCCGTATCCGCGTCTCCAACGAAAAACATATCGCAATCGATCGTATGAAAAGCCTCTTCAAGCGCAATGCCTTTTGGATGCATCTTTTTCTCGGAAAATGGGACCGATCGGATATGCAAACGATCCCGATAGTCCCTCCCGGTTAGGGGATCGATCGACTGTTGCAGCGCATAGAGCCTTTCCGCCGTATGGTCCTCGGAATGATCGTCGTAGACGTACACTTGAATCGGTCCGGTCAAACCCAGATAGTCGCGAACGTTTTTTACGAACTGCTCCCCTTCGTTTTTCACCACGAAGACAACGGCGATCCGCGCGTTATTGGGGCTTGCGTCGCCCGAGTGAAGGGTTTCGAGAGTCAATTGCCTCAAAAACCGTTTTCGAGAGAGGTAAAAGACGAAGAAGAATACCCCGGCGGATGTCAGCAAGCAGGGCAAAAAATAGTTGCCGAAAGAGAATATCTGGCTAAACACGTACACAAACAAATAGATCGCGATGATCGAAATCCACTTCAACCAAAACATAGGGCCTCCGTTTATTCTGAGGGATTCCCAGATAACAATTCTTCATAAAGCGCTTTCCATTGGCTGTAAATAGACGCTTCCGAATAGATCGCGGCTAATTTTCGCGCGTCGTCGATTCCTTTTTGGAGCAGGGCTTCTTCTTGGCATATCCGCCGAATTAAATTGGAAAACCCCGTAACATCGGTCGCGCTGTAATAATGATCGAATAGGATGCCAGGATACAGCGGAATATCCCGCAACAGAATCGGCAACCCGCATTTAGCGGCTTCCAAGAGGGACATTGGGAACAGTTCCTGGAATGAAGCCAAAAAAAAGAGATCGGAAGCCTGCAGGTATTGTGCAACCTCTTCTCGGCTGACGATTCCAGGAAAGCGGACGTTTTCCGGAGGGTTCTCCACAACGGCGCGAAACGTGTCGTAACCGTCCGACAACCGCCCGAAGGAAAATCCGCCGACCCAGATGAACAAGTAGTCCGGATTCAAACGGGAACACGAGATAAAGTCATCGAATCCTTTTCTCCGTTGAATTTGCCCCGAAGAAATAATAACGGGAACTGTTCCCGGTATTTTCAACGATTGCCGCAAGGCCGCTTTTTTTTCGGCCGCGACTTCAAAGAATAGAGATTCGTCCGCGTAGTTGGGTATGAACAAAACCTTATCCGCATCCAATCCTTTGCGGATGAGCTCATCGCGATAGTAGGGGTTTACGACGACCAACCGGTCTCCCCGTCGGTAAAAAAAGTACAGATACTTCGCGAAGGCTTTTACCGCGATGGCGGGCAAACGCAGGCTTCCCTGCAGGGAGTCTTCCATCATATGGCACGTGATCACGGCGGGCTTGCCTTTTTTTTGGAAACGGCGGATCAACCGCAAGGATCCGAAATCTACGGTATGTGCATGGACAATGTCGGCTAAGGAATCGGAATCCTTAAGGACGTGGATTTCTCCGCCCCGTTCCAACAAACTGACCAAATCTTTGAACGCGGAGTCCACACCGTGTCCTTTTTTGGTTCCCGAGACAGAACGCATATTGATTACCACTTGAGGGGCCCCCACTTGTTTTCTTAGCGTCACTGAGAAATTTTCAACGAATTATAACACGAATCCGGTCCATTCGGAGCGATCGCGGCCGGTAAGGAGCGATAAGCATGGACAGGCGATTTCGAAGGCGTTTATGCGAGATTAGCTACTGCCCGAAAAATAACTGTGATACAGTAAGAAGAAGCAAAAGGAATAGAACCGCACTTTTCGAACGTAACCGCTCCTCTGCCAAGCGCCCGTATCCAATAACCTGCGAATGTTGCCCGGCCCTTGATGATAGGCGGTTAAGGCGACATCCCAATCTTCCCCAAACTGGTCGGCTAAATACCGCAGATAGTAAGCGCCGAGTTCTATGTTGTTGTTCGGCTCGCGCCAACTGCCGACAATCGGGAGGCTCTCTTCAATCCAGGCGGCGGTTTCGGGCAGCAGTTGCATCAAGCCGTAAGCTTTCACGCTTGATTGAGCCAAAGGATTAAAGCCGCTCTCCGTCTGAATTACAGAAGCCGTTAATAGCGGGTCAACTTCGTATTTTCGACTGCTGTTGACGATAAAAGGCAGGTAATGCAGCGGAAAAACAGAGTAAGCGGCGCAAAAAAGTGTAAATGCCAGAACGGGAAGGGTTAATAGAAGGCATATCGCGCTGATCGGCCATTTCACCGCGCAGACCTACCTTTGTTCGATTTGGTCGATTCATCGTACATGCTCAGAATTTTAGTGGCGATTCGGTATTCCTGAATCGCTTCTTCTTCCCGATGAAGCAATCCCAAAAGAAGGGCCATCTGCACATGGTATTCGGCGATCTCCGGTTTGGAAAAGGAAGCCTTCTGATAGAGCGCTAAGGCTTTTTCTTTCCGACCGAGAAGCTTCGCTGCTTTCGCTTTGAGCGGCGCGGGCAAGAGCAGCAGCAGGAAAAGGAAGGCAGCGGCAGGGATCGCGATATAGAGCGCGTGGCGCCATTGAAGCCGCTTGATCCACGAAACCGGCGCGGGCGGATCCACGGGCGTCGCGGTCGGAGTCGAAACACTCGAACCGCTGCCAAGAATATCCAAGGAAATGGCTTTCCGGATCGTCGGCGATAAGTCCCGTTGATCGGTATAGGTTTTCCATTTTCTTTGGACTTCATCCGTGACCACGGAACTGAACAACTGGGTTTTCAAGCCGCAGTTTTGCATTAAGGAGAGGATCGTCTTTTCCAGCAGCCCTTTGTTGATCGTAATTTTTTCGTAGCGGTCGATGAGCTCCAAAACAACCGGCAACAAGGAGAGATAGGTGTCTTGCGAAGCTAAAGCCACTCGGTTCTCTACGATGAGGGCGTCTTCCTTGCAAGAGAAGTATTGCGAGAGGGAAAGGTAGGCCTGATGGAGTTCCGGTTCGATCTTCTGACCCATCTGCTGACCGTACAGATACCCCGCTTGATCAACGTAGGACTTGGCTAACCGCAATTCTTGGGCATAGTCGGCTTCGGTTCTAACGGTAAGCATCGGTTTGATTAGGGAGGCGTAAGCGCGCAGGTATTTTTCGCCTAATAGCTTCACCATCGCTTTCAGCGAGCGCTCCGGATAGGTTTGATTGTTGACTGTCCCATTCAGAACCCCTTTCGCGATATGGTAATGCTCTTCGTTCGTGAGCGAAAAAAAACCTTCGAATTCTTCAAACTGACTGATCAAGAAGTACGGAACCATTTTTTGGAAATCAAAAGGGTATAAGGTTTTTCGAAAGTCTTTGATGATAAAGTCCATCAGCGGGTAGAGTGGCCGGTGTTGATCAAGGCGGCCTTCTTCCAAAGCGAGCAAGCGGAGCGTCTCTTCCGCGTTTTCGCTCAGAATTGCCATCAGGGCTTGGCCACTCTCTCCGGGATCGTTTAAAAGCCTTAGTTTCATGTAAATCCTGGTCCCGAGCGCGTCGACCGTCTCTTCCGATTCGAGCAGTTCGGGTTGTTCAACCAATGTTTTCAAGAACTGATCCCGGGTTCTTTCAAGCCATTCTGGTTCTTTTTGGAAGGTATAGAGGCTGTCCGCGCTGAAATAGACGAGCGCCACTTCTTGGGAGAATACTCCATAAGAGAGCCCGATCAGGAGGGCAAGGAAAAGAACAAGAGGGGCGTTTTGCCTTCCAGCTCCTCGGGTAAATCCGT
>CAZMHO010000012.1:26168-29686 GCA_964566085.1 uncultured Thermotogaceae bacterium | reverse complement strand
AAGTCTTACGGCATCAACTACCTGGACGCCGAACTGCTCAGTACGTGAATACTTTCATTAGAGACATACTGTCCGGCAACCAACTGACCGAAGGGGAGTTCGAAAACTATATCATTACCCAAGGTTTTGACTCTCTTTCAGACTATAAGGAGCATCTTGCCTTTCAGCGAAAGGTGACGCTCACGAATATCCAGCTGATGGACAAGATCATCGCGGCCGTACCCGTCAGCGAGGCCGAAGTGGACAGCTATATCAGAAACAACCCGCTGCCCGCTGACGACAGCGCTTCGGTAAACATATCGCACATCCTGCTGCAAAAGGAAGACAGCGTCAATACGGTCCTCTCTTCCATCCAAGCCGTGGGGTTCGACAAAGCCGCCGAAGTATACTCTCGGGATGATTTGACGAAGAATAACGGTGGAAACCTCGGTTGGTTGGAGAAGGGCGCATTCCCCCAGTTCGATGTCGCGTTCAACCATAAGGTGGGAGACGTCCTCGGTCCGATCCAGACGCAGCTTGGATACCACATCATACGCATCAACGATTTTTCCGGCAGCCAGTACGGACAACTCCCTTATCGCGAAGAAGCCAAAAACCTGCTCTCTCTCGAGAAGAAAGTAGATCTCTGGGAGAAGTGGTTGACCGAAGAATTCCCGCGCATCAAACAAACCTACCCTATAGAAATATACTTTTAATGAAGGAGGAGAGTAGTGTGAACGGATGTCCATACGGTGTACACAGAGTTATCGAACCGACGGGGGTGCTTCCCCAACCCGCTTGGAAGATTTGCAATGACATGGAAAAAACCTACGACAACGAGGTCTTAATCGATGTTTCTGTCCTTAACATCGATTCGGCCTCCTTCCGCCAGATCAAGGAAGAAGTGGGAAATGAGGAAGCGAAGGTAGCGGAAAAGATTTTATCCGTCGTTAATGAGCGCGGAAAGATGCATAATCCGGTTACCGGTTCCGGCGGTATGCTGCTGGGTAAGATCGCGCGGATCTCTCCGGAGATGTCCGAAAAACACGGGGTTAAAACTGGAGACAAAATCTGCACGTTGGTCTCCCTTTCATTAACGCCTTTGAAAATCGAAAGGATCCACAAAGTGCACTTGGAAAAGGAACAAGTCGAAGTCACCGCCAAAGCGATACTCTTCGAGAGCGGCGTCTGCGCCAAACTCCCGGACGATATGTCTGAAACACTTGCTCTGTCGATATTGGACGTCGCCGGGGCCCCGATTCAAACCGCGCGTATGGTTAAACCCGGCGATACGGTGATGATACTTGGCGCCAGCGGAAAGTCCGGAATGTTATGCGCCTACGTCGCCAAAAAAATGGCGGGAGTAACCGGAAAGGTCATCGGACTGATTCGAAGAGAGTCCAAACGCGCCGAAGTCGAAAAATTGGGCGTTTGCGATTCGATTCTCTTGGTAGATGCGACGGATGCGATCAACGTCTATAGCGCGATTGAAAAAGAAACCAAAGGAATGCTTTGTGATGTGGTCATCAACGTCGTAAACTCTCCGAATACCGAGATGGGCTGTATTCTGGCCACGAAGGAACGCGGAATGGTCTATTTCTTCTCTATGGCGACGAGCTTCACTAAAGCGGCTCTTGGAGCGGAAGGCGTAGGGAAGGATATCGATATGATCGTCGGAAACGGATATGCCAAAGATCACGCGCTATATGCTTTGGAAACGGTTCGAGAAAACCCCGTTTTGCTCGAATTGTTCAAAGAACGGTATATTTAAATCTTTCGGATGAAGGGGATGCGGAGATGGATCTTTCTGTTCGGATAGGGGATAAACTCACGTTAGAGAACCCGTTAATGCCGGCTTCCGGCCCTCTGGTGGGTGACAGCAAAAAAATCCTCGGGTTAGCAGCCCAAGGCATCGGCGGAGTCGTCACCAAAACGATCAGCGTACGGGAAGCCCACGTTCCGCGTCCCTGCATCCTTGGCGGAAACGACTACATTATGAATACCGAACTGTGGTCGGAGTATCCGCCGGAACGCTGGGAAAAAGAGTTCCTACCCTCTATACAGCAAGCGGGAAAGCCCCTTTTTATAAGTCTGGGATACACAGAAGAAGAGATACTGTCGCTTATCCCGCGCTTCGAAAAGTTTGCGGACGCTTTCGAGCTGAGCACCCACTACCTGGGCAAGTCGCTCGATCCGATCGCGAGAACGATTCGCGCAGCCGCGCAAGCCACGGACCGTCCAATTTTCATCAAGCTCAGTCCCCACATCCCGGACCCGGTCGCGTTCGCGCAAATGGTCAAGTCGCAGGGGGGGTACGGCCTCGTCGCTATCAACTCTCTGGGGCCCGTCTACCCGGTTCGCTCGTATACGGCCTCTTCCCCGCTTGGGAGCCCGGACGGATTCGGATGGATCTC
This sequence comes from uncultured Thermotogaceae bacterium, assembly GCA_964566085.1. Taxonomy (GTDB): domain Bacteria; phylum Thermotogota; class Thermotogae; order MWEM01; family MWEM01; genus MWEM01. The sequence continues at coordinate 27,293 of CAZMHO010000012.1, read as the reverse complement.
CGGACCAGTCATCAAGCCGTTGGCGCTGGCGATCATCCGAAAGATCGCCTCAGCGGTCGATATACCCATCATCGGCGTCGGGGGCGTCAGCTCGGCCCAGGACGTGATAGACTTTATACTATGCGGGGCCAGCGCTGTCCAGATGCTCTCCGCAGCAATGCTTAAAGGAAAAACCTTGTATCGGAAGATCGTCGACGCGTTACCCGCCGCTCTCGAGAGCTTAGGCTTCACGGACTTCAAAAGCGTGAAAGGATTGGCGCTGAAAAACAATACAACCGCGGTTTACGAGCGCCGCGTGCCGGCGATCGACAAAGAAAAGTGCGCGTTATGCAACCGTTGCGTTGAGAATTGCCCGTACGACGCCTTGGAAAATCGGGGTCGAGCGATCCTCGTTGACCCGGCTTTGTGCTTTGGGTGCGGCCTTTGCGAAAGCCGCTGCCCTGTTCGGGCAATCTCCGGAATCTTGCGGTGAGCGTCGCGATGAAGTACCGCCTGCGCTGTGTGCATTGCGGGAAAGATTTTTCTCCAGAACCCGCTCTGTACACTTGCCCCGATTGCCAGGATCGATTAGGGACCCTGGAAGTCGTTTATCCCCTTACTTCGAAAACCCAATGGGTTCGGCCGGAAAACCCCGGGATTTGGCGCTATATCGATCTGTTGCCGATCGCCGGGGAAAGGCTTCCTCCTCATCTGTATGTCGGGAATACGCCCCTCATTCACTCCGAAAGAATCGAACGGGAACTTGGGATAAAAGAGCTATGGATAAAAGACGATGGCAAAAACCCGACTGCCTCTTTCAAAGACCGCGCGAGCGTCGTCGCGATTGCGAAAGCCCTGGAATACGGGTATACCGACCTCTTCGCCGCTTCCACCGGAAATGCCGCGAGTTCTCTCGCGGGATTGTGCGCCCCCGTCGGGTTGAAAGCGCATATCTATCTCCCCGCAACCGCGCCGGAAGCGAAGATCGCGCAATTGCTCATCTACGGGGCGGAGGTCTTCGCCGTCCAGGGAAGCTACGACGAAGCCTTCGACCTCTCGTTGAAAGAGGGTTTCCAAAAGGGGTGGTATTGCCGTAACTCCGCCATCAACCCGTACCTGCTGGAAGGGAAAAAAACGGGCACCTTC
>CAZMHO010000012.1:24387-25951 GCA_964566085.1 uncultured Thermotogaceae bacterium | reverse complement strand
CAATATCCGTCGGAAAACCGAGAGACGTGATCAAAGCATGTCAGTGGGCGAGAAAGCACGAGGGTTTCTTTCTGACCGTATCCGACGAGTCGATCGGCGCCGCAATCAGCGAACTGGCGCGCAAATCGGGGGTCTTCGCGGAACCGGCCGGCGCCATCGCTTACGCGGGTTTAAAGCGGTTGAAAACAGAGGGGTTTTTGAACGCAAAAGCGCGTGTCGCGCTGATGATCACCGGAAACGGATTGAAAGACATCCGCGCGGCAAAGCCTTACCTAACGGAAAAAGTTTCGCGCGTTTCTGTCGAGGGCGTCAGAAGCGCGTAAATCCTTTTGACATCGAACGGCGCCTTGGCTGCAGGATTAAAAGATTCTCGAAATGTGCGTGAACCCTTCCCCAATCACGTGCGTCGCTTCTTGAACGACGATAAAGGCTTTCTCGTCGATCTCTCGTATCTGCCGAATCGTATCGGTCATCTCTTTTCTCTTCAGCGCGATATAGAGCACGTTCTTCTCTGTTTTGGTCCATCCGCCTTCCCCTTTTAGACGGGTCACCCCCCGCTCCAGAGTTTTCATGATGAAGTCGCTGATCACGTTGCTTTTGTCTGAGATGACCAGGATGGTCAAGGTATTGTCGAGGACGCGAATGATATAGTCGATGGTTAAACCGTTGAGGATTACCGACAACACCGAATACATACCGATTCGCGAGTCGTAGGCCACACCGGCGAAGATTCCGATCGCCAAGTCGATGAGGAGCAGCGACAGCCCGATCGAAGTCCCCGCGTACTTGTTCAGGATTCGGGCGATAATGTCCGTCCCCCCGGTGGAAGAGTTCTGACTGAAGGTGATCGCCATTCCTAGCGCAGAAATGATGACCCCTAACAGAACCGAAAGCATCAGATCATCGCCGGAAAACTTTGGGAAGGGGATTCCCCGGTCGAAAAGATCGATGAGGAAGTTCAGCAGGAAGGTGCAGTAAATACTGCGCAAACCGAATTCTTTCCCGATAACCAGAAAAGAGGCCAAAAACAGGATCCCGTTCAGAAAGTACATGAGCAAACCCACCGGAAGATCGACGAACTGCGTGAGGATGATCGCGATTCCGCTGACCCCTCCGCAGGCGATATTGTAAGGGATTAGAAAGGACACCAATCCGACGGCGGTAAAAAAAACGCCCAGGGTCGAAAAAAGAAACTCCCGAACGACTTTCTTTGACACAACGATCTTTCTATCTGCCATAGACGCCACTCACTTTCCTTGGGCCCAAGCGCTGATCGCCTCGTAGGCCTGAAGCGTTTTTTCTTTCGTTCCATAGTTTATATAGTGCGGACGGGTTTTGGAGGAGATCAAGACAAAGGGAGGGGTGTTCTTATCCATTAGGGTGAGGTGCGCTCTTTCAATGCCTTCCATCTTGAAAAGGCCCAGCCGTATGTTTCCGACGCTGGCGCCGTTGGTTTTATAGAGGATTTCAGGTATTTCGTCAATCAGCGCGACCGACTCAATATCCTCGCGGTCGACTCTCGCGCCAAAGATACCGGAGATGGTGAAGTTGTCTTCATTGAACG
>CAZMHO010000012.1:23214-24339 GCA_964566085.1 uncultured Thermotogaceae bacterium | reverse complement strand
AGGCGATCTCTTTCTCCTGCCCTGTATCAATAAATATATAGCCGACCAGACCGAATATGGCCAGTGTAACAACCACCGTTATCCATGAGCGTTTCCGATTCTCCAAAACGGCGCCTCCAGATTCTTGTTTTTCGTATTATAATATAACGCTATTCAAAAAGAAAGCGCCGGGTAATTTCGTCTTACTAATACCCCTACAGGGTATATTATGGAGGAGGGTTTTTCATGCCGCTACTAAAAGAAAAAGATCAGCAAGCCGTTAGAGAAAAGTTCGCGAAAGAACTCAAAAACCCCGTTAAGATCGGATTTTTCTTTTCTGAGGAAGATGAAAGCGAAGAGACGAAGATAACCGGAGAGCTTTTGGAAGAGATAAGATACTTATCGGATGGCAAAATCTCTTTAGAAACGACGAAAGAAATCGACGGAGAAAAAGCGAACCGAAACCGTATCGATAAAACTCCCGCGATTGTGATTTCGAGCGATGGCGACGAAAGGCATAATATCCGATTCTTTGGATTACCCGCGGGGCACGAATTCGCTACGCTGATGCATACGCTCCTTATGGTATCGAACGATTACCACGTGGAACTGGAGGATTCACTCGTCCAGAAAGTACGAGCGATCGATAAACCCGTAAAAATACAGGTTTTCGTAACCACAAGCTGTCCGCATTGCCCTCCGGCGGTCGTGACCGCTCACTACTTCGCCATGCTGAATCCGATGATCACTTCCGAAATGATCGAAGCGAACCAATTCGAAGACCTGTCGAGGCAATACCGTGTTCAGTCGGTTCCCATGGTCGTTATCAACGACGGGAAGCAAACCTTCATTGGTTCTCGGAATCCTGAAGAATACTTTAAAGCCGTTGAAGAAGCGCTTTAGGAGGGCCTATGGGATTATTCGATATCGGATCGATCTCTGCCTCTGAGAATCACTATCGCGATACCTACGATTGTTTGATTGTCGGAGGGGGGCCCGGCGGTCTTACGGCTGGCATTTACGCGGCACGCGGGGGCCTTTCCACACTTGTGCTGGAAAAAGGAGTGGAAGGCGGCACGTTGAACTTCACCCCACTCATAGAAAACTACCCGCCCTTCTCCGCGATCGTCGGTATGGAACTGGCGC
>CAZMHO010000012.1:0-23204 GCA_964566085.1 uncultured Thermotogaceae bacterium | reverse complement strand
CGTAACGATCTTGAGGGAAGGCATCGTAGAAGCATCGCTCCTGGGGGATACCCTATCTGTTGTAACCGATCAAGGCCGAAAGATCACCGGTAAAACCGTGATCATTTCGACGGGATCCTCTTATCGCCAACTCGGGTTGCCCTCAGAGAGAAGGCTGGCCGGTAAAGGGGTTTCTTATTGCGCGTTGTGCGACGGAGCGCTTTTCAAGAACAAAAACATAGCCGTTGTCGGAGGGGGTAATTCCGCCTTGGACGAAGCGCTTTATTTGTCTCAAATAGCGGACTCCGTCACGGTGATTCACCGCCGGGACCAGTTACGGGCGGAAAACGCCTTAGCGGAAAAGGCTTTTCAAAACCCCAAGATACATTTCTATTGGGATACGGTTTTGGTCGATATCGAAGGGTCTCAGAGCGTAGAATCCCTGGTAATGGAAAACGTGAAGACCAAAGAACAAAAACGAGAACCATTCGACGGGGTCTTCATCTATGTCGGGCTCGAACCTCGCAGCGCATGTTTTAAAGACGCTCTGGAGACGACGGAGGACGGGTTTATCCTAACCGACTCGGATACGCTGGAAACCTCCGTAAAAAGAGTCTTTGCCGTAGGGGATGTCCGCAAGAAAGAGATACGTCAGATCATAACGGCGGCGGCAGATGGCGCGATCGCCGCGTCTCATATCATAAAGAAGTATTTCTTGTGAGGGGTTTTTCGCTTCTTCAAGAAATCTCTTCTCGGTTGAAGGAGGGTTCAAATGAACAATTTCCTATTCCATAACGCGACAAAAATCATTTTCGGGAAGGAAACGGAAAAGCGTGTGGGGATCGAAACGGCTCAGTGGGGCCGGAAGGTGTTGCTTCACTATGGTGGCGACAGTATAAAAAAGAACGGTTTGTACGACCGCGTCATACAGTCTTTGAAAGATCAAAAGATCAATTGGGTAGAGCTTGGCGGCGCGCAACCGAATCCGAGGTTATCGCTGGTGAAGGACGGAATCGACATGTGCCGAAAAGAAGGAGTGGACTTCATTCTCGCCGTCGGTGGGGGAAGCGCGATCGACTCTGCCAAAGCGATCGCGATAGGGGTTCCGTATGACGGGGAGGTATGGGATTTTTACGAAGGAAAGTCGGAAATCACAAAAGCTCTTCCGTTGGGGGTTGTTTTAACGATCCCGGCAGCCGGCAGCGAAAGCAGCACCGGTAGCGTGATTACGAAGGAGGAGGGCTTGCTCAAACGCTCGGCCAACAGTATTCTTCTGCGTCCAAAGTTCGCGATCTTGAATCCCGAGATCACCTTTACGTTGCCGCCCTATCAAACGGCCTCCGGGGTCGCCGATATGATGGCCCATATTTTCGAACGGTATTTTTCTCAAACGGAGAACGTGGACCTCACCGATCGGTTGAGCGAAGCGACATTGAAAACCATCATCAAAAACGCGATGATCGTAATGAAAGAGCCACGGAATTATGCGGCTCGCGCGGAAATCATGTGGGCCGGAACCATCGCGCATAATGACCTGCTGAGCACAGGAAGAACCTCCGATTGGGCAACCCACGCGATGGAGCATGAGTTGAGCGCCTTATACGATCTGACACATGGCGCCGGGTTGGCCATCCTGTTCCCGGCGTGGATGCAGTACGTCTACCCGGAAAACCCCGCGAAGTTTATGCAATTTTTCGAACGTGTCTGGGAGGTCGAACCGGATTATGCGCATCCGGAAAACATGATCGCCGAGGGAATATTGCGGCTTAAATCCTTTTATCGCATGATGGGACTCCCTGTGTCCTTCCAGGAAGCCGGGCTTCCTGTGGCGGATTTGGACGAAATGGCGGAGAAATGTACGAAGAGGGGCGCGATCGGAAACTTCAAGAAGCTGAAAAAAGAGGAGGTCTTGGCGATCTATCGGATTGCCAGCCATACAGCTGAGTCTTCCCGGTGACAAGACATAAAGAAAACGAACGTGTGAACCCGTTCGTTTTCTTTTTATAGGGACGCGGGTGAAAGGAGAAAACCCTTATTCCTGCTCCTTTTTGAAGATAAAGTATCCGAAAAGAGGAATCGTGAGCAATCCTATGGCAAGAAAGAGGAGGTTTGAGGTGTAGAACTCCGACAACGGAATGAAGTCTTGGCCTAAAGAGAACCGCATCGAACGAGCGACATAGGTCATTGGGAAACAGAAGGCCAGAGAGCGCAGCCACTCCGGCAAAACTTCCAACGGGAAGTACACTCCGGAGAAGAACACGAGAATGTTCGAAAACAAGTTAGAAATATTCATCGCCGCCTTCGGGCTTCGAAATACGACTAAGAAGAAACCTCCCAGCGCCATCATGAAGAACATGGAGGATAGATAGGTAAGAGCCAAGTAAGGCAGATGGATCGTAAACTCGATGCGGAAGACCAGAACGGAGACCAAGAACAGGATGATCAGGGAGATAAAGGAAAAGATGAGGTTGTTGATAACGTCCGCGAACAAGAAGGTCGATCCTTTTAGAGGGGTCGCCAGAAAACGTCGGATAACCTTCCTATTCCGAAAGTATCCCAAACTGATGATAAGCGCGGAAAGACCAGAAAAGGTTATCGAGATCGACAGTACCCCGGCGAGAATATAACCGACCGTCGTGACGGGTTTTTCGTTGAAATTCGCCTCCACTACCTCGACATTGAGGATTTCCCGAAAATTGGCTTCCTTCGTCCTCAAATCTTGAGCAAGGGAATTGATCGTCGATTGGTACATCCCGTTATTGTTTTGGCTCGTCGCATCCAGGTAGGCGGTAAGGCGCATCGCATTAGGATCTCCGTTAATTGCGATCCCATAACGAACTCCCGAATTCCCGCCAATCACCCCTTCTCCCAACTCTTCTTCCGTTTGGGCTTCGAAAAGTTTGACCCCATAGGTTTCTGCGAGATCGGCAAATCTGTCCTTAAACGCTTCCGAGAACTCTTGAGAAAAATAGACCCCGACGTTCGTCCATGCCTTTTCTCCGGAGGACGCATCCGCCGCGCCGCTGGAAGATCCGGGCCCGAAAGCGAGTCCGAAAATGAACATAAACATCAGCGGAAACATCAGATTCCAGAATAGGCTCCCGAGGTCTCTGAATCGGTAATAAAAAAAGGCTAAAAACATGTTCCAAAAGGTTTTCACGATTCCTCACCCCCCCAGCGGAACAAAAGCAACGAAATTGCAACGAGGACGACAATCCAGACCAGGGGAACGGTATAGTGCATAAACGGCTTGAAGGGCGAAGAAAGCAGTCCCATCTCCTGCCGGATGCCAGCCGCCAGATAGGTGACCGGATTGATATGAATGAACCAATCGACCCATGGGGATAGGTTGAAAACCGTAAAGTACAGCCCGCCCAAAAACTGCATCGGGAAGAAGAGCACGTTCCCCAGCGCGGCGGCCATGTTCGGAGTTTTGCAGATACTCCCCAAAAATAACCCGAAAGCGATACTGGTTAAACAAGCCAGCAGGATATATAACAGGGCGCCGGGTTTAAAAATGTCAAAAGAGAGGTTGAACACGAATCTCCCGTAAACGAAAACGATCAAGAACGACAAAGCGCATGTGGAGAGGATCGTCAGCATCGCCGCCACGAAATAGTCCCTCTGGCGAGCGGGAGTCGCCGAAATGCGCTTAAAGATTTTTTCATATTTGTAGTTCGCGATATCCCCCGCCAAACCGAAAAAACCGGCGCTGAAAAACGCCATCAGGATAACCCCGACGAACATGTAATTAGGCATCGAGAAGGTGTGAACGGTACCGACCGTCTTTGAGTCTACTGTCACGTCGGGCAAGGGGACCCCCATCCGTTTGGCCGCTTCCGCATTGATCATCGTCAAGATCTGTTTCATTATCTCCGTCGCGATCGCGGAAGCGCCACGCACTTTAACCTGATGAATGAGGATACTGGGCGCTTCGGTCTTATTTCCGATAAAACGGGAGAAAAACAAGATTTGGCTAAACTTGGGATCGAAATCCTCCGGAATTTCAACGAAGATATTCACCCGTTGTTCCTTTAAGAAGCGCTCTCCTTCTTCTCGAGTTTTGACAGGAGTAATGGAAAAGAGCGGGGATTTCCCTTCCACTTTCTTGCTGATTTCGTCGAAGATTTCACGGACGATGGTCGAACCGACCCCGGAACCGCCCTGGTCCAAGACGGCCGCGGTAAAATGAACGTCTTCCGTTCCCATGTTGGAGAAAATGACGCTTAAAATCGTCAGCAATAAAACCGGAAACAAGAAAAACCAAAACAGCGCCTCCGATTCCCGAATGTTAGACAGGAAGACAGCTTTAAAAAACCGGAAGTTCATTAGTCACGCAACCTCCTTCCCGTTTTGGCCAAAAAGACATCTTCCAAATTCGGTCGGCGGATGTTGATATCGTTGAGGATGATTTGTTTTTGACTGGCCCATTTCATCAGTCTTTCCAGGTTTAAATAGAGGTCTTTCGTCGGAAAGATAACCTTCTCTTCTTCCCTTTCGACGGGTTCTTCATCCCAAGAATCGAGTTCGGCGACTTCCTCCGGGCTCATCTTGCAGGAAAACTCGATATAATTCCGCTCCCCCAGCTTGGTAATGTGGCCTTCGGGCGTATCGATCGCTATAATCTTGCCGTGATCAAGGATGCAGACGCGATCGCTTAGCCTCTGCGCTTCCTCCATGTAGTGGGTTGTGAGAAAAACCGTCTTCCCGCGGGCTTTCAGGTTTTCGATGATGTCCCAGATGTTACGGCGGGCTTGCGGGTCCAACCCGGTCGTCGGTTCATCCAGAAAGACAAATTCCGGATCGTTGATCAAGGCGCAAGCGATGGCTAACCGCTGTCTTTGACCACCTGAAAGCTTTTCCGCGTAGGCGTTCTTCTTTTCCTCGAGAGAAACGAACCCGATCACATCATCGACAGGAAGAGAGGTCTCAAAGAAAGAGGCGAACAAAGCGACCGTCTCTTTGACTTTCAAGTGAGGAATGAATGCGGTTGTTTGCAGCGACACGCCAATTTTTTCTTTCGTGCGGCGATCAACGTGCTTCATCGCCTTGCCAAAAAACCGAATCTCCCCCTCATCGGCTTTCCGAATCCCTTCGATAATTTCGAGCGTCGTGGTTTTTCCCGCCCCGTTCGGCCCTAACAGGGTGTAGACCTCACCTTGGTTTACATCAAACGTTATGCCGTCTACCGCCTTGACAGTTTGGAAATGCTTTTTCAGATTTTTTACCTCTAATATCGCTTCTGGCACACTATCCCTCCATTTTTCCTTGAAAGAGAACTCTTCGGATGTACGGGAATCAATCGTCATCCACTATTTATTATTGATGGATATTATCACAAAGCTCGATTTTATGTCAATGGATTCATCGAAAAAAGGACACGAATCCTACGATAAAAACAAGAAAAAACGCATACTTTGGTATAGGCAAGAAATTCCGGTATTTTCCACGTTTTCCGCGTCGAAAACCATCTAAACGCAGTAACTGGTGTTTGGTTTTCCCGAGGTTTTTGAGTAAAATAGGGCGTATAGAGAACAGTAGACTGTATAAGGAGGAAAATCCGTGAGCTTATTCGAAAATGCATTGAAGCAATTTAACAAAGCGGCTGACGTCATGAAGTTGGATTCAAACATGCGAGAAGTGCTGTCTCATCCGAAGAGAGAACTCACCGTTAACTTCCCGGTAAAGATGGATGACGGCAGTATCAAAGTGTTTACCGGCCACCGCGTTCAGCACAATGTTGCCAGAGGCCCAGCGAAAGGTGGGGTTCGCTATCACCAAGACGTCACCTTGGACGAAGTCAAAGCCTTGGCATTCTGGATGACGTGGAAAGGGGCTGTTGTGGGGATTCCCTACGGCGGTGGAAAAGGCGGCGTGAAGGTGGATCCGTCTCTTCTTTCAGAGGGGGAGTTGGAGAGGCTTTCCCGAAGATACTTCTCGGAAATCCAAGTCATTATCGGAGAAAAAACAGATATTCCCGCCCCCGATATGAATACGAGCGGTAAGATTATGGCTTGGTTTATGGACACTTACAGCATGAACGTAGGGGAGCCTGTTCTGGGAATCGTTACGGGAAAACCTTTGGAACTCGGCGGATCTCTCGGCAGAACCGAAGCAACCGGCCGCGGCGTTCGCGTTTGCACCGAAGAAGTCGTCAAGTATTTGACGGACAAAGGGACAGTCCGCAAACCGATAAATCAAATGAGGATCGCCGTCCAGGGATTCGGAAATGTCGGCCAATATACCGCGAAACTCATCTCAGAAGAGCTCGGCGCGAAGATCGTTGCTGTCAGCGACATTTCTGGCGGATACTATAAGGATTCCGGATTCGACGTTGACGACCTGATGGCCTACTGCGCGAAGAACAAGGTCATCAAAGGGTATCCGAATGCTGATCGCGAAATATCGAACGAAGAACTCCTCTGTTGCGACGTCGATGTGTTAATCCCCGCCGCCTTGGAGAATCAAATCACAGCCGCGAACGCGAATGACATTAAAGCCAAGATCATCGTCGAAGCGGCAAATGGCCCGATTACTCCGGAAGGAGACGAAATCCTGCTGAAGAAAGGCGCTTTTATCGTTCCTGATTTCTTAGCCAATGCCGGCGGCGTCACGGTCTCTTATTTCGAATGGGTGCAGGGTATGCAATGGTATTTCTGGGATATCGACGAAGTCCGAAAAGCCTTGCACAGACTTATGAAAAAGGCTTTTGCCGATGTCGCGGGCGCGAAAGAGAAGTATAACACCGATATGCGTTCTGCCGCCTACGCCGTTTCGATCGAAAAAGTGGCAACGGCGACGAAATTAAGAGGAATCTACCCCTAAGAATCGTTTTCCGGAAAAAGGGGCGAAAGCCCCTTTTTTTATTGGCGCGCCAACCTTCCCTCCCCTCTCATTGTGATATACTTCGGGGTGCTCGAATTTTGGGGAGGGAGTCCAATGATAACGGTTGTTGTGCTTACGATCTTCGTCATCGCTTATGCTTTGATCATGCAGGGGAAGTACCCCCGATCGGTCGTGGCTTTTGCCGCCGGGATCATCATTCTACTGTTGAAAATCTCTCCGGAACTGACCGTGGAAACGGTCGGGGAGTACGTAGATTTCAATACCATCGGGCTGCTGCTGGGAATGATGATCATCGTTGGCGTTTTGAAGTCGACCGGGTTTTTTGAGTTCGTAACGGCGTGGATCGTAAAGATCTCAAAAGGCCAAATGCTGCGAATCACCTTTTTAATGCTTATCACCGGCGCGGTTTTGTCCAGCGTTTTGGACAACGTCACAACGATCCTGGTCTTTTCCCCGATCGTCTTTCTGATCGCCGATTCGATACAGATTAACCCGACGCCTCTTCTGCTCGCCTTGTTGTTCTCCGCAAACATCGGCGGGACAGCCACGATTTTGGGCGATCCCCCTAATCTGCTCATCGGCAGCGCGGCGAATGCCGGTTTTATTCAGTTTTCTTCGGTGATGCTTTGGCCCACTCTGATCGTTCTGGCTGTCTATATTGCGTATTTTCGCAGAAGAAACGCCGGAATAACGAATATCCCATCAGAAAAACTGGAGCGTCTGCTCTCCATCGACCCTTCAAAAGCGATTACGAATGCGAGATTATTCAAACAGAGCCTGGGCGTTTTCGGTTTCGTCATCCTCGGATTTCTGCTGCACTCCGTTTTAGGGTACGAACCTTCTTTGATCGCATTGAGCGGAGCCATTGCCATTCTGATCCTGAGCAAAGGCAGTTTCCAAACGATCTCCGCGGAGATCGAATGGGAAACCATCTTTTTCTTCATCGGGTTGTTCGCGCTGACCCGCGCGCTCAAAGACGTTGGCGTCACCGGAGCCGTGGCGACGGCAATCTCCCAGATGCAGGTCTCTCCGATCTTTATTGTTTTAACCGTTCTATGGGTGTCCGGACTGCTCAGCGGCATCATCGGCGCCGTGCCGATTACCACGGTTTTCATCCCGATCGTTCAATCCCTCCAAGGAACGATCCCGAACAGTTATGAACTTTGGTGGGCTTTGGCTTTGGGGGCCAGTTTAGGAGGGAACACCTCTTTTAGCGGGGCAGCGGCGAATATGGTCGCCATCGGTTTAGTCGAAAAGAACTACAAAGATCGGGTCAAGTATACCGCTTTCCTAAAAGAAGGAATCGTTGTGACGTTAATCGGTTTGGCGGTGGCCACGGCCTACTTGGCGATTCGCTGGTTTATGCTATAATTTCAAGAAGCGCAAACGAAAGGAACGGGATTATGATGTATGAAATATCCTTTCAATCATTGATCAACACGCTCGATCTCTTTTCCACCGGTGTCGCGATTGTCGATAAGGAAGGGAGTTTTTTGTTTTGGAATAGCGGCGCCGCTTTGATTACGGGGCACACAACGGAAAAGATTGTCGGGCAATCCTTTGATCACGCGATACACATGATCGATATCTTCGGCAAGAAAATCACATTCGACATTTTCCTCCAGATGCATCACCTCCGCGGCGATTCCGCTTCGCTCGAAGTGTGGATTGAGAATCAGGAAGGGATATTGACGCACGTGAGGCTTTACAGCGCCCGATTGACAGACGGAGAAGGAGCTGATCAAGGGTTTGCGATGATCTTACACGACGTGATCATCGAGGAGGTGTTGGGAGACGCGCTGGAGAGAGTCTCCGAGCAAGCGCATATCGACGCGTTGACAAAGCTCTATAATAAAGATACGCTAATTGAGGATATTCAAACGCATATTGAAAACGTAAAACGCGCCAAATACCAAGTCGGTGTCGTCTTTATGGATATCGATCGATTCAAAAGCATCAACGATCGATTCGGGCATATCACGGGAGATTCGGTGCTTTCTCTTTTCGGCAAGATCATTCTCGGAAGCATCCGAAAAGGGGAACGGGCCTACCGGTTCGGAGGGGACGAGTTCGTCGTGTTGTTGCTGATCGATACGGAGGAGGACCTTTTGCGGTTCACCCAACGATTTGAACGCGCGTTGTATGAGACGAGATTCCCGGTTACCTTAGACGTCACCATCGGTTTCTGGATACTGCTCGGAACGGATACCCCCCTTTCCGCGTTGGATAAGGCGGATAAACGGATGTATGAGAAAAAGAAAGAGAAGAAACGCTTGGAGTCGCCGCGAACGTGATCTCCGAAAAGAAAGTCCAAGAGGTTAACGCATTTTTAGATCGATACCGGTCTTTTCTCATCATTAGCCACATACAACCGGATGGAGACGCGATCAGTTCGGCTCTTACGCTTAGTTTTGGTTTGCGTAGACTGGGAAAGGAAACCGTGACTGCCATCGATTGGCCGATTCCGGAAGTCTTCCAATCGATCCCCTTATGCGATCAAATCAAAGGATATCCGATCGAAAACGGGTTTGAAGCCCTGATTTTCGTAGACGGGTCTTCTCCAGACAGAATGGGCCGTTTCGCGAAAGTGCTGGATGAAAGACCCTCATGCATAATCGATCATCACCGATCCGCGCTATCGTTCGGAACGGTGCAATGGGTCGAGCCAACCGCCTCCGCTACCGCCCAGCTGATTTTGTTGTTGAACAAACGCATCGGGGTGGCCTACGACCCAATCTTGGCAACCCTTAATTTGTTAGGGTTGCAAACTGATTCCGGGTTTTTCCGTTACAGCAACACAACAGCAGAACTGTTTCGGGACGCGGCGTTCTTGGTGGAGCACGGCGCGCAACCTTATTTCAACGCTTCAACCATTTTGGAGAACAAGAAAACGGAGGAGTTCCGCCTGTTGACCCAGATGATAGACAAGATCGAAGTCTTACTCTCGGGCAAGCTCGTCTATTCTTTGATCACGCAGGAGATGCTCAGAGCCTCCGCGTGCGCGGAAGAGGACACGGCCGGATTCATCGGCGAGTTGCGATCCATCAAAGGGACGGAGTGCGCGATTTTGTTCGTGGAGTCCGAGACCGGCGAGACCCGCGTGAGTTTCCGCTCAAAAAAATGGTTCGACGTTTCGCAAGTAGCTCTGCATTTTGGGGGCGGAGGCCATTTGAAAGCTTCGGGGTGTTCTCTTAGAGGAGATTTCCTTAAAAATATCGAAACGGTTGTCCGTTATGTCGAACAGAAAATGACGGAAAAAAACCCGGCAAATGCCATTCTAAATCTTTTGTCCGAAAACGGACAGAATGAAAAGCGAGGGGGTTGAAAGTGGGACAAGTTTTCGTGATCACATCCGGCAAGGGTGGCGTCGGCAAAACAACGGTTACGGCAAACCTCGGAGCTGTATTCGCCGGTCTGGGAAAGAAAACGTGCTTGATCGACGCGGATATCGGTTTGAAGAACTTGGATGTGGTACTCGGTCTCGAAAATCGAATCTTGTACACGATTATCGATGTGATTAGCGGGAAGGTCGGCGCCTTGGAAGCGCTGGTCCGTCATAAGACGAGTCGCAATCTCTACCTTCTGCCCGCTTCTCAGATTGCGACGAAAGAGATGATGAACCCGGAAGATATGGAGAATGTCGTTGCCCAGTTGCGGCCGAACTTCGATGTCATCCTCATCGATTCGCCAGCGGGGATCGAGAGCGGATTTCGAAACGCAGTGGTCGCGGCGGATGCCGCCCTTGTCGTCGCCAATCCGGAGTATACCGCTGTGAGCGATGCCGACCGTGTGACCGGTCTGCTGGAAAAAAGCAAAATCTCTGAAGAGAACATTTTTCTGATCGTCAATCGCTTTCGCCCGAACGTTGCCGAAAAACGCGGGATGTTATCGATCGAAGACGTAACCAAGACGTTGGCGATCCCGCTGGTCGGGATTGTCCCGGATTCGGAAGCGGTGGTGATCGGTTCAAATCGCGGACTCCCGATCGCCTTTGAAGGCAACAATGAGCTGAACAAGATATTTACGAATATCGCGCGCAGGTTGTTAGGTCACAAAATCCCCCTGCAGGAGGATTACAAACTCTCAAAACCTACTTTCTGGAGGCTCTTTAAGACGTTATTCAGAAGTTAATCAGGTGTTGAATATGGATGGAAACGAGAAAAGCCGCGGGCTTCTCCCGGATAATAAAGAGAATGCGTGCGCTTCGGTTGTTTCAACCAGAAGAGTCGTACTCACCGACAAGCATTCTCTTTTTCAAATGCAAGAACTAATAAAACCCGCCGCCGAGGCCCTGACGAAAGGCGAATTGACGGTATTCCCAACGGAAACGGTCTATGGGTTGGGCGCCGGTATCTACTCTGTGGAAGGGATACAACGGATATTCCACGTGAAAGGGCGTCCCTCGGACAATCCGTTGATCGTCCATATCGCCGATATCAATGAGGCCGCCGAGTTGATGCGTGATTCGGCCCCCGACCTGTTTTTCGCGCTGGCGGAACGGTTTTGGCCGGGGCCGGTTACCTTCGTCGTACCGAAATCGGATAAGGTTTCGGATACCGTTAGCGGGGGGAAGCCTTCTGTGGCCATTCGATTCCCTTCTCACCCCATCGCGCAAATTTTGATCAATTTGGCCGGTCAACCCATCGCCGCGCCCAGCGCGAATATCTCTGGGAAACCCAGTTCCACGCGGCCAGAACACCTGTCGGAATTGGAAGGCAAGGTCGAATGGATCATCGATAACGGCCCGATCACAATCGGATTGGAGTCCACGATCATCTCATTGCTCCAAACACCGCCTGTTTTATTGCGCCCGGGGCCGATTACCGTCGAAAAGTTGAAGGAAATTATCCCCAACCTCGAAATCAATCTGAAAAGCTCCAGAGCCCTCGCGCCGGGTATGAAATACAGGCACTATGCGCCAGAAGCTTTTATGAAGCTCGTTCCGTGGACGGAAAACCTTTCGAGACTTGTCAAAAGCGTCGAAGAGTTGTATCTGAGGCTGCGCGAGGAAGAAAACGAAGCTTTGATCTTAGCGACCGCCGAAACGATAAACTACTACACCTCCAGAGGGTATTCCGCGATCTCGATGGGTAGCCGCTATAACCTTTACAGCATCGCGCAGAATCTTTTTCATTCCCTGCGCACGGTGGACGCCCTCGGTTACCGATGGGGCATTATCGAAGGGTTTGAAGAAATCGGCTTGGGCTTTGCTTTGATGAACCGTATCGAAAAAGCCGCCTCCGGACGTTCTTAACGGGTCGATGGAAAACGTATGACGCGTCCGGTCAGCGAGTGGCAAGAGTTGGGGTTGATGCTTCGCCAGCGCAGAAACTACCTCGCGCTGACCCCGGAGGATGTCTTCGAAAAGACGCATATCTCTGTCGAAACTGTCAACCGATTGGAAGAAGGGTTTTTAAACGAAATTCCCGGGATCTATCTGCAGGATTTCCTAAAACGGTACGCCGCTTTGCTTGGTTTGACGGAACAACGCGTTTTTGACAAATACGCGGGCGGATTGGCGGATTACGAAACCAAAAGCGCGAAAGAACGCCATGCCCGTCAAATGAAAACGCGTATCGGTCCGATCTCCCGATGGCTCAAATACCTGGTCGGCTTTCTTGCCATCGTGGTAACCCTCCAACTTTTCATCGCGATAAAACTCCTCAACGAAAACCAGCTCTTCATCAGGAATGAAGGCGCCTCACCCGTAACCATCACGCGAGAGGGCGCCGTGTACCGGCTCGGGGAAAAAGAAAGCGTCCGTTTCTCCGGAAGCGCCCCACTGAAGATATCGAATCCCGATAGAAGCGCAGTTGTGATACAATATGGCCAATACGAAAAAGAAATCAGTTGGACGGAATTTGAGGTGCGATAAACGTGGGCGGTATTCGTAAACCCGAGTTGGTCAATTTGGTGATCTTCGCTTTCGGCGCATTCGTCGACTATCGCTTAGAAACGGCTAAACCGATCTTGATTGGGCAGTTCGGAGAGGTTGATTTCGTTTCAGAGTTGTTGGATTTCGGAAAGTATACGTTTTATTATAACAAAGAAATGGGAAATGGACCGATTCAAGGCCGGCTGCTTGGTTTTAAAGACTTAGTGCACCCCTATGAGCTACCGGCGATCAAAATCAAAACGAATGAGATCGAGAGCGCCCTTCAAACAAACGGAAAGCGCGCGATCAATCTTGATTCCGGCTACATCCATCATACCCAGTTCGTTCTGGCCTCAACGAAACATTGGGCAAACCGTTTATATTTGGGAAGAGGCATATATGCGGAGATTACTTTAATGTACATCGACGGCGCCTTTGCGCCCTTGCCGTACACCTATGCGAATTACTGCGCTCCCGAGTATATCGAACCGTTGACAAAGATTCGTGAGGGTTATCTCGAAAAACGAAAGGCATTGTATGGAAAGAACGGGAAGGGATAACCCGATGAAGGGAATTTTGTATGAAAATATATATCGAAACGTTAGGATGCCCCAAAAACGAAGCGGACAGCCAGCTTTTGAAGAGTCTCCTCCCTTCGGGTAGCATCATTGTTTCTTCGCCTTCCGAAGCGGAATGGGTCGTTGTTAATACCTGCGCGTTTATCCTGGACGCGCAACGAGAATCGATAGAAACGCTCTTAGAATACGTGTTGCAGTGGAAGCAGGAACAACCGGACCGCCGGCGCGTTTTTGCATGGGGGTGTTTGGTCCAGCGCTTCCTGAAAACCCTGCAGAAGGAAATCCCGGAACTCGACGGGTTTATCGGCGTCTTGCCAGTGGATCGGATAGCGGAAGGGTTGATGTCTCATCTACAAGCGGATACGAAGCGCGCGCTCGTCTTATATTCGGAACAACCAAATACCGAATGCGCCCTCTCCTCTCAATTTTTCGAACGTCCACCGTATTACGTTTACGTTAAAACCGGAGACGGATGCGATCGTAACTGCGGGTTTTGCGCGATCCCTTCCTTCAAAGGGCCGCATCGCAGTCGCCAGATGACGCACATCCGCCGGGAAGTGGAAGAGCTTGTCCGTAAAGGCAAGAAGGAAATTATCCTGGTGGATCAGGACACGACCCAATACGAGGATGGCGGAAATACGCTCCCGAATTTGCTGCGCTCTCTCGACGCGATCGACGGGGATTTTTGGATCCGCGTTCTATATGTCCACCCCGACCATTTCGATCTCCCTCTGTTGGATAGCTTCTGCGCCTGCGACAAAGTTCTCCCCTACTTCGACATACCGATTCAACACGCCTCCGATTCGGTCCTGCGCGCGATGAATCGAATCAAAGGTCGTGAAGAGCTCAGCGCGATCTTTCGACACATTCGAGAACGGATTCCGGAAGCGGTTCTTCGCTCTACCGTTATGGTCGGGTACCCCGGTGAAACCGGTCGGGATTTCGACCAACTGGTTGCCTTCTTAAAAGAAACCCGATTCGACCGGCTCGGCGTCTTCCGTTTCTCACCGGAAAAAGGCGCTCCGGTAAACAAGAAAAAACTGGAGAAGGTTTTCGCCAAAGTTTCGGCGAGCCGTTTAGACGAGATCATGACCTTGCAGCAAGAGATTTCTTACGAAAAGAATCAACAGCTTCTTGGAAAGACTTTTCGTGTGCTCGTGGAAGCCGAAGAATCTCATTATGTCGGGAGAACGATGCGAGATGCTCCGGATATCGACGGACTATTCGATGTTTATACGGAGGAGCAGCTTACGCTGGGAGAATTTTATACCTGTCGGGTAACCGAAGTCGATGCTTACGATTTAGGAGGTACACCGGAATGATGATTACGACTGCGACGAAAATTACCTTTTTCAGAGTCCTCGTAACTCCGATCATCATGATCTTGATCGAGTATAGTGGAAGCAACGGATTTCTCCTCTGGCTAACATTGATCCTCTATATCTTTGGCGCTCTTTCCGATTGGCTGGACGGTTACGTCGCGCGGAAACGCAAAGAAATTTCGGATTTGGGCAAGTTCGTGGACCAACTGGCCGACAAAGCTTTTGTAACAGGGATTCTGTGCGTGCTTACCTACCTGCAGGCCGTAAGTTATTGGGTGGTGGCCGTGATCGTACTGCGCGACACCTTTGTGAACGGACTTCGGATGATCTCGGCTTCGAAAGGTACTGTGGTTGCGGCGAATTGGTGGGGAAAAACAAAAACGGTCATACAGCTCGCCTTCATCGGTATCTTGTTGGCGCAACGGATCACGCCCCTGTTTCCTGACTTGGTTATCGTCGCCTTCGGTTGGATTACGATCGCCGTTACGGTGATCTCCGGATTGACGTACTTACCAACAAAAGGAGGGAAAAAATGAGAGTTTTTCTTGCCTTACGAATAAGCGAAGAAATCGAATCCAAGGCGCTCGAAACACAGCTCGAACTCCAGAAACTCGGATTTGAAGCCTCTTGGACTAAAACCGGACATTTTCACGTCACGCTGCTTTTCTTGGGGGAAAAAACGCCCGACACCGTTCAAACACTCAACGCGCTCCTGGAAAAAAACCTTCAATTTACCCCTTTTGCATTGGAAACCGATCGGCTCGGCGTCTTTAAAAAAGGAGGAGCTCCAACCGTGTGCTGGTTAGGGATCAAGAAGCACGGCGCGCTGAATGCTTTGGCTACCCAACTGAATCAGCTATTACTGCCCCTGCAAACGGAGCCAATCGAAACAGAAAACGCGCACATTACGTTCGGCAGATTTCGAAAGGCGCCCGATCGTTGGCAAGCGCTCATCCCTCAAATCGAAATTCCGTCTATGATATTCACCGTTCGGCAAGTATTCCTGTATAAGTCCGTCTTGACTGCGCAAGGGCCAGAGTACACGTGCCTCGGAAAATACAACAGAAACGAAGCAACTTAATAGAAGGGGGCAGCATGGAGAATACGAACAAAGATAAGAAGAAAGCTTTAGATTCAGCTATTCACCAAATAGAGAAAGATTTCGGAAAGGGCAGTATCATGATTATGGGGTCGGACAGTCTGAATACGAGTATAGAAACGATACCGACGGGTTCGATATCCCTCGATATCGCCTTAGGTGTCGGAGGGTATCCCCGAGGAAGAATCGTCGAGATATACGGCCCCGAGTCGAGTGGCAAAACCACGATCACGTTGCACGCCATCGCCCAGGCGCAGAAGAAGGGAGGCATCGCCGCTTTCATAGACGCAGAACACGCGTTAGATCCGCTCTATGCGAAAAATTTGGGGGTCGATCTCGAATCCCTTCTGATTTCGCAACCGGATAGCGGAGAAGAGGCTTTGGAGATCGTGGAGACCCTTGTGCGCAGCGGAGCGGTAGATATCATCGTGATCGACTCGGTCGCCGCTTTGGTTCCCAAAGCGGAAATAGAAGGGAATATGGGCGATATGCAAATGGGATTGCAAGCCCGTTTGATGTCTCAAGCCCTTAGGAAACTTTCCGGTGTTGTAAACAAATCGAAGACCTGTGTCTTTTTCACAAACCAGTTACGCATGAAAATCGGTATCGCCTTCGGTAATCCTGAAACGACAACGGGCGGCATGGCGTTGAAGTTTTACGCTTCCATTCGGCTTGATGTACGCCGGATCGGCACACTCAAGGATTCGAACGAATCGGTCGGTTCGGAAACGCGCGTAAAGGTTGTTAAAAATAAGGTCGCCCCACCGTTCCGGGAAGCATTGTTCGATATTATGTACGGAAAAGGGATCGTCAGAGAAAATGAGCTCGTAACCCTCGGCTCGGAGCTAGAGATCATCCAGAAGAAAGGGTCTTGGTTCAGCTACGTCAACCTTAAAGGAGAGGAAACCAGTCTGGGACAAGGGAAAAATTCGGCCGTTGACTTCATCGCCAATAATCCGGCGGTCGCCGAAGAGATCGAACACCGTATTCGAGAAAAGCACGGAATAAAAAAAACACCGGTGATCGTTACCCAGGAAGATGAATGACGAGCTTGCGGCAATAGAGAATTACGTGCGAACCCTCTTTCGCTTTCGAATTCGCACCGAGGAGGAAACTAGAGAAAGGTGCTCCGAAAAAGGCTTTGAAAACGAAATGATAGAGGTTGTCATTCAAAGGATGAAAGAAAACGGACTGATCGACGATGAGCGCTTCGTTGAGATGTTTTTATATGAGGGGTTGACGCTAAAGAAAAAAGGGATCTACGTTTTACGAGAGGAACTGGGCCGGTTAGGAATCCCGCATACTCTGGTCTTAGACAAATGGCGCTCTTTATCGGCGCGGGAAAACATACCCACGCTCCTCTCTCAATGGGCTGCAAAAGATAAAACGTTTGATCCGACAAAATGGAAAAACAAGATGCTCAGGCGCGGTTTCGAATCGCGAGATATCGGCCTGGCATTGGAAATGATCGAAAACTGTCGCTAATAGAGTGGCTTAAATATATGGAGGTGTAAAATGGGCATTATCTTATGGATCCTCCTGGCAATGATCGCTTTTTGCATCGGAGGACTACTGGGGATCTTTTATTCCAGGAAGTTTTTATCGGAAAGAATTCGCGACGAACTAAAAAAAGAGTTTAACGAAGCAAACCAATCGGCGGAAGAAATAAAGAAAGAAGCGAAACGAGAAGCGGAGGATATCGTCAAGAACGCGAGGCTCGACGCCAAAGAGGAAGCGCACAAGATAAAAGAAGAGGCGTTGGCCGAAAAAAACCGCCAGCGAGAGGAACTGAAAAAAACCGAAACAAAATTGGATAAGCGGGACGAGGCCTTATCCTTGCGGGAAGAACAACTGATTAAACGGGAAGAGCAGGTTCGGAACAAAGAGAACACCGTGAACGAGAAAGAGAAAGAGATCGTTCAACTGGTGAACGCTCAGAAAGAGGAACTCTTCAGAATAGCGGGGATGACCGAAGATGAAGCGAAAGAAATCGTGTTTGATCATACGAGAAGACGCTATGAACACGACATCGCACAAATGTTCAAGGAGATCAAAGACGCCTATGCGGATGACGCGGATCGACAAGCCAAATGGGTCGTCTCGACGGCGATCCAGCGACATGCCTCGGAGTTCGTCAACGAATTGGCCGTCAATGCGGTGCCCCTTCCCTCGGACGACATGAAGGGACGGATTATCGGGCGAGAAGGAAGAAACATTCGCGCCTTTGAGAAAATTACTGGAACGGATCTCATCATTGACGATACGCCGGAAGTCGTTGTGATCTCTTGCTTTAACCCCCTTCGGCGAGAAATCTCTCGATTGACCTTAGAGAAACTGATCGTCGATGGAAGGATTCACCCGGCGAATATCGAAGAAATGTACGACAAAGCTCGAAACGAAATTATTAAAATCATCAAAGACGAAGGGCAGAATGCTTTGTTCGAAACCGGAATCAAAGGGCTTCACGGCGAATTGACGAAGCTTATCGGACGTTTGAAATTCCGTACGAGCTTCGGGCAGAACGTTTTGGAACATTCGATCGAAGTATCCAAATTGGCGGCTCTGATGGCGAGCGAGCTCGGGCTCAATGTGGAACGGGCGAAACGCGGAGCGCTCTTGCACGATATCGGGAAAGCCGTTGATCACGAGGTGGACGGCTCTCACGCGCTGATCGGATCGGAACTTGCCAAACGCTATGGAGAAAAAGAGGATATCATCAACATGATCCAATACCATCACAACGAAACGGAAGCCACGTGTCCGGAATCGGTCATCGTCGCCGCCGCGGACGCCCTTTCGGCAGCCCGCCCGGGCGCGAGGCGCGAAACTGTCGATCTGTACATCAAACGGCTGGAAAAACTCGAAAGCATCGCCAATGAATACGGAAATGTCGAAAAAGCATTTGCCATCCAAGCCGGAAGAGAACTGCGCATCATTGTGATGCCAGAGAAGGTGGACGATGCAATTGCGGATCAGATGGCTTTCGAGATCGCGAAAAAGATCGAAGAAGAAGTGCAATACCCCGGACAATTGAAAGTGACGGTCATCCGGGAAAAACGTTCGGTTGCTTACGCCAATTAGCGTCTAATAAGCGGCGGATCGATAAGAAGTGTTTTTCACGAATCGCGCAGAGATCAATGGGTCTGCGCGATTTTTCCGTTATTGTTAGCCTTGAACAAGGCGTATTTCCGACGTTCCCACTCCCGTTATGTCACCGTTAACCCGTTCCGTGAGATCGCGGCTTCTAAGATTTTTTCGATGACCTCTTCATAGGCGTACCCCGCGACCGCTGCCATTTTCGGCAAATCCGAGTACCCGGGGACCAGCTGAGGCATCGAGTTGATGTCGATAAAGAAGAACGCCTCCCCACGCAACCGGACATCCATACGAGCATAGTCTCTTAACCCCAGCGCCCGAAAAGCCTCTTTCGCCGCCTCGCAAATTTTTCGCGCCAAAGCCTTGTCAATCCTCGCCGGGCAATAAAAACGCGTTTGCTCATCAAATTCATGCTTGACCTCATACGAAAAGAAACGTTCCGTTCCCTCCGGCAGAGAGGAAAAATCGATTTCCAGAATGGGTAAGACCTCCAAAGCCTCGCCGTTTCCCAAGAAACCCACGGTTAGCTCTTTCCCTTCTATAAATGTTTCGGCGAGGGCGGGCTCGTTGAACTGTTCGTGAATACCGCGAACCTTGTTTTGATAGCTAACGAGATCATCAACCAGAGAGTCTTTGTGAATACCCATCGCGCTTCCTTCGCGCGAAGGCTTCACGAACATCTTCCCGTCGATATGATCCGGTAGCCGCCCCACTTCGAAAGATTCGTAAGCCGGAGTCGGAACCCGGAAATTTTGAAGAAGGATCTTCGTGAGAACCTTATCAAGGCAAATGGAATGGGTTAACACAGGAGAACCGGTATACGGAATCCCCAGCACATCCAAAATCGCCGGCACGTGAACCTGCCGTCCTTCTTTGCCTCCCCATATGGAGAGATTAAAGACCATATCGAACGCTTTCACAGTTCGGATAAAATCGTCCCCGAAAACAACTTGCTTTGTCTCACGCTTTCGGGATAAGACGCCCGCGATGGTTTCCACCATCTTCTGTTCTTCCGTTGACCGAAACGGGTCGTAGACGACTGCAATTTTCATAAAATCACCTTCCTAAATTTCTGACACCGCGATAGTCCTTAATCGCACTTGTCTTATAACTCCTAACTTTACTTTAATAACGAAAATAAGAGATTTGCAAGAAATACCGATTTGGAGCGCCGAACTTTGGTTCGGTATCTCGTCCTGGTTTGGTTCCGATGTGGTTCTTAACCGCTCATCATATTGAAGAATCCGCACACTCCCGCGCAATCCTGCACAAATACCGCAAAAAACAAGAGAACCAGCCATTCATCGAGATTTGGAGCGCCCAACTTCAGTTGGGCATGGGGTTTTCTTAATCCTTGACGCCGATTTTCGATGACCTTCGTATCTGGTCATCGTTCTCTCTCCTACACCCCATTATTTCTTTTGCCAAAAAAAGAAGAACGAAAAACCCCGGTTAAAGCGCCGAACTTTAGTTAGGCGTATTTTATTATCGATTTCTAGGCGGAAGTACCCTTTTCCTCCCATCGTGTATCGTCGCGCTTTCTAACGCACGGGCAGCCCGATTTTTTCGACCGCTTTTACAATATATATCAAAACAACGATCAATGTCAACCGGCGAAATTTCTGGTATAATCAGAAAAAGCTTATCCGTTCCTACGGCCTGTCGCCGCGAGTAACGTTTTTTATTCTCCACCTTATCCAAGTTTTATCTCCTTATGTATGATGAAAGGCACTAAAAGGGGTTCATACGCGTGTCGATCAAAGAGCGATTATCTACCATAAAACGTCTATCTGGCGGGGCTCAGTCCGTTGCGTTCGGGACAATTTTTCTCTTCGGATTTTCTTTGTTATCAAAAGGGCTCGGGTTTATCCGCGAAATGGTTCTTGCAGCCCAGTTTGGCACTTCCTGGCGATTGGACGCCGTTATCATCGCAATGGAACCCGCGGAGAATCTTTCCGGCATCATTGCCGGCGCCCTGAGCACCATGATGATCCCAGTTTACCTGGGTGTCAAAAACGGGGAAGACCCGGAGCAGACCAAACGGTACGCTTCCCAGGTCTTAAAACTGGCGAGCGTCGTTCTTTTCGTTTTTTCCGCGCTTCTCTTCTTCTTTCCGGACCTATTAATAAAGGGGTTCGCGCCCAGTTACTCAGGCGAAATCTTAGAGTACGCGGCGAGAAAACTGCGGGTATTAAGCGTTTTACCGTTGATCCATGGCTTCGGCTCCATCTTTACCGCAGTTTTAAGAGCCGAGCGCCGTTTCATACAGACGGCTTCCTTCCAACTCATCTTCAACATCATCGCGATACCGATGCTGTTTTTTTTAGCCCCGTTGTGGTCGGAAGCGGCGTATGTGTTCACCTGGGTAGTCGGATACCTGGTGATGACGCTTTTTATCGGTATCTATTCGCTTCGTTTTTTCGACCAAAAAGAAATATTTTCTGTAAGCAGAATGTCAACCTCTGCCAAACAAACGCTCCAATTAGCGATACCCTTAATCATCGGCTCAAGTTCCGGGATGATCAACAACATCGTCGATAAAATATTCGCGTCTTTTCTCCCTGCCGGAAGAATCTCCGCGCTGCGCTATTCGCATGTTCTGTTAGCCATGATTAATGGGGTTATTGTGGGCAGCTTTTTAACCACCACCTACACGGAAATCGGAGAAGCGGCCGCGAGGAAAGACTTTGACGCCATCGAACGCCGGATGCGTAAGACAAACGACGATTTGATGCGAATCGTCATTCCGCTGACCTTCTGGGTCATCTTGATGGCGGAACCCCTCATACGAATCGTTTTTCAGAGAGGGGCTTTTGACAGTCAATCCACGGAACTGGTCAGCTCCTCGCTGATCGGTTACAGTGTCATTATCATCCTCTCTCCGATCGGGGGGTTAATTTCCAATACCTTAATTTCGCTGAAGGATATAAAATTCGTCAGCCGGCTTTCCGTCGTTTTTCTCGGCTTGAATGCTTTCTTCGATTGGGTATTGCTAAAGCCCTTCGGACACGCCGGGATTGCCTTTAGCACAGCCGCTATCAGTGCCTTAGCGGTCATTTTTTACTATTGGTGGTTGAAGACCCGCCACAAGATCTCTTTTTTCAACCTGAAGGGAGTTTTATACGTAATTATAATCAACCTCAGTTTTTATATACTCGCGTGTATGCTAAAATACGTGATAAAAGAAGAATTTTTCTTGTTGATAGGAAATGTCGGTTTTTTGTTGATATTCGCCTCTTCAAATCGAAGAATAATACGTCAAGTTATGAACCAAACACGCTACGGAGCGAAGGAAGTGTAAGAGAGGTTGAGCGCGTTATCTTTTGCTTCATAAAAACCGAAAATAGTAGGGACTTGTAAATGAAGGCTGTTCAATTTTCTAATGCTATTACTTTCGATAATATCGACACGAATCGTACGTTTATTATACTTCGTTTATTCTTTTGAAATTTATCATAACTATGTTACAACTATTCTATTGATAGTACGTATGGTATTCATCGACGAAGTAGATAATCAAGGAGGGTTTATGGGAGTCACAAAAGATTTAGTATTTGAAGTGATGGACCGAATAATCGCGAGTCGTAGCGGGTACACTTTTCCTCACCCTGAACAAGCTTACCGCCATTTGATCCTAAAAAAAACAAAAAAGGTAATTAATAAATTACTTTCAAAGTTCGGGTTCATTCTTGTTAAACAAGCCGATTTCGTTCGTTTACTTGAAGATTGCCCTACTCAAAACGACGAAGCTGGCAGGAAATTCTTAAGGTTTGTGCTTTATAAGCATGAGGAAATAGACAATCTGTTCCCACTACTAAACGATGAGTACTCACGTAGTATCCTTAAGTGGTTCATCCAATACCGCGTTTGTTCGGCTCTTTTAGGTTCAAATAATAACGTTCTTTTTCCTTTCCAATTTTTAAAAAGAGGTTCAGAAGAAAGCCTCATTCCGAATATCAAAGGAGATAAAAATAAATATATCGATACTTTCAATATTAATAACTTTAATATAACAACAAACAAGAGCGCTTTATACAACACTTTTATTTCTAAACAGTATGAATATAAAGACATAGTCTTTCCCAAAGAAGGCGATAATGTATTAGATCTTGGCGCGTGTTACGGAGAGACTGCTTTGTGGTTTTCTAGCATGGTTGGTCAAACAGGTTGCGTCTGGGCCTTCGAACCAGAAAAAATGAATTTTGATATTCTCGATGAGAATATCAAACGGAATAAAGTTGACAATGTACTAGCAATAAATAAAGGCGCTTACGAAAAGAATACGAAGTTATTCCTCGATTCTAAAGGAGCTGGTTCGAAGCTCAACAACCAAAAAGTTGGTTATTCGGTCGATTTAATCGCAATCGATGATTTCGTAAAATCAAATCATATCTCGAAAGTAGATTACA
>CAZMHO010000011.1:17520-29877 GCA_964566085.1 uncultured Thermotogaceae bacterium | reverse complement strand
CGTTCGTAGTTCCTCAACTTTCAATATCGGTTCACTCAAGTCAGACACCTCATCGAAAAAGGTCGGGTTTCATAATCGCAAGGATGTTTAGAATTTGGGCAATTATAGCATGGTTTTTACAATCACACGCACAAGTTCGTAAACCGAATGAAATAACGTGTTGTTAGCCTTCCTTATACCAAATAGGGAGGATCATAAAAACAAAGCATGCATCCGGCCTATTCCCATCGCAATGCAATCGTACGACGAACAGGCTTTTCTGAATACATACCCTATTAAGAAAGACAATAAAGCATCAGGATTCTACCAAATTCGGGTAGCTTGACATAAGTGACGAAAGTCATAACCTTCACGGATATGTCTCGTTGTTGTAGTCTATGCTTAGTTTTTTTAGAGATACCCCGATAGCAGTATGGTAATCGTACGATACCCCGAATACCTCGAATCTCATCACTTCCACCCATCTTCGGGAGTCGCGGCGATATTCGCATGTGGTATAATAAGCCTTAACTTTTAAGAAACCCGATACCCGCTTCAACGCGGCAGGTAGGGTTTCGGGAGGTCTGAGCGGGATGTACGACTTTCAAGCGATCGAAAAGAAGTGGCAAGGAATCTACGCCTCTGAGGAACCATTTCGAATAGATTTGGAGCATGCAAAAAACCCTTTTTACAATCTCATGATGTTTCCTTACCCCAGCGCCTCGGGTTTACATATCGGAAATATGTTCTCATTCATCGGTTCGGACGTCTATGGCCGCTATATGAAGCTTCTCGGCTTCGATGTCTACGAACCGATCGGTTTCGACGCTTTTGGAATCCATAGCGAAAATTACGCGTTGAAAACCGGGAAACACCCCGCAGAGCTGACTCCGCAAAGCATCCGGTTTTATCGCGAAGAGCAATTGAAGAAGATAGGGGCAATCTACGACTGGCGGAGCGAAGTAAACACCTCTTCACCGGAATATTATCGGTGGACTCAGTGGGTTTTTTTGCAACTCTTCAAAGCCGGTTTAGCGGAGAAGCGAGAAAGCGAGGTCAACTGGTGCCCTTCTTGCAAGACCGTTTTAGCGGACGAACAAGTGATCGAAGGGCTCTGCGAGCGTTGCAACGCGACCATCGAGAAGAAAACGATGAGCCAATGGTTTTTCAAAATCACGAAATTCGCCGATCGATTGCTGGAAAACTTGGAGGAACTCGACTGGACAGATATTACGAAAAATATCCAAAAAAGCTGGATTGGTCGTTCCAGAGGGACGACGGTTCTCTTTCAACTCGAAGATTCGGATTTAAATGTCGAAGTCTTTACGACCCGCGCAGATACGATCTTCGGAGTTACTTTCATAACGTTGGCTCCCGAGCACCCCTTCGTGGAAAAACTCGTGACAGAAGAACAAAAAGAAAGCTACAAGGAGTTTTTCTCGCGCGTCAGCAAGATGGACGATGCCACCCGTACATCGATCAGCCGCCCAAAGACCGGAATGTTTACGGGGTCTTACGCCCTTCACCCGTTCACCGGCGAAAGAATACCGATATGGGTCGGAGACTATGTCTTGTATTCTTATGGTACGGGCGCGGTAATGGGTGTTCCGGCCCACGACGAGCGGGACTACGTCTTCGCGGAAAACTATGCCTTGCCAATCAAGAAAGTCATCACGTGTTCGGACGATCAATTGCCTTACACTGGAAAAGGCCTGATGGTCGAAAGCGGGATGTATTCCGGCTGGGAAAGCGAGCGTTTTATCGCCGCGGCCGAATCCCTCGCCCCGTTCTTGAAAAACAAGGTGCAGTATCATCTGCATGATTGGTGCCTCTCCCGCCAACGGTATTGGGGACCCCCGATACCGATTCTCTATTGCGAGCGCTGTGGAACCGTCCCGGTGCCTGAAAAGGATCTTCCTGTTTTGCTACCCGTTACCGACGACTATATTCCTGACGGTAGCGGGTTGTCGCCGTTGGCCAGGAATGAAGGATTCTTGTGGGTAACCTGTCCCGTTTGCGGCGGGAGAGCCAGAAGAGAAACCGATGTCAGCGACAATTTTTTCGATTCCGCATGGTATTTTTTGAGGTATGTCTCTCCGGACAATCCGGAAGAGGCGTTCGAACCCAACCGCGTTCAAAAATGGTTGCCGGTGGATATGTACGTCGGCGGGAACGAACACGCGAACCTGCATCTGATGTACGCGCGGTTTATCACGATGGCTTTGCACGACATCGGGCTTCTTCCCTTTGAGGAGCCCTTTACAAAGTTTCGAGGCCACGGTATGATTATTAAGGATGGCCAGAAGATGAGCAAATCGAAGGGAAACATCGTGAATCCCAACGACTACTTCGAGTCGCACGGGGTCGATACGCTCCGGACTTATTTGATGTTTATGGGCAATTTCATGGAGGGAGGCGATTTCCGAGAAAGCGGGTTGGATGCGGTAAAACGCTTTATCAACCGGGTCTGGGATTTAACTGCCTTGCCGGCCGGCGCCAGCTCCGTGAAAGCAAAAATCAAGATGGCGGAAACGATCAAACGCGTTCAGTTCGCTTTCGAAAACATAAAGTACAATACCGGTGTCGCCGCGCTGATGGAGCTGGTCAACAGCTTGCAGGACGAGAAAGAAATCGAACCGGGCTTAACCTTGGATATCGCCCGTTTATTGGCGCCTTACGCGCCCTTCATCAGCGAGGAGATCCACGCTGTGTACGGTGGGAAAGGAACGATTCTCAACACCGGCTTTCCATCCGGTTACGACGCCTACCTCGAACAAGCCCTCGTCGAAATCCCAGTTCAAATCAACGGCAAATTGAGAGGTAAGATCGCGATCGCGCAAAATGCAACGGAAGAACAGGTCATGGAAAAGGTGCACGCGGATGAAAAACTGGAGCCGTACTTCTTGGGAAAGACCCTGAAGAAGATCATCTACTTGAAAGACAAAATCGTGAATCTGATCCTGGGGTAAATGTAACGGTTTCCGACAAAACCCGCGAATCCTTCTTTGGATAAAGAGAAGCTCGAATTGCGGATTTACTTGAAATAGACGGTCGAATGGTGTATACTACAGAACGGGATATTGTTTCGGTTTTTTCTATTCTCTTTTTTATTTTATCTTATTTGATTTGATGGTATGTGAGTTGTCCGTTTCAATGTGGGGGGTTTAAAGAATGCTTTTTAAGCGTTTTTTATGTTCCGATTTTGGAGAAATCGCGGAACGTTTTTTTCTTGCTGAAGATTCATACGTACTGTGCGCTTATCACCTTACCGTACAAGAACGCCGGATTATTCTCGGCATCTTACAACCTCACGTAACGACCATCGATCTAAACGCGGTCTTTATCCCCTTGCGCGACGCGCCTGATTCGGGTCTTTTGTTCTTGGGCGTTCGTTCCCAATGGGAGCAGGTGATCCGGAAGCTGCTCAGGTTCAGGGAAGAAAACATGCTCTCCCTTTTAAGCGAGATACTCGGGCTGCTCTACAATCGAAACCTGAAACCCATACCCCTTCCTTCCGGTAAAACCCTTTCCTTTGAGGGGCCTTTGATAATGGGGGTTATCAATCGGACTACCGATAGTTTTTATCCGCAGAGCCGGATCGGAAACGAGCGCAAAGCTTTGGAAACAGCCTTGGAGATGGAACAGCAAGGCGCTCAAATCATCGACGTCGGGGGCGAGTCCTCTCGTCCCGGTTCCCTGGGGATACCGGAAGAGGTGGAAGAAGAGCGGGTCATCCCGACCGTTCGTTCACTCGCAAAACATCTCAAGATACCGATCTCTGTAGATACAACCAAAGCCGCGATCGCCAGAAAAGCGGTCGATGCCGGCGCCGACATCGTCAACGACATATCCGGCTTGTCACCGGACTCAGAGCTTTTCGAATACGTTGAGAATCACCGCGTTCCGGTTGTTTTGATGCATATCCAAGGAACGCCACAGACAATGCAAACGCACCCGACTTATCAGGATGTCGTGCGCGAAGTCGAAGAGCGGTTCGATGCGGTTCTCGCCGCTTTGAAAGATAAGGGCTATCCGCTCCATCAAGTCATCCTCGACCCCGGCTTTGGGTTCGGGAAATCGCTTCCGGACAATCTCTATCTGTGGTCCGGACTATCTGCTTTCAAACGTTTTCGACTGCCCATTTTAATCGGGACTTCCAGGAAATCGATCATCGGAGCGATCACCGAAACCGCAGAGCCTTCTGAAAGGCTTCCCGGGACGCTTGCGACGACGGCTTCCGGCATCGCCCGGTCTGTTAACATTTTCCGAGTGCACGATGTGAAAGAAAACATTCAGGTTGCCAAGATGGCATTTTTTATGATGGATTTTGTATGTGAAGGGGTCAACGAAAGGGGGGTTCATAGTGAAACTTGCTGAAGTGAAGGCCGTTTTGGAAAAAAATGGGCTGATACTCAGTATTGCGAATTATCAAGGAAACGAAGATCTTGAACTTGATTTCGTCAGTATCGACACCCGGAATATCTCTCCGGGAACGCTCTTTATCTGTCGAAAAGGCGTGAAGTTCGATTCGCATGCCCTTGTTACGGAGGCAGTACAACTCGGCGCAAAAGCGCTTATCGTCGAAAAACCGGTGGACGTCGACCAGATCCCGATGTTGTTGGTATCCGATAGCCGGTATGCAGAGGCAGTCGTTTCTTCAGCTTTTTACGGCTTCCCACACGAAAAATTGAAAGTCTATGGCGTCACAGGAACAAACGGAAAGACAACGATCTCGACGCTAATTCATTACGTTTTAACCCGGAAGGGAAAGAAAGGATCCTTGTTAGGCACCGTCAAAAACATCATCGTTGACCGTTACTATGACTCCGAGCATACGACTCCCGGCGCCTTGGAAGCGTTGAAGGATGCCCGTGAAACGATATCCAAAGGGGGCGAATTCTTAAGTATGGAAGTATCTTCCCACGCGCTCTCCATGAAAAGGGTGGAATCGATTCGTTTCGATTACGCGATCCTGACCAACATCACCCAGGATCATTTGGACTTTCATAAAACCATGGGGGAGTACGCCAACGCGAAGTACCATTTGTTTGAACTGCTCAAAGCCGATGGAAAAGCCATTCTCAATCTCGATGACGAATGGGCGACCAAGATCGCTTCTCGATTGCCGTTAGATAAGAAGATCCTTACCTACGGGAAATATAACGAAGAGAAGATGCCGGATTACGCGGCGCGGAACCCGAAAGTCACGATCGAAGGGCTTTCTTTTGAGCTCTGGGTGAAAGGGACTAAAGCGGGAGAGGTACGGAGCCAATTGATCGCGGGGTATAACGTCCATAACTTACTGTCGGTAATTGCGCTGCTTCACCGCGAAGGGTTGGCCATAGAAGAGATTCTTGCGTATGTTTCGGAGTTTAGAGGAGTCGAAGGGCGATTCGAGTTGTATCCCCACATCGGGAACGATATCGACCTCGTGATCGATTTTGCCCATACTCCCGATGCCCTCGAAAAGACTCTTGATACCGCGCGTGTTTTAACGAGAAATCGTCTCATCGTGGTTTTCGGGGCTGGCGGGGATGCCGATCAATCGAAAAGGCCCATAATGGGGCAGGCCGTCGCCGAACGCGGGGATGTGCTGATCATTACGACCGATAATCCCAAATCGGAAAAGGCTTTTGATATCATTCGCCAAATAGAGTCCGGGATACGAACCGACGTCCCTTACCTTCTGGTCGAAGACCGGAAAATGGCCATAGAAACGGCCATTAACATCGCCAGCAAAGGAGATATGATTATTTTGGCGGGAAAAGGCCACGAGCATTATCAGATATTTGATCACGCCTATCTGCCGTTTAGCGATCGCGAAATCGCTTTTCAAATGATCCGAACCTTAAAGAAAAGCGCTTCTTAGCGTTTTAAAAGGTATCGACCGCTAATGGTTTTTAGAGAATGGATCGATCTGCTTCAGGCGTGCGGCTTTTGGAACACAAGTATAATCGAACTGCTTCTGAAACCTTTAGAAGACGACGCAAGCAAAAAAGCGATCCGCCTCTGTCACGATTCTCGCACGATCCAGAAAGATGATATCTATATCGCCTTCCCGGGAGAGCGCGAGAACGGTCACGACTATGTTGACGACGCCTTCCGGGCGGGCGCTTCTTTAGCGATTGTCAGTGAGATTCGGCCGTATAGCGGGCATTGTTTATATGTGGACGATACGCGCAAGTTCATTCAGGAGCTCGCAGGCCGTTGGTGGAAAACCTTATCTCCCAAAGGCATCGGCATAACCGGTTCCAACGGCAAAACAACCACAAAAGAGTGGGTTAAGGACATTCTGTGCCAGTTTCTTCCCGCGGACACGGTTTTTTTCAACCCAGGCAACAGGAACACCGAAGTCGGACTGCCGCTTTGTATTCTCAACGGATTAACGCGCGCGCATCAATACGCCGTTCTCGAGATGGGCCTTTCTCAACCCGGCGACCTTCTGGCGCTGACGGCTTGTTTTCCTTTGTCTTACAGCGTTTTGCTGAATGTCGGCAGCGCTCACGTCGGCAACTTCGAAAACTTCGGCGCGCTTTTCCAGGCGAAATCGGAGATCATCCAAGCCTCGATTCCGGGTTCTCACAACGTTCTGTACTGGAATGATCCGCGGATAAGAGCCTTAGAGAGCGATTTCCCGGGAAGGAGGGTCACCTACTTCGGCGAGGGTATTGACGAAACCGATTTGAGCCGCTCGGTCAGTTTAGTGTCTTATCGCATTAATCTTTGTTGCGAAAGACCGGTAACGGAGATAGCCTTGAGCGTGAGAGACCGGCCGATGACGCTTTCCTTCCCGCTCTTCCTGCATCGAGGATTTGTTATGGATTTATGCGCCGCTCTCGCCGTCTGTTCAGCCATCATCGACACAGAGCAGCTGATAGGATTCGCGCCGGATCTGTTGTCTCTCCCGAAAGACCGTTTTGAGATTCGATCTCTGCAGGGAAACTGGCTGATCATCGATCATTACAACGCTTCTTATGAATCATTGAGCGCGGCTTTGGATCTTCTTGTCGAGATGAAACGGATCGGTTTCATCCTTCACTTTCGTTTGGTATTGGGGTCCATCCTGGAAACCGGTCAATATGTGAGCGAAATCCACGCGCGAATCGGAGAAAAGATTTTTGGGAGCCACCCGTTTTCGGTCTACTTATTCAGCCGCGATCCCTCCATTCTCATGGTGAAAAGCGCGCTGGAAAAAGGTAGATGCCATCGGCAAGACTTCGTTCAAGAGAACGTCGCTTTCTTCGAGTCTCCGGATCCGCTGGAAATCGCAAAGAAGATAGCCAACGACCTATCAGTCAGCAAAAATCATGTCTTCTACTTTAAAGCGTCGCGCATGGTGAGAATGGAGGAAGTGGTAGAAAGTGTCCTGGATCTTCTTGATCGAAGGAATCATTACGATTCTGATCTACAAATACAGCATACCTCTTTTTAAACGCTGGCGTATTGTTCAGTACGTCCGAGAAGAAGGTCCGCGACTGCATAACTATAAACAAGGGACCCCAACAGCCGGAGGCGTCCTCTTTTTGCTCGTTTTTATCGGCTTCTATAGCTTATCCCAACTATTCAGCGCAAGCTCGTTTTACTTACCCGTTCTGCTTACCGCGATTCTGTTCGGACTGATCGGTTTCTTGGACGACTATCTGTGTATCAAGAGAAAGAATGCCAAAGGCCTTTCCGCCAGGGCAAAACTACTGTTTCAATTAGTCTTTTCGCTGATCATCTACTTTTTGTCCCATTATGCGATCCGATCGACGACCGTTTCACTCGTTCCGATCAGCCGAACAATCGATCTCGGATGGTTTTATCCCGTCTTCTTCGTCGTCTACCTGACCGCCTTCTCTAATTCCGCGAACTTAACGGACGGATTGGACGGCCTTTCAGGGGGCAATGCCTTGATTTCCGCGTTAGGCGCTCAAATATTCTTGTTTCTCGTCGGTGTCAAAGACTATTCCATGATTTTTTTAGCCGGAGCGTTGATCGGATTTTTGTGGTTCAATGTCAAACCCGCCTCTATATTTATGGGAGACGCCGGCTCTCTCTCGATAGGCGCTTTGTTGGGAATCATCCCCTTATTGACGGGGTATAGCCTCTTCTTCGTGTTTTTATGTTTGGTTTATTGGATCGAACTATTCAGTGTCGTCCTTCAAGTCAGCTCCTTCAAATTGTTCCATCGCAAAATATTCCGCATGAGCCCGATACACCACCACTTTGAACTGCTTGGGTGGAAAGAGAGCACGATCGTGTTGCGTTTTTGGGCTTTGAACTTTCTCGGGGTCATCCTTGCGCTCTCTTTTGTTATAATATAATTGGAAGAGGAAGTGGGCTCCTTCAAGAGGAAGTGGGCTTCTTCCTCCCTCTCCATCGCCGGAGATCGGCGAGGCATACTTTTCGGCGAGACCGAAAAAAAAACGAAAACAGCAGGTAAAAACCTATGATATTGAAAGTGGAAGCGTTGACCTTCGGATTTGGAGACGGGCGTTTGTTGGAGAACGCCTCTTTTCAGATCGATGAAGGCGACCGTATCGCGCTTTTAGGCGCGAATGGCAGCGGGAAAACCTCTCTGATCAAATTATTGGTCGGAGAATATTCGCCTGTCGAAGGCCGCATTGTACTGCGAAACGGCTTGTCGATCGGGTACCAAACGCAGTTCCGGATATCCGACCCGGAGCGGACGTTGTGGAAAGAATGCGAGAGCGTCTTTTCAAGCTTAAAGGAGGCGATACGGGAATCCACGGAGATTACGCACGATATGCTTTCCTTC
This sequence comes from uncultured Thermotogaceae bacterium, assembly GCA_964566085.1. Taxonomy (GTDB): domain Bacteria; phylum Thermotogota; class Thermotogae; order MWEM01; family MWEM01; genus MWEM01. The sequence continues at coordinate 21,137 of CAZMHO010000011.1, read as the reverse complement.
GAGAAACGTATCCGCTCGGTCCTCAAAGGCCTCGGGTTTGAAGAATCGGACTGGGAAAGGGCGCTTTCCACCTTCAGCGGGGGCGAACAAACCCGGATATCTTTATGCAAGCTTTTCCTTCGCGACTATGACTTGCTCGTTTTGGACGAACCGACGAATCATCTGGACTTGGCTTCCGTGATCTGGCTTCAAAACTACCTTAAGTCTTACCAAGGCTCTTTGTTAATGGTCAGCCACGACCGCGCAATCGTCGACGCGATCGCCAACCGAGTCTTCGAAATAAACGCTCGCAAGATTTGGGTTTTTAACACCACATTCGATCACTACCTCCTTCAACGGGATCGTATGAACGACACGCTTCAAAAACGGAAAGACAATCTGGTGAAAGAGATCGAGCGGCAAGAAGCGTTGATTGAACAGTTCCGCCGCTGGAACAGAGAAAAGGCTTTTAAACTGATGCACGCCCGTGAAAAAGTGGTTGACCGTTTGAAAAACCAGCTTGGGGAATACGAAGGTATGGAAGAAACGAGCGCGGAAATTGGAAAGTTGCCAATACCGGACCGTACCGAATGGAGTGTGATCCAAGGAAAAGGTATCGGAAAGTCTTTCAAAGAGAAAACCGTATTGCGCGATATCGACTTCACGGTCAATCGGGGTCAGAAGATCGTTCTCGTGGGAAAGAACGGGATCGGCAAAACCACGCTTTTAAAAATCCTTTCAGGAGAAGACGCGGATTACGAGGGAACCGTCGAAAAAGGATCCAAGACGCGGATCGGCTATCTTTCCCAAACCTTGGATTTCCGGGATGAATCCCGAGATGTATTCACGGAGCTGTACGAACTCGTTCCCGAATGGAAAGACTTCGATATCCGTAAGTATGCCGGCCGTTTCGGGTTTATCGGGGAGGACGTATTCAAGGCGATAAGCAACCTTAGCGGCGGAGAGAAATTAAAACTCTCGTTGGCGAAGATCATACTGGAGAAACCGAATTTCATCATCATGGACGAGCCGACGAATCATTTGGATATCGAATCGATCGATAAGCTTCAGAGCATCCTTTCTGAGTATCAGGGATCGATGCTCATCGTCACACACGATCAGTGGCTCATCAAAAATACATTCGAAACAGTTTGGCTGCTGACTGAAAAGGGAATTACCTATCCGACTTCCGTCGAAGATTACTTCGAATCGGTACGAGAAAAACCGCCCGCCTTTCGGAAAAAAAAGGAATCCGAAAAAACGAAGGTCGACGAGTATCAAATGCAAAAAACCTTGAAAAACCGGCTGCGCAGCATCGAATCCCAGTTGGAAAAGATCGAAAGGGATTACCAATCTTTAGAATCGGAGAACCAGACCGTTCGGCGGGATATGAGCCTTTACGCGCACGAATACCAAAAACTCGAGGGCTTAATCCTAAAGGAAAAACAAATTGCCGGCGACATGGAGTCGTTGATTCTCAAACTCGATGAATTGGAAGCTGAACATCGAAAGTTGATTCTCAAACTTAGAACGCTAACCGAATTGGAGGGAATATCGTGATAACGATCAATGGTGCGGAACTGTCCCTTAAAGACTTTGCCCGTGTGGCCATTGAGGGAGAAAACGTAGGGATCAGCCCTTCTTGCTTTTACTTGATCGACAAAAGCGCGCGCGTAGTCGAAGGCATTATCCAAAACGCGGATGCCGTTTACGGTATCAATACCGGATTTGGCGCTCTTGCAACGGTTAGGATCTCCCCGGAAAAAACCAAAGAATTGCAGAAAAACATCATACTCAGCCACGCTGCGGGCGTTGGAGAGCCGGCTCCTAAAGAAGTGGTCAGAGGTTTGATGCTTTATCGGGCAAACTCTCTTTCGAAAGGGTTTTCCGGCATACGTTTGCAGACGATTCAAAAACTCGTCGACATGTTGAACGCCGATATCACGCCGATCGTCCCTCAACAGGGTTCCGTTGGGGCGAGCGGGGATCTCGCTCCTCTCGCGCACGTCGCGATGGCGATGCTCGGTGAAGGAGACGTCTGGCTCCACAAAGAGCGTGTTCCCGCTCGGGACGCTTTGAAAGACGCGGGTATCGCCCCTCTGGAACCAATACAAAAAGAAGGTTTGGCGTTATTGAACGGAACTCAGTATATTGCCTCTTTGCTCAGTTACGGGTTGTGCAAAGCCTTTCAACTGTTCGACTGGGCTCTCGTGGCCGCGAGCGCCAGTGTGGACAGCCTCAGAGGCTCGACAGACCCGTTTGACCCTCGTATCCATGAGGTTCGGAACCATCCCGGTCAAGGAATCGTAGCGGAGAAGATCCGAAGTTACTTGAGTGAGAGCGAAATCAGAAAATCCCATGCGCACTGCGGAAAAGTCCAGGACGCTTACAGCCTGAGGGCGATTCCCCAGGTGTTAGGCGCGGTTTATGATACCCTCCAATATGCGACGATCGTTTTAGAAAGGGAGATTAACTCGGTCACCGACAATCCTCTCGTTTTTGGAGAAGAGGTGCTTTCGGGCGGTAACTTCCATGGGGAACCGGTCGCCTTTATCGGGGACTTCTGCGCAATCGCGATGAGCGAGTTAGGAGGTATTTCCGAACGACGCATAGACAGGATGGTCAATCCGCTCGTCTCAGCCCTTCCGGCGTTTTTGGCGCGGGGAGAAAGCGGTTTGAATTCGGGGTATATGCTTTGGCAATACACGGCGGCAGCATTGGCTTCCGAGAATAAAACCCTGAGCTTTCCGGCTTCGGTCGATTCGATTCCCACCTCGGCCTATCAGGAAGACCACGTTTCGATGGGTCCCATCGCCGCTCGAAAGTTGTTGTCCATTATCGAGAATGATACGAAGATCATCGCGATAGAACTCATGGTATCCTTGCGCGCTTTGGAATTCTTGCAACCGTTACAGTCCGGCCCCGCGCTGTTAACAGCCCTTGAGCCGCTATACGGGCTACTTTCCCCGTACAGTGGCGACCGTTTCTTCGGAGAGGACTTTGAACGGGTCTATCGCCATATCTCGAAAAATGAAGTGCCGAAAATGAACCCGGCGGGTTATTGAGGGAGGAAGAAGCCCACTCCCTTACCAAATTTCGAAAACCGGTCGGATTCGAGGCCTTTAGAAAATGAGGAGGTTAACATGAGGTTTTCCGTATCAAAACAAAATTTCGAATTCGTTGCTTCCAAAACGTCTTCGATAGTCTCCGCCAAGGTGATAAAACCGATTTTGTCCGGAGCGCTGATCGAAGCGAAAAACGGACACGTGACCGTTAGCGCCACGGATATGGAGGCGGCTGTCAGAATGAACCTTGGCGAAAGCTTTTTAGAAGGAGAAGGCTCCTTCGTCGTCGACGCGAAATTGCTGGAGGAAGTAGCGAAAAATATGATCGCGGACCAGGTGCATTTCATCTTTGAAGATAATCGCCTGGCCTTTCGCACGCAAAACTCCAATTATGATCTTCCGTTTATGGAGCCGGATGATTTCCCGGCGGTCTATTTCATCGATAACGGACAAAGCCTAACCTTCCCGAGAACGATTCTGATCGACATGATCGAGGACGTGATCTATACTTGTTCGACGGACGAAATGATGAAGAGCCTGAACTGCCTCTTGTGGGAGTTCGAAGGAAAGATG
>CAZMHO010000011.1:0-17510 GCA_964566085.1 uncultured Thermotogaceae bacterium | reverse complement strand
CGACTGGTCGGCGCTGACGGCTTTCGTCTGTCCCTTTGCGAACAGGATATCTTCGACCAAGAAGCGCTAACGGAGTCCCAGGACTTCCGTTTTCTGGTCTCTTTAAAAGGGATGAAAGAGCTCCTAAACTACTTGAAAGAGATAAAAGACGATGTGGCAACGCTGATCTATGACGGGAAAAGAATCTGTTTGGGAAACGATTCCCACCGGCTTTTAGTCAGGCTAATGGATTACGACTATCCCGACTATCGCCGCGTGATTCCGAAAACCTTTAAAACGAAGGTCGTCTTAGACCGCGAGGAGTTTTTAAAGCAATTGCGGTTTGTTCACGTTATCACGCGGACAAGTGGAGAGAGCGTCCGTTTCATTTTCAAGGATAACCAGCTTCAGATGCTCGCTCGAGCCGCCGACCGCGGAGAAGCGAATGTCGACATGTCGATCAGTAAAGAGGGCAATGATATCCAGATCGCCTTCAACCCGAAATTCGTTATCGAGTCGGTCCAACATATCAAGCAATCGAAATTGGAGCTGAATTTTCATGATGAAGCCAGCCCGATGCAAATGAACGAAACCGATATACCCCGCACCATAAACATCATTATGCCAATCAGGATGTCTTAAGGGTGATGCGCGTTGGTGTCGGATATGATATCCACCGGTTGGTTGAGGGAAGAAACCTGGTTTTAGGCGGTGTGACAATCCCTTACGAAAAAGGGTTGGCAGGCCATTCTGACGCCGACGTACTCGTTCATGCAATCATGGATGCTCTTCTGGGAGCAGCCGGATTTTTCGATATCGGCCATTACTTTTCTCCGGCCGACTCCCGCTGGGAGAATATTTCTTCCTTAGTATTATTGGCGATAGTCAAGGGGATGGTGTGCGGGGAACGATTGTTTCGAATCGCGAATATCGACAGCGTTGTCGTTGCCGAGAAGCCGCGCTTAAGTTCCTTTATCGATCAAATGAGAAAAAATGTCTCCGAAGTGTTGAACATACCGTGTTCTTCGATTATGGTGAAGGCAACGACGAACGAAGGGTTGGGCCCGGAAGGATTAGGGCAAGGCATCAGCGCTCGCGCCATTGTGTTGTTGGAAAGCTCCCTCACAACGCCTAATCCTCTCTGATATGCGGGGCCTGTGATGTCGAGAATAACCGTAGGCCGGTACGTTCCGGGCGTTTCTATCGTGCATACCGCGCACCCTACCGTGAAGTTGACCTCTTTGTTGGTTTTGGTCCCAATTGTTTTTTGGGTCGGTTCCATCTGGGCGCAAATCGCGATGTTTTCCTTCATCTTGGTCGGTATCGCTCTGAGTGGAATATCCCCGATCTATTTTTTTCGTACTTTTCGTTTCTTATGGTTCTTTTTCGCGCTCATCTGGATACTGCAAATGATCCAAGCCCAAGGGCAGGTCTTAATAAAGGTCGGCGCATTTTGGCTGACGGACTTGGCGCTGATGGGTTCTATCGTGTTGAGTATGAAGATACTGAACAGTTTTCTGTTATCTGTCTTATTCTCGGCAACCGTTTCCCCCCTGCAGCTTTCAGATTCGATCGAGTCTTTTTTACGTCTTTGGAAAGTAAAGCCAGATACGGCTCAAGATTTTTCGATGGTATTCAACATCGCGTTAAAGTTTTTCCCAATTCTTTTCGATGAAGCGGACCATCTGATGAAAGCGCAGAAGAGCAAGGGGGCTTCTCTTGATTATGGCGGCCTAATTTCCCGTCTTAAAGCGGTACAACGGATCGTCATTCCCTTGCTTCTCAATACGATCAAAAGAGCGGATGATCTCTCCATCGCCCTCGAAGTAAGAGGGTATTCAGCCGGTGAAAAGCGTACCAAGTACCGGCGACAGCGGCCCGGGCGGAGAGACTGGTGGTTTCTGGCAGTTGTTGTCGGATTTTCGGCGATTCTGGTATATTCCGAGGGGTTTTGGGCAAATGGACACTTCTTTTGACAGGAAATTTTTATCTGAGACACAGGCGATCGTCGCGATGGATGAAGTTGGAAGAGGCCCGTTGGCTGGGCCTGTCATTTCTTGCTGCGTTTTTTTGAGAAGCGAAGAGGAGGCCGTTCTGTTAGCAGAAATCCCTTATTTAGACGACTCGAAAAAAACCTCTCCGAAAAAACGGAAACAGATCGCCGAGTGGGTTCTTGACCGCCGCATCCCTTTCGCGATAGGCGTCGCTTCGGTGGAAGAGATAGATTGCGAGAACATACTCCGGGCAACGGAAAAATCGATGGAAAGAGCGGTTGAAAACTTGGCTTTACCTTTTTCTTTAGCACTGGTTGACGGCGATCATCTGCGCTTGAGCTTTCCCCATGTCTTGATCCCAAAAGGAGACGCCACCTCTGTGCGTATCGCGTTGGCGTCGAATCTCGCAAAATACGATCGCGACAGCCAAATGGAGAGTTACGATAACGTGGACCCGCGTTTCGGGTTCGCGAAACACAAGGGTTACGGAACTGCCCGGCATCTCCAGGCGATCCGCGATTATGGGGCAACGCCGTTCCACCGACTGACCTTCGCCCCTCTCTATAGAGATACGGATTTGGAAACCTTATCGGAATGGCGCGTCAGCGGAGCGATTTCGTTGCAACGATTTGAGAGCATCTTGAAAAAAAAGGAGTTGATGGGCGATGAGAATGGTCGATCTGATACAAAAGAAACGTGAAGGCGGCGCGTTATCGCAAAAAGAAATCGAATTCCTTATCCGCGATTTCGTTCTTGGAAAGATACCGGACTATCAGATGGCGGCGTTCTTAATGGCGGTTTACTTCCGGCACATGACCGAAGCGGAGACGTTTTACTTGACGCGCGCCATGGAGTATTCAGGCCAGGTGATGGATCTATCGGCGATTGAGGGGTTAAAAGTGGACAAGCATTCCACCGGCGGAGTAGGCGATAAAACGACGATTATTCTGGCGCCAATCGTTGCCGCTTGCGGGGTTAAAGTCGCGAAGCTTTCCGGTCGCGGACTGGGCCACACCGGGGGAACCATAGACAAATTGGAAGCCATTCCGGGCTTCCAAACATCGATACCCTTCCAACGATGGTCGAAGCAGGTCAACGAAATCGGAATCGCGGTAGCAGGCGGCAACGAACAGTTGGTCCCGGCAGATAAAAAGATTTACGCGCTTCGGGATGTAACCGCAACCGTAGAAGAGATCTCCCTGATCGCGTCCAGCATTATGAGCAAAAAACTGGCGTCCGGTGCGGATGCCTTCGTCCTCGACGTAAAAGTAGGATCCGGCGCTTTTATGAAAACCTTAGCGGATGCCCAAGCGTTGGCGGCGTTAATGGTAAAAATCGCGACACTTTCTGGCAAAAAGGCATGCGCTTTCCTGACGAACATGGATTCACCGTTGGGTAAAAGCGTCGGCAATGCTCTGGAAATCATAGAATGCGTCGAAACCTTAAAAGGTCAAGGGCCTCGTGACCTAACGGATATTTGCCTTTTGCTCGCGTCAAAAATGGTAGAATATGGTGCGGCGATCTCGGAGAAGGAGGCGAAAGACAGAGTGATGGAACGATTCCGGAACGGAGACGCCTTGAAGAAATTCGAAGAATTCGTCCGAGCCCAAGGCGGAGATGCCGCTTTTATAGAAGATCCGCAGGTGTTAGTCAGAGATGTCAACGTCCAATCTTTCGTCGCGGCAAAAGACGGGTGGATCAAGCATATGGAAACGGAAGATATCGGAAAGGCCGCGATGGTCTTGGGCGCCGGCCGAGAAACAAAGGAAAGCGCGATCGATCCCGCGGTCGGCTTGATACTGGAGAAGAAAACCGGGGATGCGGTGAAAAAGGACGAAGTCTTGGGGACCATTTACTATCGGGAAGAGAAACAGTTGGAAGAGGCGCTTCGGATTTTGACCCATGCGATCGAATACGATACGAAGCCGGTAGCACAACCGAAATTGATCTTAGATATTGTCGCTTGACAGGTTTGATGGGACGACAAGCGCTTATTCTTTCTTTATGTGTGGGGGGGTATTTATGAAATACCTGTTAGTTTCCGTGATGGTAATCTTGGGATGCTTCGGTCCTTCGTTTGCGCAAGAGTTGTTTTTCGTGCGACAGAACGGCGATTATTTACGAATCAGAGAGCCCGACGTTATAGAAATGAGTGGCAAGCTGTTGATCAGCGTAACCGCCTTGCGATTGTTCGGGGCAGGTGTAACGAATTTCGGAGAATCCACCAAGTACTATATTGTCGACCCGATCGAGCAAAAGACGCTGATCGCAGACCCGCTGAAAGGGATCACCCTGGATTTCTCGGAGAAAATCGACGGATTCGTACTCGTCATCAATAAAATCACGTATATCAACGCCGACCTCGCTTTTAAATTCTTAGGGTTCGAGTTTGAGCATAACGAACGGTATTATGTCTATAAACCCCACCATCGGTTAACGCTCAGGGAAGCGAGGATCGACGGAAGAACCGTCAAGTTCGAATTTTCGGATTCTTTCTTCAACGAGCGGGATATGATTAAAGTTCAAACGAAGGGAAGCAGCGCCGAAATCACGGTCTTCCCGGTAGACATTACGCAAGGATTCATCCAAGGCCTTAAGGTGAAAGAGACCGACTCATTTTTTTCTGTCTTCCAAGTAGAGTTCAACGTGCCGGTGGAGTATCGAATCGACAAAGTGGGGAGTAGCGTCGCCGTCTATTTTTCCCACGTCGATCCTTATCTCGAAGAAATAGAAACGGTGGCTAAAGGAATACAGTGGTATCGAAAAAAAGAGACGATGGCGGGGTATACCCTCCGAGTGTCTTATTTGGAGATAGATTTAAAGACGGCCGAAATGGAAATCTCCCCGGAGGTCGCTTTAGGCGGGATCGGTTATAAAGAAAAAGTTAGCGCGATGGCAAAAAGGAATGCCGCCTACGCCGGTATCAACGGATGTTACTTCGATACCGTCACGAATTTTCCGATCGGAATTCTTATCAAAGACGGAAAACTGTTAAGCGAACCCTATTACTATCCCAGACCCTATTTCGTGCAAACAAAGGACGGGAAATACGCGATCCTCAATTTGGATCAAGAAATACAACTCAGTTTAGGGGCTTCTCTGTTTTTAGTGAAGGGCGTCAACAAATTTAGCAAGAACGGAGACGTAATAATCTACACGGAGGAATTCAGCCAACAGATACCGCGGCAAGGCGATCGCGAGTACGTCGTTGTCGAGAATGATCGGGTCATTTCGAAAGAATACGCCCCGCGCGCTCCGAAGAACGGTTTTGTTGTGATGCTCTCGCCTATCGGAGTGTCGAAATATGTTAAAATAGGGGATTCGACAGAAATACGGACGATCGTTTCGGGATATCCGTACGAGATTCGATTCGCGATAGAAGGTGGGCCGCAGATCTTAGAGGGCGGAAAGCTTATCGCCAGTGTCGAAACCGAAAAGGTAAGATACGGAGAACGGTTGTTGACGACCCGTACGCCGCGGACCGTCATAGCGCTCGCCCCGAATAAAGTGTTCTTTATTGTCATTGACGGGTACCAATCCGCGAGCGCCGGGTTGACCATAGAAGAACTGGCGACATTTTTAATCAGTAAAGGATTTACCGACGCGATGTGCCTCGATGGCGGCTCCTCTTCAACCATGGTGATCAAGTCGAGAGTGGTGAATAACCCCCCGGGAGGGGAACCCGAAATACCCGTCGGGTTGTTGGTCAAACCAAAGTAATCGATCAAAAGGATAAGGTTAGATACTATCATTGTAATAGCGCAAAAACGGAGGTGCTAAAGTTGAGTTTGCCATTGGAAAAACGGAAAACCGTCACTTTTATCGGCCACAACGGGAGTGGCAAGAGTGTATTAGCGGAAGCTTTATTGGTGAGAACGGGAAAGGCGGAAAAAATCGGTGGGATCATGAACTACGACCCGCTCGAAGTCGAGAAGAGCACCAGTCTTTCTAATGCTGTCGCGACCTTTGAATACGGCGATACCCAGCTGACCGTTATCGACACCCCAGGGTTCGGGGATTTCATCAGCGAGGTTATCTTGGGCGTTTTCGTCGGCGAAAACGTTTTATCGGTTGTCAATGCGGGCGCGGGTGTAGAGGTTCAGACCGAGAGAACCTGGCGGATCGCGCGGGAACAGATGAAACCCGTTATGGTCTTTATCAACCAGATGGATAAGGACAGAGCCGATTTCGATCAGACGCTCGATGAACTGAAAAAAACTTTCGATATAAAGATGTTGCCTTTAGCCCTGCCGATCGGTTCCGGAGAGAGCTTTGCGGGCGTCGTCGATATCTTAAGCCAAAAAGCCTATCAATCTTCGGCCGACGGTACCGGAAAGAGAACGGAGATCCCGATTCCCGATTCTATGAAAGATCGGGTCAAAGAGATGTATGAAAAGACAATCGAAGATATCGTCGAAACCGATGAAACGCTTATGGATCGATACCTTGGCGGGGAAGAGGTCGAGCTGGATCTACTCGGCGCGACATTGAAAAAAGCCTACCTATCCGGACAAGTGGTTCCCGTATTTGCTGGCAGCGCGATCAAGAATGCCGGTACGGGCATCCTCCTGGATTGGTTCGTTCGGCTGTGCGCCAGCGCCAACGAAGCCCTTCCGATAAAGACCACCATGGTCGAAGGGGGCTCGGAAGTGGAGATCGTACCCAATGAAAACGAACCTTTTGTTGGGTTCATCTTCAAAGCGGCTGTCGATCCTTTCATCGGCAAACAATCCTTCATTAAGCTTTATTCCGGGAAAGTCGCGACTGGCGACAGTTTTATCAATTCGAGCAAAGGGTCTTCTGAAAAAGCCGCTCATATCTACTCTGTAGTCGGGAAAGAGCAGAAGGAAATCTCCGAAGCGGTCGCCGGAGATATCATCAGCATACCGAAACTGAAAGAAAGCTCTGTCGGGGATTCCTTGTCGCATTCCGCAAGAAAACTGCTCCTCCCCGCGTTAACCTTTCCCGAACCGATGCTCTCCAAGTCCGTGAAACCTGTTTCAAAGCAAGATATCGACAAAATTTCGAATGGTTTGGCCCGACTGTCGGAATCGGATCCCACTTTCGTTTGGGAACACGATACGGAAACGGGCGAAACCGTGATTTCCGGGATCGGCTCCGTGCATTTGGACGTTATGGTTGAACGACTGAAACGGCTTTTCAAAGTGGAAGTGGAAGTCGGAAAACCAAAAATCGCCTACCGCGAGACGGTGAAAGAGCTCGCCGACGCGGAATACAAGCATAAAAAGCAAACGGGCGGCCACGGGCAGTACGGGCACGTAAAGATCAAGATGTCCCCCTTACCGCGCGGAACCGGATTCGAGTTCGCTCAGTCCATTTTCGGCGGTTCCGTCCCTTACAACTACATTCCTTCAGTCGAAAAAGGCGTTCGATCCGGGCTTAACAAAGGCGTTTTGGCGGGATACCCGGTCGTCGACGTTAAAGTCGATCTCTACGACGGTTCTTATCATGAAGTGGACTCATCGGATATGGCCTTCCAGATCGCGGCGGTTCAAGCTTTTAAGAAAGCGATGGATATCGCCAAACCCACCCTGTTGGAACCGATTATGGAAGTGGAAGTGAGCGTGCCGGATGAAAATGCCGGAGACGCTATGGGGGAAATTACTTCCCGGAGAGGGAGACCCTTGGGAATGGAATCCGGGTCCAAAGGGTTTCAGGTCGTAAAGGCCAAAGTGCCTTTTGCGGAAATGTTGGACTTCTCTAACAAGCTCGGATCGATTACAAGCGGAAAAGGATTTTTCACGATGAAGTTCTCAGAATACTCCGAGGTCCCGGGAAACATCCAAGAAAAGATCATCGCGGAGCGTAAAAAAGAATTGGAAGAAGCGAACAAGTAAGGCGTCATTCCGGATCGGTCGATGAAATCAACCCGGGTTTTTATTTATCCACATTTGAGAAGCGGGGGGCTTGACTCGTTTGAAAACCCTCAACAGATATGTTATGAAAAGCGCGATGTTCCCTTTCCTTTTAGGTTTGGGAGGGTTTATTCTATTTGTCAGCATCGAATTGCTCTACCAGCTTTCGGAAGTGATTGTCAGCTACAAAGTCCCTATCTGGCGATTGTTTGAGCTCCTGTACTACAATATACCGATGTTTACCGTCATGGGCATCCCCGTCGGCGTTTTGCTTGCGATTTTTTGGATTCTTTCCCAGATGGGGACGAATTCGGAGTTGATGGCTTTACAAGTGCATGGAGTTTCCTTTAAGAAGATCGTGATCCCGTTCTTAATATTAGGCTTCTTCTTCAGCACTTTCTCTTATTTGCTAAGCGATTTCGTAGTCCCCGATTTCAATCACCGGGCTTCGGAAACGTTGACCCGATATGTCTACAAGCAGCCGGAGAGTACGATCAAAGCCAATCAGTTTTTGGATGTGGGGGATAACCGCTATTTCTACGTCAAGCGCTTCGACACCGAAAGGGGGACTTTCGAGGACGTTCTACTGTATGACCTCTCGCAGTCGGATATGAAGATCTACTACGCGCGTCAGGCGAAAAAGTCTGAAGATACCGGCCGATGGAAGTTGGTGGACGGCCGGGTGTTCACCATGGATCGTCAAGGCTTGATGAAGCTGGATACGGTCTTTCAGGAGACGGAGATCGACCTGACAAAAGACCTCGACGAATTTATTCGGGACACATCCAAACGCGCGCAGGATCTTACATCCAAAGAGCTATGGATTAAGATCGAAGCTTACAAAAAAATGGGAATTCGGACGAACTCATTGGAGGTGGAGTTCCATACGCGCTTCGCAAACGCCTTGGGGCCCATCATTGTCGCCTTCCTGGGTGTACCTTTGTCACTCACTTTTAATATCAAGAGCAAATCCTGGAGCGTCATCTTTACGTTCCTGCTGATCGTTCTCTATCAGGGCAGCGGGGCGTGGATGTCCGCTTTGGGAAAGGATGGCGAGACGTTGACTCCCTTCCTGGCCTCATGGTTGCCAGATATCGGGTTTTCTATCATAGGACTGGTTCTATTCATTCTCTTAGACACCAAGCTCATGTACCGGTTTAAGGAGTTGATCAGCCGGCTGTTTACCTTATCGGCCGCCGCAAAGATGTTTTTGATTCTCCTTCCTTTTTTTTTGTTTCCCGTAGCGGGCTTTGGAAATGATCAGACGCCACCGGCGACCGGAACCGGCTCCACAACGCTCGCTACGGGAACGACCGCTCCGAACGCGCAGGCGCAGCCAGTGGCTTCCCTACCAACGACAAACCCGTTGATCCCGTCATCGGACGAACTCCTGATCAAGATCAGCGCCGACGATATGGACTATAACGGCCGCGACAAGACGATCATTCTCACCGGCAACGTCATCATCGAATACGATAAGATGACGCTTCAGGCACCGAAAGTGATCGCCTATCTCGAAAACGAAGACTGGGTGGACTACTTCCTCGCAGAGTCAGAAGGGGCTACGATGGTGACGCTCAAACAGGAGAAAGAAGTCTACCTAGCCCAGCGCGTCAAAGCCTACGTCAAGCGAAACGCCTTTTTTATGTACCATCTGAGGGGAACGTTTAAGCAAAAGAACAAGCAAGGGCAAGAAAAACCCCTCTTCCTTGTTTCAGAAAGAAGCCGCAGTAAAACCTTCGTCAGTAAAAATGTCACGGAGGTCCATACCGGGTATCTGACCACGTGCGATATGGAGAAACCCCATTACCGATTCGAAGCCGGGTATATCGTTGTTAAAGAATCTAAAGAAATCATCGCCTACGATCTTTTGCTCTATATCTTGAACATACCGATCTTGCCCTATCCGGTGTACTTCGCCGACCTGACGAAAGAAACGCAACCGGTCGAGATATCCTTCTCTTTGAGCGGAGAAGGAGGCGTTGAAACGCACATGAAATACACCTATCTCGATCGGAAGGATGAAAAAGGTATGATCGGTTTTGACACGGTCGAAAAAGGTCCGAAAAAAGGGGCGACGATTACCATAGAAAACCTATTCAAACTCCCCTTCGATACCCTCGCGTATTTGAAGATGATCCAAAAGTCTGCAAATGAATTCAAAGACCAGGAAAGAAGCATCGATTTCAATCTCAGCAAAACTTTCTCAAATAATCTCAAATTAAAGGCGTTTTATAATTCTTCACGCATTCTGAAAAACGAAGCTTCCTTCAGCCGGAATGGCTCTTACGGGCTGGAGTTTTCCGGCCCTTTTTTTTTGAAAGGGTCCAGCTTCACATTGAAAGCGAATAAGGCGGAAAACCGCTCATTAACCTCTTCAACAAACACCTATCGGTTACCGGAGTTTTCGCTCGGTAACTACTCGCACGTGTTGTTCAAAGAGGTTTACCCCGTCACGATCACCCTATCGGGCTTCTCCCTCACCGGAAAGGCGGAAACTCCCGGGGCAACTCAGGTCGTCGAAGCGTTGGGTTTATTAAACTATACCTCTCTCCAAAACATAAGGATCGGTTACGGGGCCTTATCTGTCAACGATGCCAAACTCGTCAAACCCATGCAGACCGATTTGGTCCTCAATATGGATTTTGATAAGAAAAACTTTACGAACTACTTTAAAATAGACAATACCGTTCCTTTCCAGAACCTGACCTTTCAGTTCGGGCAAAAAGAGAAAGCGTTTTTCTCCTTTGACAGCGCGTATACCGTGCGCTTAGGGTACATCCGCAGAAAAAACAATGAAACCGCTTGGCGATACTCCGAAAATATCCTTTCGAAAGCCTCGATGAATTTGTGGTGGCTCGACCATCAGATGACGCACGATTACGTTTACCTGATCGCGCAAGGGGAAAACTACTCCGAATTCGGCGTCGCGGCGGAAAAAAACACACTGAACATGACCACCACCTTGAAAGTCCCATTTCTTTATTCTGAGTTCATTCTGTTAAATTCTTTCGATTTGTTAAAAACCAGCGATCGGATGAGTGATCCCACCTTAAAGTCCAACACGACGATCAAGATATGGCAGCTCTCTTTTACGATGAGTACCGTAAACCCTTATAGCTTGAAGGACGACCGATTCGTCAATACCCAGTACACCTTCAACGTCTATCATCCCTACGGCAGTTCCAACCTCAATTTCACGTACCCATACGAAGCAGAAAAAGCAGTGGAAACGATTACGAATGTAAATATGATCAAATTCAGCAACGTCAGCTTCTTGAGCTCTTTCACAGAAAATTTCGACTTCACATGGTCGGCAACGGATACCGGCGGATTCGAACTTTCCAAGTTAAAACAGAAGAACGTCTTCAAACTGAAAGGTTTCGGAACGTTAAAATCCCTGCAAAACACCTTTGATTTCGAATACTACCCATTAAAACCCGCCAACGATCGCTGGTCCTATATCAACGATACACTTTCATTGGAATTCGACCTGTTCTCCGCTTCTATGGCTTTAAAGGTAAAGCCGACCCGGTCGATGTCTCTCGAATTGGGCGGGACCTTCCCTGGCTTTTCATTTGCTTTCGACACGAGTTATGACATTAAAACCTTCGTGTTCCGCAGTATGAATCTCTCGCTTAAAAAAGACCTTCACTGCTGGGAAAACGAGACGAAGATAGAACTCGATTACGTCGATTCGAAGTTGAAACTAACCAGTTTTGCGACAACCTTCCGGATAAAATCTTTCCCGGAAAAACTCTTTAAGGCGGATCCGGTTAAAAAAACCTTCGACCTTTCGATTTTCTAAAGTAACCGAAAACGATCTGCCCTTCTTCATGCCGAAGGTTTTTGACAGTGTGGGCAATAATAGATGCTACCGCCCATATAAGCTTCTTTCAAGATCGTTTCGCCGCAGCGGGGGCACGCTTTTCCGACCGTGTTTTTGCTCATTTGCGTTTGGTATCCGCCGAGTTCGCCAAAAAGAGCGCGTTCGGTATCTCGGCCGCCGCGTTCTACCATTTCGTTAAGGGTCGTTTTCAACACTTCGAACAAGTAAAACTTCTCTTCCCCCGACAACGTTCCCACCTTCCGCTTCGGGTGTAAACGCGCTCGATACAAAATATCTTGTAAAACGCCGTTCCCTAAGCCCGGAATCCGCTGTTCCGTGGCTAAAAACGCTTTCAGGGGCGCTTTTTGGACGTCCGGACTTTCGACTAACCCTTCGAAATAGGCTTTATCGAATGAAGTCGCCAACGCGTACGGTTTTACTTTAGCCCCGAGATAGTAAGGATTGTCGAAACCGCCGTCCGGGAAACACCAAAGTCCGCCATACATCAGCACAACAGCGCTTAAGAACGTACGATCTTCGAATTCTATCAAAAGCTGATGCTTCTTTGGAACGTCCGATTCCGCTCCGTGAAAGGTCAGCCGAATGCCATCCCCGAACAGAATCACTGACCCCGACGCGTTTATTTCGACCATGCTGCCTATTCCCGTGGCCGATACGATTTTTCGCCCCATCAACAAAGCCGGGTAATCTTCCGGATTCTTATAGTACCATGCGAATTTGTGCGGCGACCTCTGAGGAATCACGGTTTTTATCGTTTTTCCCCGTAAAACGCCATCGATTTGCTGCGCTAACACCACCGACTCCGGTATTTCGATCATACGCGCCTCCCTCCGAGATTTACGCAATCGACACTCATCGAGCCAAGCGCGATTATACCACTTTAACGATCCGCTCCTCTATCGCGCGATGGCACCGTAAATCGGGTATAATCGCTGAAGGAAATTGAGAAAATGGGATCAGCGCGGTTTCACGAGAATCCGTGCGTTGACCGACAGCTCACATGGATGAGGAGAAGCGTTGGGAGGTCATTAGCAATGGGTGAAAAGGGCAACGCCGGTTTATTTAACCGCATCGCCCCCATCTACGGGTTGTT
The DNA here is from genome assembly GCA_964566085.1 of uncultured Thermotogaceae bacterium. Classification (GTDB taxonomy): domain Bacteria; phylum Thermotogota; class Thermotogae; order MWEM01; family MWEM01; genus MWEM01. The sequence continues at coordinate 4,718 of CAZMHO010000011.1, read as the reverse complement.
TTATCGGCGGCAAAAAGCAGGATTCAGAAAGGTCATCGATCGGGTCCCCGGCGTTTGCGATTGGCGACAGTTTAAAACTGTTCTGGATGTCGGATGCGGAACGGGTGCTTTATGCGCCGCGCTCTTCGAAAAAGGCTTCGAAGTGACGGGAATCGATCCGTCAAAAAATATGCTGAGGACCGCGAAAAAAAAGACCGAAAACGCATCCATCCGATTCATCCAAGCGAACGTTTTAGACGGACTGCCATTCGAGAACCAAACCTTCGATTTTTCCATCGCCTCTTACGTCGCGCACGGTCTGAAACCCAATGACCGGAAGCGACTGTATGCGGAGATGAGCAGAGTGACACAGTCTATGGTGATCATCTATGACTACAATGCGAGACGCGGGTTGTTAACCACCCTGGTCGAGTGGTTGGAAAGAGGGGATTACTTTCACTTTATCCGTCACGCGGAATCGGAGATGAAAGCGTGCGTCTTCGACGGGAAGGAATGCTTCTCGGAAGTACTCGTTATAGAGATAGGAAAACGAGCCGCCTGGTATATTGGAAGGCCATCGCGTTAGGTCTGCGTTCGGTAACTGAAGCGGTTTTCCTCCTGCGGTTCTCCGCATAAAGGCCGTTTTATACAAAGAGAGCAGAAAGGAGCATCAGATCATGGAAAAACAACGATTTCCAATACTCGAATTCGACGCGTCGCGAAGCGCGAAGATCGAACCGTTTCGTATCTTAAAACGAATAGAGGTACCGCCGCATTGCTTGATCACTTACTTCGGCGAGGTGATAGAGAGACTTTTCAAAGAAGGACGGCTCACAAAAGTGGCCCAGCTGTTCAGCGCAACCGTCACGCTGCCGGTCTATATCATGGAGCATGACGGTCAACCTATCGGGATCATCCAAGGGTACGTAGGTTCCGCAGGGGCCGCGGCTCAACTGGAGGAGCTCATTGCACTTGGCTTCGTCCGGTTTTTCGCCTGCGGGGCTGCCGGCGCGCTCCAAAAAGGTATCTCTTTGGGCGCTTTGATAGTCCCGAACGCGGCTATAAGAGACGAGGGGACTTCTTACCATTATATGGCCCCATCCCGCGAAGTCGCCTGCGATCCGAGAGTATTGGATACCGTTACCGGTTGTCTTCGAAAGCGCCATATCCCGTATATCTTGGGAAAGACTTGGACGACCGACGCTTTTTATCGCGAAACGGAAGAAAAGATCGCCTTACGCCGTTCGGAAGGCTGCATTTGCGTGGAGATGGAAACGGCCGCCTTTTTCGCCGTTTCCAGGTTTAGAAATGTGGCATTCGGTCAAATGCTATATGGGGGAGACGACCTTAGCGGCATAGAATGGGATTCCCGGAAGTATAATAGTTGTGGGGACATTCGTTCGCATATCGTCGATCTATCGATGGAAATCTGTCTGAACCTTTGATTGATCCCGAAAGCCGGGTTCAGGAAACCGGACTTGCCATAACCAAACACGACATCACTCACTTCCCCGAACCTTCGGGAACGCCTTTTCATCAGAATCGCTCCGGAATGTCTATTCTTTCTTTTCAATTTACGTCTAATAAAACAATAATAATCTAAAGGGAGTGTGAAATAAATGAAAGCGATCATATGGATATTAGTTATTCTTGGTTTTACACTTATATTCGTGTTTGCGAATGTTAACCAAACAACTGGAGAAAAGGAGACGACAATGGAAAGCGCAAAAATACGGGAAGATCTATCGAAAAACGGCCATAAAGAGGAGCGCGTCCTGTATCTAGCCGGCGGTTGCTTCTGGGGTGTCGAAGGATACTTCAAAAGGATCCCGGGAGTCATCGACACGCAAACGGGATATGCGAACGGATCGACAAAAAACCCGACCTATCGGGAAGTAATCAACAACTCAGGACACGCCGAAACGGTCGAAGTAAAATACGATGAGAATGTTGTGAGATTGGAAGAGTTGATTCTTCATTTCTTGCGGACGATTGATCCCTATGCGATAAATCGCCAGGGAAACGATGTGGGGCTTCAGTATCGATCAGGAGTGTTTTACACGGATGAAGCGCAACATCAGAGGGTAACCGCTGTGATCGAGCAATTCGAAGACCGGCAGGGAAGAAAGACCGCGATTGAAGTCAGACCGTTGGAAGGATTTTTCGCTGCGGAAGAATACCATCAGGACTACCTGGATAAAAACCCGTATGGTTACTGCCACATTTCCCTTAAAACGGCGGAAGAGCCGCTGATCGCCTACGAAATCCAAAATGACGTTTCGGCGGAAGCTTTGAGGCAAAGGATAGGCGACCTATCCTATAACGTGACGCAGAAGGCTTCGACTGAACAAGCTTTTTCCAGTGCTTACGATGATTTTTACGGAAAGGGAATATACGTTGACATCGTTGGAGGAGAACCGCTTTTTTCTTCCGACGCCAAGTACAAATCCGGTAGCGGGTGGCCCAGCTTTACCCGCCCCATTACGGCCGATGCCGTGGAATACGTTGAGGACGTAGGGTACGGGATGCGCAGGATCGAAGTGCGGAGTCGACGCAGTCAATCGCATCTGGGTCACGTTTTTGACGACGGCCCACGCTCGAGCGGCGGTCTGCGTTACTGCATCAATGGCGCCGCTTTACGGTTTATTCCGTATGAGGCTATGGAAAAAGAAGGGTATGGAGCTTATAAGATCTTAGTAAAGTAAGCCTGGAAAGCACCCCCCACCCGGATGCATCCGGTAAAACGTACGCAGAAACGGCTATGAAGCTTCTCCACATATGAAAGCACCGTTATGCATTCATGATTTCTTTTTATCGGGTATAATATGAAACCGTCCCGTTTATCAAGTTTCTTGAGCGGCACAATGGAAAAAAGCGGTCAAAGTGGCATGATGAGTATGGTAGAATTCTCTGCCGGATAAAGATAAAAGGGGTAGGATCTGGGACGATCTAATTCGAGTGATTACCGTTTATTCAAAAGGAAATCATAGAGTGCGTTTCCCGGGTTGGAATCATGCCGGTGAACTGGCATTAGCGGACCGTCCGGCTTTTAATCTTCGGGGGAGAGCCCTTTAGGCGTTTTCAAACAGGATTCGCGGCATTGCTGCTTGTTTTGTGAGGAGCGACAATGCCGATTTTCTGCCTGCTGCCTCCCAACCCTCATCATAACCCCTCTAACTGCCTTATTCAGAAGAGATAGCGCGAGTGGTATTTAGGAACATCAACGAAACGGAGAGGTGCGCGCCGAACCCTATTCCCGGAAAACTTAACTGATCAAACCAAGTATGTTCTCGTGGGTTCTCCTTCGAGTTTTTGATATTGCGTTCGATGCGATTATGATGGTTCAGGAAAGGAAAAGGATTCCAGCATTTTCATGGAGTTTGCCCGCTCGGTGCGATCCGAAGCGGTTGTGTTTGTCGGCGGATGGTTTTTTTGTGCGATGAGCGGTATTGATCGGGTGTGAACAGATCGAAAGAGCGGTTCGCCAATCGGATAATTGAGAGGAACCCATGCAGATTCTTTTTTTTGATGAATGGCTTACGATAGTTTTATGCTTCGTTCTTTGGGCTGCGATGCCTACTGTTTTGACTTTTCTGTGCATAGCGATTCCGGATCGCTTCTTTTCTCCCGGCCGTTTCTACTTCCGGAGTTACGGTTGGGAAAAAGGCGGGGAGATCTATAATCGGATTTTTGCCGTGAAAAGGTGGAAATTCCTTCTCCCTGACGGCGCTTCGATTGTGAAGGGAGGATACAAAAAGAAGAATATCACTGATTTTTCTATCCAAAACCTTCGCAAGTTCTGTGTTGAATCCTGCCGCGCGGAACTGCTACACGTTCTTGTTTTTGCGTTCTTTTGGATATTTGGTTATTTCGTCCCTCCGAACGCGCTTTTCTATATGTTCCTGTACGCGCTGGTAACGAATCTTCCCTGTGTCCTCGTTCAAAGGTATAATCGACCTCGGGTTTTAGCGCTCGTATCGAAACGCGAAAACCGACAAACCGCTTGAACTGCCCTTTTCGCTTCTCTCCTCTGACAATCCCCTCTTCACCCGTTCGCCAACATAGCAAAGTCAATCCTTGCCTTCCAAAGAGCGCGTGCCTCCTCGTTTAACCCGCTCGCACGAATCTGAAAACCTCGAGGGATGGCTCGAGTCAAATGCGGGATCCGCGCTACTTGGTGTTTCCCCCCCTTCTTGCCGTTCCCGATGACATCGTCGTCCAAGACGAAAACATCTCGATCAGCTTGCTCAGCCTCGAGCACAAACTGCAATAAAAGCGTCAGGAGCCCCAGAAGACCACAGGCTCCTCCTCTTAGCGAAGGGGGCTTTTTCTGCCGAGAAAAGGTGGGTTGGCCAATCGATAATGGTATAATTTGATAGCCTGGGCTATCGGTTTATTCGTAACCCTTTACCGTCAGTGGGTATCCTTTCTTTGCTTTTAGGGATATTGGATCAGCGCGGGGGTAACGGGTTATGCCTGTCCCACGTTCGCCTGGCGCCAACAAAGGATCGTGTGATGAAAATGATTGAAGCGATCGGCTATGCAGAACAGCGAAAAACGAAGACTCGCGAGCTGGCGCTCACGGGTTTACTCGTATCTTTAACCGCTGCCGGATCTCAAATCAGTATCCCGTTGGGTCCCGTTCCATTTACGCTGCAGGTATTCTTCGTGTTCTTGACGGGCGCGCTCTTACTGGAAAAGAAAGCGTTTTTGGCGCAATTCTTATACCTTCTTCTCGG
>CAZMHO010000010.1:31217-32121 GCA_964566085.1 uncultured Thermotogaceae bacterium | reverse complement strand
AAGCCTTTGAAGCGATAGAAATCGCCGCCGGGCATCCGAGCGGGAAGCGGGATAAAGATACCGAGTGGAAGATTCATCTGAAAAAGTCTATCCCGGTACAATCGGGATTAGGCGGCGGAAGCGCCGACGCGGCGGCGTTGATCCGTTTTTTCGGTCATAAGTACGGATTGAACCCCCAAACCGAACGGGCGGTGGCCAAGAGGCTCGGCGCAGACGTTCCCTTTTTGCTGGAAAACGGAACCGCGATAGGGGAAGAAAACGGGAGCGCCTTGTCCCCGTTGCCGCTTCTGCCCGCCTTACCCGTTTTGCTCATACAACCGCCGTACGCGATGAGCACCGTTAGGATGTACGAGCAGTTCGACGGATCCTTGGCGCAAAGCCCGAATGATCAGCGCGGAGAAAGGGCGCGGGGGCATCCGTCCCCGCAGAAAGTCTATACGGCATTGATGAGCCAATTACCGGCGGATTCCCGCAATGACTTTGAAGAGGTGGCTTTGAAATACTATCCGGAATACCGTGTTTTTCAAAAGTTCTTCTCCCGTTTAGGAGAAGATGGGGTACCGAAAGACCCGTCGATCTTGCTGAAGCAGATGAGTGGGTCGGGATCTGCCCATTACGTCGTGTTCAAAGCCGATACGGAAGAGGCGACGCTGGCTTATTATGAAAGCCTATGCCGGCGCGAGGGTTATTGGGTTGCGTTAACGCGATTCTCCGGGGGCGACGCCGTATGAGCCAACGAGGCCAAACGAATCCGATTCGCGCGGGCAATCCGTTACAAGCGTCCGCCGCCTCACAGGCGCTGGTTTCTTTCTCCATTGATAAACAGCGATTGCTGAAGATTGTCCACTATTGCGAGCTGGTCGCGGGATCTGAGAAGAAACACGGGTTTTTATGGCTCTTTTAC
>CAZMHO010000010.1:4695-31207 GCA_964566085.1 uncultured Thermotogaceae bacterium | reverse complement strand
TTATGTCGTGTTTAAAGCCGATACGGACGAGGCGGTGTTGGCGCACTATGAAGGCCTATGCCGACGCGAGGGCAATTGGGTTACCTTAACTCGGTTTTCTGAAGGCGGCGCCGCATGAGCCAGCGCGTCCAAGCGAGCCGGATTCCCGCGAACAGCCCATCACAGGGGCTCCCCTCATCACGGGGGCTCCCCTCATCACAGGGGCTCCCCTCATCACAGGGGCTCCCCTCTTTCGCGATGGATAAACAACGATTGCTGAAGATCGTTCACTACTGCGAACTGGTCGCGGGATCGGAGAAGAAACACGGATTTTTATGGCTCTTCTACAACCAAGGCCTACGGTTTTTCGTTGGCGACGGTTCCTTAAGAACGATCTTCCAAGCGAAGGGAGACTTCCCCCCTTTTGAGCGCGCCTACCAATTTCCGATACGCCCGTTGAAGTTGTTTTTGCAGGAACGGTCGGCGGACGCCCATGTGAATGTTCTTCTCAGCGATCAAGCAGCCATTTTTCAGTGCGATAACGAGATATTGTCTTTGAGACAGGGCGAGGACCGGCGGATAGAAGACATAACCTTTCCGGATCCGCTATGTACCGTCCCATTCAAGTCGTTTTTAAACGGTATTGACTTCGCCACGGTATCTCTTCCCTCTTTAGAGCGGGTCTTTTTAATCGACTATGACGGGTGCTTCGCCGTTGTATCCGTGGAACAGGATAGTTTCGCGTTATTTAACAGTGAAATCCCGATTCGCCGTTTCGATGACGGCACCTTCTTGGCAGTGCAAATCCCCTACGCCAGCATCCGCCATTTCGTGAAAGCGTGTTCGCTCATCGACGTTAACGAACTCAAGATAGGCGTCTCTTCCGAAAAAGGAGAGCTGTATTTCCAAACGGCAGGCGCGGTTACGACCCTTTGTATGAGAGATTTGGAGGAAAAAGACGCGACCGATCTCTTTCGGTTATTGCACATTTATGAGCGGTTGGAACCGGTGGCGCGGGTCAACTCCGATAAAACGCGAAAGCTTTTCTCGAAAGCGCTTCGGCTATCGGAAAACGGTTTCCTCAATCTTTCCCGCTATCCCGAAGAGCTGGAGTTTTGGATCTCGAAGAAATCCCTTTACTATTCGGTAAGGGATAGTGTAGAAGCGTATTGTGGTCCCTTTGGCGAACTACCCTCCGTACGGTTTTACGGAAAGATGATTAAGTCTTCATTGAATCGAATCAAGACAAAGGATCTGTACCTTTTCCAGTCTGAGGAGTTCATTGGGTTTGGAGACGAAAGAAAACGGACGATAGCGGTCGTCCGCGGAAAAACAGTAGAAAGGAGTTGGAATCATGCAGGATTGGATGGAACTAACGAATGAGATGGAAGAGGCGAAAGAAAAGGGATTGTACACTTGGGTCAGGACATTGGAAGGGCCGCAAGGCCCCTGGTTGACGATACAGTCGAAAAAAGTGCTCAACCTGTCTTCCAACAACTATTTGGGGTTGGCCAATCATCCCGCTATGAAACAGGCGGCGATCGAAGCGATACAATACTGGGGTGTCGGTCCGGGGGCGGTTCGGACGATCGCGGGGACGATGTCTTTACACACGCAACTGGAAGATAGATTGGCCGCTTTCAAAAAAGTGGAAGCCGTGATTATGCTCCAATCGGGTTTTACAGCCAATCAAGCCGTTCTTGCCCCCTTAGTCAGCGAACAAGACGCGATCTTATCGGATGAGTTGAATCACGCCAGCATTATCGATGGAACGCGCCTGACAAAAGGGATGCGTTTCGTTTGGAAGCATAAGGATACCGAGGACTTGCGGGAACAGTTGCGAAAAGCCCAGTTAGAAGGCGCTCGTCGAAAAATCATCATCACCGACGGGGTCTTCAGTATGGATGGCGATATCGCGCCGTTGCCGGAGATCGTGGCTTTGGCCAAAGAGTTTCAAGCCATCCTCCTGGTGGATGACGCTCACGGCGAAGGGGTTTTGGGCTCCCACGGGCGCGGGATCGTCGACCATTTCCATCTGCACGGGGAGGTCGACATTGAAGTTGGGACGCTCTCGAAGGCTTTTGGAGTGATCGGCGGGTTCGTCGCCGGGAAAAGACCGCTGATCGATTACCTGAAGCAAAAAGCGCGCCCCTTTTTGTTCAGCAGTTCTTTGAGTCCCGCCGATACCGCGGCTGCGATCGAATCGGTCAAAATCCTGGAGAGAAGCGACGAGTTGGTAAAAAAACTATGGGAGAACGCCGATTATTTCCGGTCGAGTATGGCGCGCTTGGGATTCGACACCGGCCATACGCAGACTCCCATTACGCCGGTGATGCTCTATGAAGCGCCTTTAGCCAGTCAGTTCAGCCGTACTCTATTCGAAAAAGGCGTCTTTGCGCAATCGCTTGGGTTTCCGACAGTACCGAAAGGGAAAGCGCGAATACGGGTCATCATAAGCGCGGCCCATAGCAAAGAAGACCTCGATTACGGGATTCGAGCCTTTGAAGAGGTAGGAAAAGAGTGTGGGGTATTGAAATAACCCCTTCGTGGTGTGGGCTGGTCGTCGGTTAACCAGACGACCAGCGTTTACGGATCAATGCCGGTAAGGGAATGGAGCAAACCGCCATGACCGCTACGGTCAAAACAGCTCCGGCTGCGAAAACGCCCCACTTCGGGTCATGCGAAGCCGGGTTACCCGCCCAGTCATAGAGCCGCAAGGAGACCGGATACTTTTCCGGTGAGGAGATCATCAACAGCGGCGCGATAAAGCTCGACCAACCTTTAATGAATAGGTATAAAAATAAAACCGATACGGTCGGAATCGTTAGGGGGAAAAGGATCTTCCAAAAGAGCTGCCAACGCGTCGCACCGTCTATTTGTCCGAGTTCGGCATAGGTTCTGTCGATCTGCCGGAAGGCGAAGTAAGCGGTCATAAACGCGATCGGAGCGCTCTGATTCGCGATGATGAGAATAATCGGGAAGAAACGGTTTAAACCGCGAAGCGCATCCAATGTAAAAATGAGAGGGACTAAGGTGTTCATCCCCGCCATTACGAGCGTCAAACTGATCAATCCTTTCGCGAAGGTGTAGTATCGCGGTTTTTTCAGGGCTGCGTAAGCCGCCATGGAAAAGATGAGAACCCCTAACGAGCCGCTTCCCAATCCTAACCAAAGACTGTTTTTCAAATTGATGAAGAACCCCGATTCGAAGAGATAAGTGTAGTTCGTCCAGCGAAGGTTTGAGAAAACCTCCCCGATCGCCGGAAAGGGAGGGAGATAGCGGTAGCGGGAAAAAGAAAGCCAGACCAGAAAGAACAAGGCGATCCCGCTGAGCGCAAGCCATATCGCCGCAAGAGCGGCGTTGATGAAGAACAGGATTCTTTCGAGTGTTTTCCCAAAAGGAAAGAATCGGTAAAAAAGAATAAACCAAAGGATCGTCGAGAACGGGGAGATATTCTGGTGAACAAATGACGACACGACGGCGATTCCAGCGCAAATCAATAGCTGCCCTTTTCGCTCCCAATCTTTGAAAGGCAGAGCGAGTAAATATATCAAAGCCCCTCCCGAGCAACTCCAGCAAACTTCCAACCCGCACCAAATCCAGAACGATTTACCGGGATTCTTGAATAATCGATGCATAAACCAGAAGCACGCCAATAGCGTAATCGTCACCACGATGTTTTGGGACCATAAAAACGCCCATGCGTTAGTCGCGGAAAAGTCCAGTAGGTTGTTTTTCAAAAAGAAGCCCATCGTTGTGGTCGCACCCGCAATGCCATAAGGGGTAAAACCAGCCGCGAGCAAAGGCCGCCCTTCCGTGAGCATCATCGGGATATTCACCTCTCGCAACGCATCTAAAAACGATACGCAAAGATACCCCACAAGGCTCTTTTGCGCGATTTTAAAGAAGAGCGAAAAATAGCGGTCAATCGTTCCGGCCCCTTCCATTCGCATGCTTTCATCGTAAGAAGGAGGCAGATTCTCGTACAGCGCCAGCGCGATTAGTGTCATCATCGGGAAGTCTACCCAAAAACGCGCGAAAAGTATAGACAAAAAGGCCGCGAATCCAGAAGCGATCGGATTCTCTATTGTGTTTAAAAGGATAGCGCGATAGAGTGGCAAGGAGACGAAAGAAGGGAGCGCCCATACCGTGAATAAGAAGACAAAACTCGCTTTGCGCCAGAAAAGAGGTAATCGAAAGAGGATATAAGCGGCGGTAGACCCGCATAAAAACACCAGTAGCATCGAAAAAAAGGCATAGAGCGAAGACACTTGCGCTGAAAGCCGGAAAGACTCGTCGCGAAACAAGGCCCAAAAAAGGTCAAAACGGATTTGCTGTCCGCCCGCGAACCCCGAGAATAGCGCCGGAAAAAGTGTCATTCCGACGATCAGCAGCGCAAAAGGTAAAAAAAAGATCATTGATACTGATCAATGTACGCTTGAGCGGTGGATAAAAGGGGTTGAAGTTCTCCCTCTCCCCGAAGGCTAAGTTCCAAACAAGCTTTCATTGCCGTCCAATAGCCTTCTGAAAAGGCCGGCGTGGATGGCTGAACGAGGCTGTTTTCCAACGCTTTCTCGAAAACCGCGTGATAACGCTCGGCCGAAGGAATCCCCGCGATCAAGCTCTGTTTCATATGCGCCGCGCACAGTTCCTGCATCCGCTCGAAAAGGAACGAAAGGAAGGGATAGACGAGCTCTTCGTTTTTAAAGATGACCCAGGCTTTGGTGTCGATAACGGACTTCCAAGGATAAGGCAAAGCGACGACGGTGAAAGGGACCTCCGCTTCTATAAAATTGGGGATCAGAAAGCTGCCTTGAGGAATCATCGCGACTTTTCCGGATGAGAAATCTCTTACTAATCCCGGCCGTTGCGGATAGTCCTTGAACCAGCCGTTAACGACCCAGGCGCGGAGCTTGGTCAACAGGAGAAGGTTTTCTTCAGTGAAAACCTGGATCGCGCCATCTTGTAAAAAAGAGCGGCCGTACCCTTCCTGCAACCCTTGGAAGATATACGGGGAATTGAACCCCCAGCCGATGGGGATCACTCCCTGAGCGTGCAAGCGGGCCATCAAGGCCTCAAGATCCTGCACGTCCCAATCGTTTTGGGGTATCGGAATGCCATATCGCTCAAAGACCCGGGTTTGTATGTAAAGCACTTGCGTATCGGCGTAAAAAGGAACCGCGCGTAGTTCGCCGCCCGAGGTATAGGTTTCTTTGCCAATCGCCACGAAACGATCCGCATATCGCGGGAATCTTTCCAGTTGAATTGGGAGAACGATCGGCTCGATTGATGGAAAATAGTCGCTTTTAATCAAACACAGATCCGGCAAAGTATCCGGCGTTTTCATCGCCACCCGGAGTTTTTGATCCGGAGAAGGTATTTGAACGATCTCCACCGGGACTTTCGCGGTTTTGGAATACTCCTGAGCGACTTTCCGATACCAGTCCTCACCTTCCCAAGAAACCCAGACCGTAAAAGAAAGACCGATCGACGCTGCGAGCAGTAAGGAAAAGAAACAAACGAACGTATTTTTTGCCATTTCCGTCTCCTTTTGTCATTGGCCGGAAGCGCTTCAGGCGGAAGGCGCGAAAATTCCAGAAAAAAATAGTCCGGATCGCTCGAACCGAATAAAAAAGACCGAAATTGTACCATGAGTCCGTTTCGTTGCTTTACTCGAGAAAGAGGTTCCGGTTATCTGGAGTTTATTTGGGGTGCGTATACAGCCAGCCGGCAACAAACCCCACGATTCCTAACACGTAGACGGTATTGATGATATCCTCCGTGCTTTGTATATAGGAAAGCGTTTCCTGAATAAAACAACCCGAACATAAAAACAAGCATAAACCTATTGCGATAAAAACAGCCAGTTTCTTTTTCATAGGCATCCTCTTTATGATTATATCATAAAAAAAGCCGGGGGACCTCCCCCGGCGATTCGATGATTTGGATTTCAGGTTATAGATTGTGTTTCTTCATAAACCCCTGCAGGATGTCTTCCAGGTCCGGCTTTCCGATCTCTTGAAGCTCATATTGAACTCTGAGGGCCGGTTTGTTGATTTTGATGACTCGGGTTAGGTCGATTGGGGTTCCGATGATGACTAAATCGACTGGCGCGGCGTTGATGGAGTCTTCGAGTTCTTTCATCTGCTTCGACCCATAGCCCATCGCGGGCAGGATCTTGTCTAAGTGGTTGTACTTTTCGTAAGTGGAGAGGATCGACCCTTTCGAGAAAGGTCTGGGATCTATGATCTCCGCGGCTCCGAATTTTTGGGCGGCCACAAAGCCCGCTCCGTATTTCATGCCGCCGTGGGTTAAGGTCGGGCCGTCTTCAACCACGAGCACTTTTTTGCCTTTGATTTTCTGGTAGTTCTCCACGAAGATCGGAGAGGCGGCATCAATGATCGTTGCGTTCGGATTCAGGCTCTGAACCTGTAAACGCACTTTCTGAATGTCTTCGGGATTGGCCGTCTCTTCTTTGTTGATGATGACGACGTCACCGGCGAGGGTGTTGACGGCGCCGGGATAGTAGGAGTATTCGTGGCCGGGGCGATGAGGATCGACAACGGTAATCCAAAGATCCGGTTTGTAGAAGGGGAAGTCGTTGTTGCCGCCATCCCAAAGAATGACGTCGGGACTCTCTTTCTCGGCCTCTCGAATGATCGCCTCGTAGTCGACGCCGGCGTAGATGACGGATTTCCTATCGATATGCGGTTCGTACTCCTCGCGTTCTTCGATTGTGCACTCATGTTTGTCCAAATCGGAGTAGTCTGCGAAACGTTGTACTTTCTGCTTTACGAGGTCTCCATAAGGCATCGGGTGACGGATAGAGATCACTTTTTTCCCGTGGTTACGCAGGATATCCAGAACTCTGCGGGTGGTTTGGCTCTTCCCGCAACCGGTTCTGATCGCAACAACCGCGATTACCGGTTTCGTGGACTTGATCATCGTGTGATTCGGACCCATGAGCACGAAGTCGGCTCCGCAAGCGTTGACTAAGGAAGACTTCTCCATGACGTAAGAGAACGGGAGATCGCTGTAGGCGAGAACCACTTGATCAACTTTGTGCGTTTTTATCAGTTCTTTCAGATCGGCCTCGGCTTCTATCGGAATGCCGTTGGGGTAAAGATCGCCGGCAAGGGCTGTTGGGTAAACCTTTCCTTCAATACCGGGGATTTGGGTTGCCGTGAATGCGACCACTTCGTAGTCCGGGTTGCCTCTGTAAAAGGTATTGAAATTGTGAAAATCGCGTCCGGCGGCGCCCATAATAAGAACTTTCGTTTTTGCCATTCATACACCTCCAAAAAATTTTAGAAAGCGGCTTTTTCCGGTCGAGTATATCAAAGACGCCCTCTGAATCGCAAACAAGCGCCAGAAAGAAAACGACGGCATAGTCGATAAGGCGATTCGATTTCCGGACCTATCTTGGGCATGCTTGGGTATACGCGCGTATGCGTCAGTATGCGTGAAAACCGCTTATTCCAGCAACGGTTTGATATCTACCTTCCAACCCGTCAGTTTAGCTGCCAATCGGGCATTTTGGCCACCCTTTCCGATTGCCAACGATAACTGTGTCGGAGGCACCCAGACACGCGAGATGCGATTGTCCGTATCGACGATCTCAACCTCAAGAACCTCTGCGGGCGCCAACGCGTTCTTGATGAGCTCCTTCACGTCATCCGACCAATAGAACACGTCAATCTTTTCCCCTTTGAGTTCACGGACAACGGAGGCGATGCGGCCTCCGCTTTCCCCGATGCTGGCGCCGATCGGGTCCACCTGCGGGTTTCCGGAAACCAACGCGATCTTGGTCCGGATTCCGGCTTCTCGCGCCATGGCTTTAATTTGCATTATCCCGTTCTCCAGTTCCGGAACTTCCAGCGTCAACAGTTGCTGAACGAAGGCCGCGGACACACGGTCTACTTTGATCGCGGCCCCTCTGTTCCGGCGATCGATCGATTCTACCAACACCTTGACGAGATCGCCGTTCTTAAAGCGGTCGGTAGGCAACAGATGGTCGAAGGAGATCGTTGTATCCAATTTACCGATGCGGATTTCATACCCATCGCGCGTCTCCCGCATGATTTCAGCGGTAACCACCTTTCCGTTCATGTCTTTGTATTGCGTGAATAAGCTTTCTTTTTCCAGTTCCCGGATTTTTTGTATGAGTACTTGTTTAGCCGTTTGAGCGGCGATACGGTTGAACTTCTTAACGTTCACTTTCTGCCGAAGCGTGTCCCCCGGAGCGACCAGGTGTTCGATCTTTCGCGCTTCATCGACGTGAATTTTGTTGATGTCGGTTACTTCCGACAACTCCTTGACCACTTCAAAAAGGCGAAAGACGGCTATTTCCCCGTTGCGGTGGTCGATCTTCACTTCCACGTTCTCTTCTTCTCCGAAAGATTTTTTATAGGCGACTTTAAGGGACTTTTCCAGCGCGTCGATGACCTCTTCTTTAGATATTCCCCGGTCTTCCTGCAATTGCTCCAAAGCGTTGATCAATTGGATGTTCATACCATCATACCTCCAGGTATAGGTTCCCTTTTTTTATCTGATCGAATCGTATGGTAAAGGTACGGGCGGAATCCCTCTCGCGTACTTCGATTTGATGCTCCTCAAGAGATACCCTGGATAGGCGGCCGATAAACACGCTTCGCTTGTCTAAGGCTTCTTTCAAGACCACCTTCACCGCTTCGCCAACGAAGCGGCAATAGTCCGCTTCGGTTCTCAATTCGCGTTCGGCGCCGGGCGAGGAGACCTCCAAGGTGTAAGGGGCATCAAACCAGTTTTCTTGATCGAAAAAGTCCCCTATACGTTTTGAAACCGCTTCGCAATCGGATAAGCCGATCTTCCGATCCAAATGGTCTATCGCGAGGTACAGCCGCGCGCTCTTCTTTCCCGGATAGTATCGGTAGGCGTAGAGTTCAAACCCTTCTTCTCGAACGAGCTTTCGGATGATCTCTTCTCTCTCTTTCTTATCCATCTATTCTCACCAGAAAAAGTTTCGAGGGCGACGCCCTCGAAACCGTAATCGTATATTGTTTCCTTATTGTACCAAATTAAAACGCTAACGTCAAGTATAAAAACAGCGAATAAACACTCTCCACAAGCGGCTTAAAGGAACCACGGACATCGTGCGCCGCCGCTCTGTAGCTTCGCGAGCGATACCTTATCGATTTTCTGAGCGCCGACTAAACCGGAGAACCGAGCTTCGCGCGATACCTGCGCAAAAGGGCGTCGGTCTCTTCAACGATTTCCCGCTGTTTTTTCCAGAAGGCGGGTCTTCTCGTTTCATTAAGCTCTTCGACCGTTTTGCCTTGTTGCTCGACCCACGTATAGTACTTTAGGTTATGCCACCGTTTCCGCCCCTCGTACGTGCCCTCCTGGAGCCAATCCGTTCGAACTCCCATGAAGATTTTTTCATAGAGGACCGCGGCTCTGGTCTGGCTCATTTTGCCGAACTGATGCTCTAACGCTTCCATTACGCTGTGATAGCGACCGATGTTGTCGGTGGCAATCGTCACGATCGTGTCTTCCTCTGTAAGGTCGTAGTATTTGGCTACCTTTATGGCGCTCAAAACGTTGCATACCCCGGAGATGCCGAAGACGGATGCCATTCCGTCCACGTCGATGGACGAGATCCCGATGGATTGCAGATAGGCTTTTCCGACGGGATCGGTCAACAATTGAAGACCAAGTTTGGACTCCATATCGTCCACGGCGACCATGGCGTCCATATTCATCACGTTGTGGATCCAGGTAACGTGTTTATCCCCGATTCCTTGAATATCATGGCCCCCGTAGCCGTTTTGTATGACCGTTGGACATTGTATGGGCTCGGAGCCAACGATTCGGCAGTGTGGAAAAACTTCTTTCAGGCGGTCTCCGCACGCGATCGTACCGGAGGATCCCATAGAGGAGACGATAGAAGAGATCCCCCCGTTTCCGATACCTGACTTTTTTAGTATCCCGGCGAGTTCGATCAGGGTGTTTCCGGTGACGTAGTAATGAAAACGATAGTTGCCGAACTCTTCGAATTGGTTTAGAACCCTCACTTTGTCAGGGTCTTCACGCTTAAGCTCCTTGGCTTTGTCGTAGATTTCTTTGACGTTGGACTCGCATCCGGGAGTGGCGATGACCTTCGCACCATAAGAATAGATGATGTCAAACCGTTCCTGGCTCATCAGCTCCGGAAGGATCACGAGGGAATCGAAACCCATTCGACAACCTACCCAGGCGCCTCCGATCCCGTAATTCCCGGTGGATGGCCACACGAGGCGGTGATAGAAAGGGTCGACCTCATTTCGAATGACCTTCTCTATCAAGATCGAGTAGGTTGCGCCGACTTTATGGGAACCGGTTGGGAAGTCTTTTCCGTACAGAATGACGATATTGCAGGGAACGCCGGTGATCTGTTTCGGCAGCACACGATAGGCGATCTCGTTCTTCTCGTTTTTCCAGGTGATGTTGAAGAAGTTGATCGGATCAAGCGGATCATGTTGCTTCGCTTTTAGCGCGGCTTTTCTGAGCTCTTCCGGAATGGTTTCCGGATGCAGCATCTCGTTAAACGTGGGTCCTATGATTTTTTTGCCAGGCATTCTAAAGGCTCGAAGCCTTCACCTCCTAATGACCGTCGCTACCCTAAGGTTTGATCGCATCGACGAAGGCGCTGACCCATTGCTCAACGGGTTCTTTCCGCTCAGCATTGGTTTTCGTCATCTGTTCGAACATACTGCGCACCATCGCCCCTTCTCTTTCCAACCGGACCAGCGCGCCAGGGAACCGGCGGTGAGTGACGGAGTTAGAAAGCACCGGCTCCGGGAAGGCTTTTTGAAAGTACTTCTCGACCTCTACTTCCTTGTCTTCCATGCAGCAAAGGTAAAGAGCCACTTTCTTGCCACCGAGTTCGTTTACGTGGTTTTTACAGAAGTTGCGCACCTCTCTCCGCGCCCTTCCCATATACACGCCGCTGCCGATGATGACGCACTTGGCGGAGGAGATGTCTGGTTTTTTTTTATCTCTCAGGTTGATAACGACCGCGTCGTTTCCCAATTTGTTTTTGATCATTTTGGCGATATGTTCTGTCGATCCGTATTTACCGGCGAATAAAATGCATGTTTTCATACGGTTTTCCCCCTTTCGGTACAAAACAGAAAATGTTGACCGATTATAGCATGAATCGGCGGACTCCCCCGTCTGATATAATCAACGAGGAAATGGAGAGAAAATAACCCTTGCGGGAGGAAAAATGGATACGATCCGATTGTTAACGGTATATGAATCCGAAGCGTACCTCAAACTCGATCACCTAGCCTACCCTCGGTTCCCGATCACCTCGGAGAGACGAGAAAAACTGCAGAACCGTTTGCGCGAAAACACACCGGAATCCCCCAGCCAATTATTCGGTTATTTTGTCCAGGAGCAGCTTTTAGGGTCTATGATCCTCTACGCGTACACGATAAACGCGTATGGTCGTTTCGTCCCGGCTTGCGGAATCGGCGGCGTTGCCGTTCATTTGACGCACAAGAAGGAGCATATCGCGAAAACCATGATCGCTTATGCCCACGATCAGGCGGTTCAACGCGGACAAAACCTCGCGTTGCTGTATCCCTTCCGCCCCGATTTTTACGCGAAAATGGGATACGGAGTCGGTCCGAAACGCTTTCGTTACGTCCTAAAGCCCGCCGCTATCCCGGCCGGTTCAAAAAAATCGCACTTGGAAATGCTTGGCGAAGCCGATGCCGACCTGATGCTCAGCAGCTATCACCGGGTCTATCAAAAAACGCATGGACTGATCGCGAAGTCAAAGAAGGAAATGACCCTCCTCGTGTCAAATCCCGCGAATCACGCGGTTGGGTATCGCGAAAACGGAGCGCTCCGCGGGTATATAGTTTTTCGGTTTGAAAACGCTTCAAACACGAATTTTGTAAAAAATAACCTGGCAATTCTCGAATGGGTGAATGAAGACAGATCTGTTTTCGAAGAGATGTGCGCGTTTTTGAACAGCCAGAGCGACCAGATTCACCGAATCATCGTATTAACTGAAGACGAATCTTTTCATGTATTAACGCCAGACCCGAGAGACGGTTCCGATGAGCTCATTCCTTCCGTATACCATCAGTGCGGTACCTTTGGAGTCGGGTTGATGTATCGCCTATTGGATCCGAACGCTTTTATAGAAGTGACGACGAAAGGTTTAACTCCGGAGGCTCCCGCAACCGCCTTTATCCGATGGGAGATTCAAGATACTTTTTTCTCAAAAGGAAACCAGACCCTCGCCACCGCGCTTCACGAAGGGCGTTTGTACCAAACCGGTCATCCTTCATCGGTCACCATAGGAATTGGCATCGCGGAATTCTCTTCTTTGATTATGGGATGCTGCGATTTGCGGTCGTTGTATGAGTACGGAAAGGTAACGATTGATCCCGAGAATGAATGCGAAAAAATTTCGCGCTCTTTCCGCGGTAATCAGAAACCTATTTGTAAGACGGACTTTTAGCTTAAAAATGAAAACGGACGCCGAGGTCTACGGACACGAAGAATAGATTGTCTTCTCCGAAGAGGCTTACGGACGGCCGGACTTGACCATAGATCTCCACATGATTTTTCCCGTTCAACGGAATGGGATAGTACATGCCGATCGGGAATTCGATCGCTGTTAAGGAAGCGAGGGATTTTTTACCCTCGTCTTCCTCCAACCATAGAATTTCGCATAACCCGCCGCCGACGTATAGGGGCAGGTAGTTGCCTTTCCCGAGCGGGATGAGCTGGCGAAAAAAATAGACCAGATCGAGGTTTAAGTAGACGCCTTTGGGATTCCAAAAGAAAGCGTACCCGGCTCCCCCTTGGAGCGACATCTCATAAGTCATCTCATAGCGGAAATTGAGTCCGGAAGGCTGTCCAACGCCAACTCCGATCCCAAAACCATCGGCGCTGACGGTGATGGCGCACAGCAACGCGGCAGCAAAAAAAACCGTTAGCAGTACTCTTTTCACAATGACCCCCCTTTGGATTCTCCGGTGATAGACCGGATAAAAGACAAGAAAAGCGGGTGCGGGTGCCCCACTTTAGATAGGAATTCCGGATGATATTGCACGCCGATGAAAAACGGATGGTCTTCCAATTCGACGGATTCCACGAACTCGCTCTTCGAACCGACGATCAAGCACTGATCGATATCTTCAGGAAGAATCTCTTCTTTGAACTTAAGAAACGGCCGGCATAGCTCCCAATTCACTTCGTACCGGTGCCGATGCCGTTCGTAGGCTTCTTCCTGGTATCCGTAGGCTTTGGAAAGCTTTGTGTTCCCGAAGATCGGCGTCCGCTGCGCTCCCAGCCGCATCGTGCCGCCCATTTGCAGGGTCTTTTTTTGCTCTTCCATCATATCGATAAGTGGAAGCTTGGTTTGCGCGTCAAACTCCGAAGAGTCGGCCTCTTTCCAACCGAGCTTGTTTCGCGCGAACTCGATGATCATCAACTGCATCCCAAGACAGATTCCGAGCAGCGGTGTTCTACGTTCCCGAGCATAGCGTATCGCTCTTAACTTCCCTTCAATGCCTCGCTTTCCGAACCCTCCCGGAATGATCAACCCGCCGAAATCCTTGAGAAGGAGGGAGACCTCCTCATCATTCATCTCCTCCAGCTCTTGGGCGTCCACCAGGGTTGGCTTTTCGACCCCGCATAAAAAGATCGATTCGATGATACTTTTATAGGCATCGTCCGTACCGAGATATTTTCCGATGATCGCGATTTTTTGCGGTTTAAAAATCGTCGGGTATTCCCAGTGGAAATCCTGGGAGGCGGTTAACTGAAGGCGCTCCAGGATGATCGTGTGGAAACGCATGTTATAGAGGTTTCTCGGGACCTCGTAGACGTTCTTGTTGTCCGGCAGATTGATCACCATCTCCGGCCTTATACCCGCAAACAGCGCGATTTTCCGTATTTCGGGCGGTTCTATCGGCAGTTCGCTTCTCGCAGCGATGATGTCCGGCTGGATCCCGATTCTTCTCAAGAGTTGAATCGATTGCTGGGTGGGTTTGGTTTTGAATTCGCTGGTTACTTTCAAGAATGGAACGTAGGTAATATGAATGAATAGAAAGTTGTCTTTCCCTCTCTCCAGAGCCATCTCTCGGATGGCTTCGAGAAAAACCTCTCCTTCAATATCGCCAACCGTGCCGCCGATCTCTATGATAACGACCTCGGCGTCGATTTGGTTCAGCCTTTCTTTGACTTCGGCGGTGACGTGAGGGACGATCTGGACGGTTGATCCAAGGTATTTTCCCCCTCGTTCCTTGGCAATCACGGAGGAATAGACTTGGCCAGCAGTGATATTGTTCTCTTTTCGCATATTAAGCCCGATGAACCGCTCGTAATGCCCGAGATCCAGATCGGCTTCATAACCGTCTTCGGTGACAAAAACTTCACCGTGCTGATTCGGATTCATCGTTCCGGCATCCATGTTCAAGTACGGGTCGATCTTTACCCCGAGGACACGGATCCCCAACTCTTTCAACAGCCGCCCGGTGGAAGCGGACAGAATCCCTTTGCCGATACCGCTTAACACGCCGCCGGTGACGACGATATATTTCTTTGCCACGCTTCTCGCCCCCCTCACACTACCGAAATTATAGCATAAAATACCCGATTCGAAAGGCCGGGAATCTAAAAACGCCCTTTGCTATTCTGATAACGGGGGATGAAAACTTCTGAAAACGAGACTTCCCGACGGCGCGTCATCCTCCCTTCAAGATCGAGCGAAGAAATATATTCGGTGCCGGCGCCGGACCACTGCGCTTGAAGCCTGCAACTACCCCTGAAGCCAATAGTGAAGGATCCCGCGCAACGTTTCGGGCGGGAAACAGGTACCCGCGTACACGAGGCGCCGATCCTCCGAACCTAAGATAGCCGGACCGGGATACGGTCCCGTCCATTGACCTAAGACGCGGCCGGTTCTCAACCCAATCTCTTCATACCAGACGGATCCTTCGATGCGCTCGGGCAGCGCCCCGGCGATACCTTCGGGGGGCATCCACTGAACCGGCATTTTCGAGAGTGCGCCAAAGTCGCGAATCTCAAAAGAAAGGGTAGGAAAGTTGAAGCCGAGGCTTCGATCGGAATGGATATGATTCATTTCGTTTTTTAAGTCGGAAGCGCACGTGAGAAATACTTTGCCCGGAAAGGCGTGCAGTTGTCGCCGTATCTGTTCTGGAATATGGATCGCGTAAGGCAGCAATACCCTTTCATATTGCGAGAGGTCGCTATCTCTGAAGAAGAATTGGATATCGTATCCGAGGCTTCTCATCGCCGCATAGACTTCAAAAACCTTTTCGAGGTAGTTCAAGTCTTTGGTGACGGCGTTGATTTGGTGCATCCAGACATTTTCGTAGTCAAAAAACACTCCCGTTTTCGCGGACGTTTTTCGAGGTTTCAGATTCTCCGCCGCCAAGTCTTTAACGACTTTTATCCGCGCGCTTTTATCGGGATTTCCCGTGTAATCCAATAACCCGCTGTGGTATTGCTCCGCTCCGCTGTATAACGGGCGGTAACGGAAATAGACGACGTTCTCGGCTCCGAACGCGAAGGCCTGTTTTGTCGTGGATCGCAGCCATTCAGGAGGATAGTATTGGTTCCGCTCCTGCCAGTTCACGCGTCCCGGTTGTTGCTCCATGACGGTGAACGGCTTTTCTTTGAGCGACCACATCAAATCGAAGTTGAACTCCGAAATCAGCGGATCATAGCGCTCCGTCGGTTGATAGTTGTCATAAGAAACAAAATCATAGAGTTTGTGATGCGCGACATAGTCGAGTTCGGTGAAACCAACCATAAAGTTATGCGTGACCGGCGCTTTGGAACCGGCGCGGATGATATCGATCTGATCCTGGGCGAAAGTATTTGCCGTATGGGTTGAAAATCGGTAGTAATCCAAGACATGGGTAGGATTGAGCCGCGCGTTTGTTCGGCGGGGGGTACGGATTTCGCAAAAACCGGTGTATTCCTGTGACCAGAAAACGGTTCCCCAAGCCTGATTCAAAACGTCGATCTCCTGATACTTGCGTTCCAAAAAGCGTTGAAAGGCCTGATCGCATTTTTCGCAGTAACAGTAGGTCGTATCCTCACATCCGAATTCATTATCGATTTGCCAAGCGTACAAAGCCGAAGCCTGGCCATACCTTTTGACCAAACGCTCTACCATATTTCGAACGTAAGAGCGGTATACCACGCTGTTGAGACAGTAATGCCTCCGGCTTCCGAAAGGCCTCTCATGCCCGAGAGAATCTTTTTGGAGAACATCCGGGTGTTTCCGGATCAACCAAGCCGGAGGCGTAGCGGAAGGCGTCCCCAAGACAATATTCAACCCGAGCGCTTCGCAACGCGAAAAGAGCGTATCCAGAAGAGAAAAATCGGTGTGGTCCTCTTTCGATTCGAGTTTCGACCAAAGGAATTCTCCGATGCGTATCAGCTCTAATCCGTTCTCTTTCATAATGGCTAAATCCTTGTCAATCCGCTCAAGCGGCCAGTGTTCCGGGTAATAATCAACGCCTAACATCGTATGCCTCCTTATGCTTTTTGGCGATCACAACGATCCGTAACGGTGAGCGGTTACCCTTTTACCGCCCCGACGGTTAACCCTTCGATGAAGTATCGTTGGAAGATCAGAAATACCGCTAAGGGTACCGCGGCCGTTATCAGCGAGGCGGCGGCGATCAGATTCCAACTGCTCACATATTGTCCCTGCAAACTGACCAATCCGACCGTGATGGTTTTTAATCGGTCCGATTGAAGCAGAATGAGGGACCAAAGATAATCGTTCCAGATCCAGGTGAACTCCAAAATGCCCAAAGCGGCGACGGCAGGCACTGAAAGCGGGAGAGCGATCTTCCAGTAGATGGTGAGATCTTTCGCCCCGTCGATTCGGGCGGATTCATAGAGACTGACCGGGATGGATTTCATAAAATTCCGAAGAAAAAAAGTGCAGAATCCCAACTGAAAGGCGATATGAAACAAAATCAGACCGAAATGAGTATTATAGACCCCGATCGATTGAGAGAACTTGAAAACCGGAATCAGCAGCATTTGGAAGGGAATGAGCATGCCGCCGATAAAAACGAAGAGAACAGGTTTAGAAAAGCGGAAGGTGTAGAACGAGAGCGCAAAGGCCGAGAGCGTGGATAAGAGCAAGGCGCCTAAAACAGAGGGCACCGTAACGACAAAGGTATTCCAAAAATAGGTTTTCATATTCCCGGTATGCCATGCGGTTGAGAAGTTTTCCAAAACGGTCTTTTGTGGGGGCATCCACCAATAGCGGCTGCTCATTAACTCATCCATCGATTTCATTGCCGTAAAGGTGGCGATGAAGAACGGAATCAACCAGATCACCACGATCAATGTGGCGGTTATATAGAAAAAGCCGATAGTCATCGCTTTTCTTTTCCTTGTCATGATGCGTTCGCCTCCGATCGGAGTATGTTATTCAAGTAAACGGCGATGAAGCCGAAGGTGATAACGAATTGTACCACGGCGATTGCGGAACCATACCCCATCCGATAGTTGTGGAAGGATTCGATATACATAAAGTTCGCCAAGACGTTCGAAGAGTTGAAGGGTCCTCCGCGCGTCATCGAATAGACGATGTCGAAGGCTCGCAGAGAATCGATGATGCTGATGGTCATGGCGACAATGGTTGCCGGTTTGAGCATCGGCAGCAAAACATACCAGAAACGTTGACCCCAGCTCGCCCCATCCACAACGGCGGCTTCCACCAATTCGGGAGGCACATTCTTCAAGCCGGCCAAGAACAGAACCATCACATAGGGGATCTGTCTCCAGATCGCTGCGAAGATCAAGGAAAACGTAACGAAATCCGGATCATTGATCCACGGGAATCCCCGTTTGGCGATTCTCGAGATTGTCAGTTGCGGATTCCAGTACCCTTTAATCCACTGAGCGAGGGCGATCAACCCCGCAAGGAACAGAAGGGTCACCCACACCGTTTTTAGCGCAGATGACCGACGGCGCAAGAAGAACACTTTCGAACACGCCAAACCGGCCAGCAGAGGAATCAGCACGAAACAAAACGTTGAAAATGCCTTCTGCTGCAATTCTCCCAGGTTATTGAAGCCGAATAGGCGCACAAATGAGGTCAACGCGCCGTATTGGGGCTGGTAGATCCATGACCAGATCTGTCCGATAACAACAAAAGATAAGGTCATAGACAGATAAAAGAGCGTCTTGTAAACCTTCCCTCCGGGCAACTTCATGTCGAAGAGCAAAGCGATGAACAAGCCACAAGGAACAGGAATACCTAAAAAGAAGACCATCCAATAGAAATTGTTTTTGATTGAAGTCCAGAAGGTAGCATCGCGAAACAGCAACGTAAAATTATCGAAACCAATCCAGATGGGGTTCGGATCCATTCCATCCCACTTTACGAAGCTGGTTGCGAAGGTTTGGATAATCGGCCAAATCACCCATAAAACGTACATAACCAACGGTAGCGCTAAAAACGCCCACGGTTTCCACCAGTGTTTTTTAGAAAGCGTCACTCTCTTCCTCCTCAATAAAGCGCGATTTCATCTGCCCCAATCCGAACCAAGCAGGAATAAAGACGCCCGTGAAGGGCGTCCTTATTCAAAACGAAGGCTTATTGGCCGAAGATGCGGCGCCTATCGGCCTCCAGGTTCTTCAAAATCGTGTCGATGCGTTCCGGATAGAGCATAAATTCCACGAATCCGTTCATCCCTTTTTCTGCCATTTCTGGATCGGAGTCTCTGTCATAGAAGCCCATGACGCCCGCGGAGTGCATAATCATCGTTAATCCCTTGTTGGCGTGCGCGTTGGGAGGGGCGACAAACTTGTTCGCTGCCAACCGTCCGAGCTCCTTCGCGGCAAAGGATTGTATCTCTTCGCTCGCAACGAACTTGAGCCATTCGATAGCCTCGGCTTTGTTTTTCGCGTTCGCCGGAATCATCCATCCGTCGATCGGGGTTTCTTCGTAGAGGGGAATTTTGGCGTCGATCACCGGGAACCGGAAGAAATCGATATCGCTGTGGATCTCTTTAGGAGTGGAGTCTTTTAGGAATTGACCCATCAGGTACATGCCGGCTTCCTTTGTGATGAGCGGATTCAATCCTTCTTGCCAGCTTAAGGAGCTGTGATTCTCCAAGAAGTATTCGTTTTCGACAAGCACTTTCCAGTACTCGAATACTTTTTTGATCTTCGGATCCGTGTAGGGGACCTTCCCGTCTAATACCGGAATGTACCAATCAAGGCCGTTGACGCGCATGTTGAGATAGTCGAACCAAGCGCCGGTCGTCCAGGAGTATTTAGTTCCGATGGTAATCGGCGTGATTCCTTTGGACTTAAAGGTTTCGCACACTTCTAAGAATTCTTCCCAAGTTGTCGGAGGCATAACCCCGTTTTCCGCGAAGGTCGATTTTCTGAAATATACCGCCCACCAATACCAAGAATCGGGGATGAAATAGACGGAGTCGCCGTAAGAGCAAGCGCTCTTGAAGGCGGCCGGGAATAGCTCTTCGAAATCATCTTTAAAGACTTCGCGCACGGGATACAGCAATCCTTTCTCGGCGAAATAGCGCATTCGTTCGCCAGCGAACCATGTGACGACGTCCGGAGCGTTGCTGGAAGGCAGCCATGTCCGTAAGAGAATCTTGAAATCTTCGTGTGCGAAGATGTTCAGCGTGACGTCGATGTCGGGGTGAGCGACTTTGAATTTTTCTACGATCAAGTTCAAGACTCTTTTCGGTTCAGGATCCCCCGTGTTGGAATTGATGACCAGTTGCCGTTTGGCGAATCCGCAAACGGCGATCGTCAGAATCAAGATGACGAGTAATACTGTTTTTAACTTCATAACACACCTCCTCAAGGTTTTACGCGGTTTCGCGCAATATGATACTGGGTGAAAACTGAATCTTGCCTTCTTCTTTTTCCTCTATCATATGAAATAACGCCTGGACCATCTCTCGGATAGGAATCTTAATGGTTGTGAGACCGACGACTTCCGCTAAGGAAACGTCATCATAACCGATGACGGGTATCTGTTCGCCTGGAGTGAGTCCCAACCCGTGAAGCGCCCGAAGAGCGCCCATCGCCATCCAATCGTTGTAGCAAAAGACGCCGTCGTGTCGGCCACGTATCAGGTTGTCGGTTACGTAGCGCGCCGAAATACGCCAATCGACGTCAAGGTGGACGATCGATACGTTGTCGCGGTTTCCGCCTGCCTCCGTATACCCTTTAAGGAAACCGTTTATCCGCGATAGCGTTGTTGTTTTTTTCGGGTGGCCCATCAGGAGCAATGGACGCGCGATCTTCAGATCGAATAACCGTTTTCCTGCCAACTCACCGCCCAGAATGTCTTCTATCCAGATCTCGTTGTAGGGTTTTTTTTCAAAATGGACGCCGAAAGAAACAAAGGGGATCCCCTTTCTTAACAAACTGTCGAGGTGTTCCGTCCGATACCCTTCCGGAGCGATGATCAAGAGATCCACGAAGGTGGACAACAAGGACTGGATCGCCGCCCTTTCCCCTTCCATGCGTTTGTTGTTGTCGGCTACAACGACAGAAAGGTTTCGGCTTCCCGCCTGGTCTTCGATTTCGCCTACCAATTCGGAGTAGAAAGGGTTCTTGATATCGGAAACGACGACCCCGATACGATTGCTCCGCCCGCCCTTCAAAACCCTCGCATTCGCGTCGGGGATATACCCTAATTCGACCACCAGGTTTTGGATTTTTTTGCGTGTTTCGGGTTTGACATCCGGCCGGTTGTTCAGCACGCGTGAGACGGTCATCAGCGAGACATTCGCCTTGATTGCGATGTCCTTTAACGTAATCCGGTTCACGATCACCTCCGATGTTAACCTTAACGGTAACGTCAACATTATACCGTTCACCTGTGTCGATACTGAAACGCGAAAATCGGCGATGAAGGAAAACTATGGGCAGTTATCGGCCGTATCGTCTGTTTTTCTAGGCTTATGGTAAATATTTATAGACAATTGCTGATTACCTCCCGGATCAGTTCTTCATATAGTGGTCGTAGTGGTCGAGACCCGATTTTGCTTGCTGACCTTCGTTTTCTTGCGCATAACCGGTTTGACGGGTCATTGAATTTCTGATTCGGATAGTTTATAATAGGCTAAGGGAACGATACGGCGTGGCTCCTTTAGAAAATCTATTCCCGATGAGAACGGCAAACTTCACATGATGTCTTTCGCAGTGAAAGCAAAAAGAAAGGGAGGAATGGCATGAAAAAAGTAGGTGTAGTGGCTCTTTTGTTGTTGATGGTCCTGAGCAGTCTTTTTGGCGCTGAAGCGATCAAACGCGGGGGGATTCTGCGGGTGACGCCAATGAAACAGGGGGTATTGATACAAAACTTCAACCCCTTCTCTCCGAACTCTCTGGAAGTGGCGGTCGGTTGTTTCTACGAAACCTTGGTATTCTACAACCAGGGAACCGGAAAGTTCCATCCTTGGCTGGCGAAAGCCTACGAATGGTCCAGTGACCTGAAAGAGCTGACGCTCACGCTGAGAGAGGATGTTGTTTGGAGCGACGGAACGCCGTTTACGATTCAGGACGTCCTTTTCACAATGGAGTTGGGTAAAAAATTCCCCGGACTCAACATCGCCCCGATATGGAAGCAAGGGTTAGTCGATGTCGTCGCGAGGACCTCCGATTCCGTGACCTTCGTCTTCGACCGCGTCAACACCACGTTAATCTACCGCGTCGCCGATATTTTTATGGTCCCGAAGCATGTATGGAAAAGCGTCGCCGATCCGTTGACCTGGACGGGGAATATACAGCCGATCGGTACCGGACCGTTTGTCTTTGAAGCCGGATCTTTTACAGAACAGTCTTTCAAAGTCGTCCGAAATCCGAGGTACTGGCAAATGGCTCCTGACGGCAGACCGTTGCCTTATATCGACGGTATCCAATACATTTCGACCACCAACGAGCAAGTGGGGCTGCGGCTGGCGCGCGGGGAATACGATTGGGCAGGTTATTTCGTGGCCAATATCGATGAAGTCTACGTCAAAGCCAATCCCGAACACCATAAGTACTGGTTGCCCGAAGGGAATCTGGTCTATTTGAACCTGAATAACCTTCGCGAACCCTTCAACAACTACAATGTGCGTTACGCCTTGAACTTCGCCCTGGACAACAAAGAGATCACCCGAATTATGGCCAGCGGCGCCGTACCCTCTTCTCCCGGCTGGGTGAAAACGCCCTTCCTGCACCTCGCGAAGGAAGCTTTGGATAAGGCCGGCATCGAGTATGATCCCGATTACACCAAAGAGTTGCTGGAAAGAGAAGGGTATCGGTTGAATGCCAAAGGCATCTACGAGAAAGCCGGAAAGCAGCTTTCGTTCAACCTGTACGTCCCGACCGGATGGACGGACTGGATCACCGGATGCGAGGAAATCGCCAGGCAACTGAAGGAAGTCGGTATCGAAGCCATCGTCACGCAAGCCGCGTGGCCTTCCCCTTACGTGGATAACTATCTCTACCTTGGCAACTATGAGATGTGTATGGGGATTTCCGTTACGGGCGCAGGGCCGTATTTCCAACTCGAATATATCGCGCACCCGAGAACGTGGGCGCCCTTGGGCGAACGTTCCGCCAACTACTACGGTATGCGCTACAAGAGCGAAGAGATCGGAAAACTGCTGGACAGCTATACCCAAGAACCAATCGAAGCGAAGCGAGACGAGATATTGAGCCAGGCGATTTCCCTTTTCATCAAAGACTCGCCTTCCGTGCCGTTATTCTTCAACCCGACTTGGTTCGAGTACAACACCAAACTCTTCGTCGGTTGGCCGAACGAAGAGAATCCGTACTGCTTCCCGAGCCCGAACGGGATGCACAAATTGCCGGTGTTGTTAAACGTTCATCTGCGTTAAGCGGGTGAAAGCAAAACACAGATAGAGACGCCCGAAAGGGCGTCTCTATCTTCAAGAAGCCGCATGTCCACCGGCTTTTAACCCGATAGGAGACAGTGGGCGTTCCTTTGATGGGAGGAAATCGTGAAATACTTTTTGCGCAAGATCGGCTTGTTGCTATTCGCCCTCTTCGTGGCGATTACGTTGAATTTCTTCCTACCGCGGTTGATGCCTGGAGATCCTGCCAGAGAATTAATCGACCGGATGCAGGGTATTCCTCCCGAATCGATGGAGTCGATACGGATCGCCTTCGGGTTGGATACCAAAGATACACTGATCGTTCAGTACGGGAAGTACTTTCTCAATTTGCTGAAGGGAGATCTCGGCATCTCTTTATCCCGTTTCCCGACGCCCGTCAAAGATGTCTTGAAGATCGCGATTCCTTGGACGATCGGATTGATGGGACTTGCGACGATCTTCAGCTTTTTCATCGGTACGATCCTGGGTATAGGCGCCGCCTGGTCGCGAAATAAACGGTGGGCGACGCTGACGGTGGGTACCTTTATCTTCATCCGCTCTTTCCCATACTTTTGGCTGGGGTTGCTGTTCATCTACTTCTTTGCCTTTCGAATGCAACTTTTTCCGATCGGTAACGCCTATTCCATCTATGTCCGAAGGGGCGGATGGGATTTCATCCTCTCAGTTCTGTACCACGGGTTCCTGCCCGCCGCCACCATTACGGTGAGCTCTCTCGGAGGATGGATCTTAACGATGAGAAACAATATGATCAACGTTTTAGCTGAAGACTATATCACCGTCGCGCTGGCGAAAGGGCTGCCTTTGCGCCGGATTAAGAATCTGTACGCGGCCAAGAATGCGATATTACCTTCTATCACCAGTTTTGCGATGTCACTGGGGTTCGTAGTAGGCGGCGGCCTTCTTACGGAAATGGTTTTCGCTTACCCGGGAGTGGGTCTGATGCTATGGCAGGCCGTCCAGGCGAAAGATTATGCGATGATGCAGGCGATCTTTTTGTTTATCTCGATCGCCGTTTTAATCGCAAACTTTATTGCCGATATCGCGATTCTCTTGTTGGATCCGCGGGTAAGGGACGGTGGCCGCTGATGTTCAAAGATATCGGGAAGCTCTTTTTAGGAAACAAGAAAGCCTTATTCGGTTTGCTGTTGCTCGTGTTCTTCGCCTTAGTCGGCATCATGGCCCCGTTTATCGCTCCTTATGACCCTAAAAACAATCGCGTGGAAACGATCACGGTGGTGAGCGAAGAACGAGACCGCTCCCGAACGATTAGCCGCGAGGATTTGGATGAGTCGACAGAGAAGCGGGTATACTCTCAAAGCGTCCATACGACCTACGAGCGCATCACAAAAAAACTGCCGTTGAAAGGAAAACCTTCGTCGGAACACCTTTTGGGAACAACGCATTCGGGGCAGGACCTCTTTTCACAATTAATATGGGGAACGCGCGTCAGTTTGACGGTCGGATTGGTAACCGGGTTGTTCACCACCGTCTTATCTCTGTGCTTGGCGCTGATCGCCGGCTATTTAGGCGGTCTCGTGGATGACATCATTTCGCTCTTTACGAACGTGTTTCTGGTCATACCCTCTCTCCCGCTGATGATCGTGATTGCGGCTTATGTGACTGTACGCGGGGTGATTCCCATCATCCTGATCTTGGGCTTGACGAGTTGGCCCTGGCCCACTCGCGTGCTGCGTTCCCAAGTCGTTTCTTTGAAAAACCGAGACTTCGTGAAGGTCTCGAAATCGCTTGGAGAGAAGCCCGCTTACGTTGTCTTCCGAGAGATCTTGCCGAATATGATTTCTTTGGTTATGGCTTCGTTTTTCTCGTCCACGATGGGGGCGATCATTGGTGAAGCGACCCTCGAATTTATCGGGTTGGGGAATGTCTCCGTCGTCAGTTGGGGAACGATGCTGTATTGGGCGCAAGCCAACGGCGCCCTTTTGGCGGGCGCGTGGTGGTGGTTCCTTCCCCCCGGCATCTGTATCGCCCTTATCGGCACTTCTTTCGCGTTGATGAACTTCGCTATCGATGAAATATCGAACCCTAAACTAAGAAAGAGATGAGTGCGATGCAAAACCCCTTATCGGATAACATTCTCGAATGTCAGGACCTTGTCGCCGGATACGAACTGAAGGCGGGATTTGTCAGAGCCGTCGACGGCGTCTCCTTTTCCTTGAAGAGGGGAGAGCTTCTGGGGATAGCGGGCGAGTCGGGATGCGGAAAAACCACGCTGGCTTACGCGGTGATGCGGTTGTTTCGAGATAACGCCAAGATCAGGAGCGGAAAGATCTTTTACTCTGGGAGAGATATCGCCAACGCTTCTGAGGAAGAGGTTAAAAACCTGCGTTGGGAACATATCTCGATGGTCTTTCAATCCGCAATGAACGCGCTGAACCCCGTTCTTCCGATCGGTGAGCAGCTCACTGACGGATGGCTCGCCCATAAGCGCGGGGACTTTCGCGAAGCCAAATCGCGGGCGTTGGAGGTCCTGAAACTGGTCGACATTCCCGAAGACCGGTATAGCGCCTATCCGCACCAACTCTCCGGAGGGATGAAGCAGAGGGTGATGATCGCCATGGCGTTGATGCTGCAACCCGAAATCGTGATTATGGATGAACCTACGACCGCTTTGGACGTCGTCGTTCAACGGACCATTATCGAAAAGATACAGGAGCTTCGGGAAGAGTTCCGATTCTCCGTAATCTTCATCACCCACGATCTGTCGCTCTTGGTCGAAATCAGCGACCAACTGGCGATTATGTATGCGGGAAGGATCGTCGAATACGGACCGGCTTCTGACGTGTTTTTGAACCCCTATCATCCGTACACCCAAGGGCTGATGGCGTCTTTTCCCACGCTGAGTGGGCCGATCGTGCGCATGGGAGGCATTGAGGGTAAACCGCCGGACTTGATTGATCCGCCTCCTGGGTGCCGATTCTTTCCGCGGTGCCGCAATCGACAGAGCGGTTGCGATCGCGAAACGCCCGCGCTTCGACAGGTACGGGCCGGCCATTTTGCCGCTTGCGACGGTGAGTCTCATGCCTGAAGAGATATTGCGATTAAAGAGCGTGTCGAAACACTTTCCCATCCGTTCTTTCCGTCGATTCGGCGAGGTGGTTCATGCGATGGATGATGTCTCTTTTACTTTGGGGAAAGCGGAAGTATTGGCGCTGGTAGGGGAATCAGGCAGCGGAAAAACGACAACGGCCAGCGTGATCGCGCAGTTGTACCCGATCACATCCGGGGTAATCCGCTTAGCGCATCCACAGTCTCCCGACGGCTTCCGATCCGTGAGTGGGAAGCTTTCGAGAACAGAGTTGCTTGATTATCGAAAAAAAGTGCAAATGATCTTCCAAGATCCCTTCGGTTCACTCAATCCGACCCATACGGTCGAACATATCCTGTCGCGGCCGTATTTAATCCACGATAAGGTGGTTTTTCAGAGAGGGAAAGAAACGCGAAAAACCGTTCTGAAAGAGCAGTTGTACCAGCTCTTACGCAGCGTCGGACTGGAACCGCCCCAGCAATTCCTGGAAAAATTCCCGCACGAGCTTTCGGGAGGGCAACGCCAACGTGTCAATATCGCTCGAACCTTCTCCATAGAG
>CAZMHO010000010.1:0-4685 GCA_964566085.1 uncultured Thermotogaceae bacterium | reverse complement strand
GCGGCCACCGAGGCCCACCTGCTGTCCGGCGGCCAGAAGCAGCGTCTTGCGCTGGCCGGCGTACTCGTGTTGCATCCCTCGGTGCTTGTTCTTGACGAGCCCACCTCGATGCTGGACGTTTCGATTCGCATGAGCATTATGAATATGATGCTTGCGTTTCAGGAACTGAAGCGGGTCAGTTTTTTGTATATCACGCATGATCTGGCAGGGGCGCGGTATATGGCTCAACGAATCGTGGTGATGTACGCGGGGATGATCATGGAAATCGGAACCTCCGACGAAGTGGTTCTTAGAGCCGCGCATCCCTACACGAAACTGCTTCGCTCAGCAGCTCCCGCTCCGGAAGAGGGATTGAAGAGGAACCGGCTCATCACGCGAGGAGATATCCCTTCGCTGATCCATCCGCCCTCTGGATGCCGGTTTCACCCGCGCTGCCCTTACGCGATGGCGGAATGTTCTCAGGTTGCCCCGCCGCTGAAAGAGGTCGAAAACGGCCATTCGATCCGGTGTTACCTATGACTATCCGTGGCTTTCCTTGACATAGATATAGAATTCGAAAGTCGTCCCGAGGTTTTCCGCGCTTCTTACCGATATCTCGCCCCCCATTTGTTCCACGAGTTCACGGCATATCGCCAAGCCTAAACCGGAACCGGTGGCGATTGATCGGCTGCGTTTGGAAGGAACCCGAAAAAAACGGTCGAAGATAACGGGGAGGTATTCTTCGGGAATACCGATACCTGAATCCGAAACGGACACATACAGGCGCCCGCCTTTATGTCTCCCCTGAGAAGGGCCGTCTTCTGGCACAAAGCGGGTCTCCACTCGAATGAATCCTTCGAGTGTGTATTTCGCGGCGTTCTCCACGAGATTATTCAGGACTTTCGAAAACCGATCCAGATCGAAGAGGAGGGTGTTCGGAACGTTTTCATCGATTGTCTGTGTGTATTGCAACCCTTTCTCTTGAGCCAGTTGCGTGTAATTCCTCCCACAATCGGCAAACATCTTTCTCGTCTGGATTGTGCTCGGTGTCAGGATTATCTTCCCCGAATCGATCTGGCTGATTTCCAAAAGCCCGCTGATCATCTTTTGGAGCCTTTTAGCATTGCTGTGGATCATCTCGAACATCGGTTTGGCTGCGCTTTCGCTTTCCAGCAGCAAGGTTTCGGCAGCGCCTAAAATGACGGTGAGCGGAGTCTTTAAATCGTGGTTTACATTGGCTAAAAGCTCTGTCTTTTGGTGGTTTGCCTTTTCGGCATTGGCTTTGGCTGTGAGCAACTCTGCTTGAGTCTCTTTCAATGCCGTGATATCGACGATCGTCCCGATCATTCTCAAGGGACGGTGCGATTCATCAAAGGCGACGACCTTTCCCTGATCCAAAATCCATTTCCATTCTCCGGAGTATGTTCGTACGCGGTACTCCGCCGTGAACTGGTCGGTCTTTCCGGTTAGGTGATCTTCCAGAGCCCGCTGTAAACGGTCCACATCATCGGGGTGCGCAATCGATGACCAGAAAAACGCGTCGGTAGCGAAGGTACCGGGTTTGAACCCGAACATTTTCGTCCAGAAGCCATTACCTGTATAGCTTTTGTTAGCGATGTCCCAATCCCAAAGCCCCACATGTAAGGCCATCAATACTCGATTCAATTGTTCCTCGCTGCTGAATAGCCGCTCTTCGACCTTCTTCTGTTCCGAAATCTCATAGATGAACCCGATGGCCATCGTATTCTTCGGGTTTTCCGGGAACAAAATCGTTCCGTTCTCCTTAACCCAAATCGATTGTCCGAGACCATCGATCAGACGGTATTCGAGGGAGTATTTTGGTGTTTTTAGGTCTTCAAAGAACCGGATATACCGGTCTTTATCAGAGGGGGCAATGAAATCAGTCCAATAATCGTCGGAATCTCCTACCGAATCCCTACCGATGTCGAAAGTTTTCTTAAAATAAGCGTTGACATAATGTATCCGTTGATCCGGGACTGAACGGTAAAAAATGAAAAACGGAACATTTTCGATGAGATCGAAGATCGTTTCTGAAAGCCCTTCTATCGAAACCAAGTTTTTGAATCCGCGGATAATTGGATTTTTTGAGGAAGACCCGGCGGTCTGTTTTTCTTTCATCGAACGGCCTCTTTTCGCGGCGCCCTAAACTTCCGGGCGATTTCGGCAATAAAACTCAAAACGCTTTATACGGTTAGCCCCCAAGGCGTTTCCGCTCAGAAGAGATTTTGGATAGATTTCGCCACGTTTTCAGCTAACAGAGTCAACACTTCCGGTTTTTGAAGTTCTCTTTCAAAATTGGGATTCGATATATATCCGCACTCGATCAAGATCGCAGGGATTTCAGTATAAGCGATGACGGCGAAATCATCCGGCATGACTTTGCGGATCGACAACCCATACTTCAACAGCGTGTCCCGGATATTCTCCGCGTATCTACGGCTTTGATTGGTCGCCAATAATTTTTTCTGCACCTTCGCCTTGATCGCCTCTTCGGATAATGCCCCATATAGTCTATTTAGACGGATTTTGTAGTTTTCCTCAGACCAGGAGTAGTAATAGAGCTCAACTCCTTGCACAGAGAAGTCTTCGAAGGAATTAAGGTGCAAGCTGACGAATAGATCGGCCTCTTTATTGTTGGCGAAAATCGCTCTCTGTTTGAGTTCGACGAAGGCGTCATTTTCGCGGGTCAGGTATACGATGAAGTCGTTCTTTTCCAGGATCGCTTTAACCGCCTTCGATAGGGATAGGACCACGTTCTTTTCATAGGTTCCGTGATTGCCGATCGCTCCCGGGTCGATTCCGCCATGGCCAGGGTCGATCACGACCTTTTTTTTAGTGCTGGCTGCGATCTCCGGGATCACCCGCTTTTGCGTCCGAATCCAGAGCGTGCCGTTTTCTTGGGTAACGACAACCTGCCTCTCCGGTTTTACGACGATTTCGAAACGTATGAATTCTTTGAGCGTATCTTGTGTGCAATTCGTTACCTGAATATGATCGATCCCCAGGCGCGCGTTGGTTAAAAACCAGTCTCTGCCTGTCTTTGATCCGTAGACATCCAGCAGAAGCCGTTCTTCGTTTTGTTCCGAAATGACGAAGTTGACGGGAAGTTGGAAATTGAAGGCGTATCCGTCCGGTATCCCGAAATAATACAGCAGGTGAGAGAGTTCAGAAAAAACGTGTACCTGTTCTTCCCGGGTTACGATGCGCAATCCGAACAGCTTACATGTTTCCAATAGGGGAAGAAAGAAGCGGTTATCCAGTATGAGCGGCTCGTTCGATATATATGCGGGAGAATTGTTGATCGACACCGTTTGAGAATTGTTGGAAAAAAGTATCGAGTTGTGATTCCAATTCACCACCAACGTTTTACTGGCATTGTTCCATTCGTAGCGCGCGCCAATGGCGTCTAAAAGCGTGACCGCGTGGACGTATAAGGTATCTCCGAGGGTTTTATACTTTTCAGACGGCGTTCTATTCTCCAACAGATAGACTTCGACGGAAAACGATGAGACGCCTAAACAAAGAAGGAGTATCAACGAGATCAATTTCATGCTTTTCATATTCACTCACATTTCGATTAGAATAGATTTCCTTTACGGGTGTTTTCCTTTGCTTCTTTTCGAATTATACCATGCCGATGCGCGAGAGGAGTTGCGGAATTTACCGGCATTATTGTATAATAACGGGCGAAGCTCAACGCGATTTCGGAGGGTGGGAAGATGATCGTTGCTTATAACGGAATAAAACCGAAGATTCATACGTCCGTTTTTATTGCGCCGACTGCCGTCATCGTCGGTGACGTAGAGATCGGCGAAGGGAGCAGCGTTTGGTTTGGCGCAGTCGTCAGAGGGGATATGTCGGGTGTGAAAATCGGGAAATTCTCGAACATCCAAGATAATTGCACCGTCCATACGGAAGCCAACCATCCGGTTGTGGTGGGGGATTATGTCACCGTCGGCCACAACGCCATCGTTCACGGGTGTACTGTCGAGGACGCGGTGCTGATTGGGATCGGGTCGATCTTACTCAATGGGGCGATCATTCGGTCCGGCGCGACAGTCGCCGCCGGTTCCGTCGTAAGAGAAGACCAACTGGTGGACGCCCGGCACCTGGTGGCTGGGATTCCGGCGACATTTAAAAAATTGCAGGCGGAGGAGACTCCGGAGCGCCATCAGGAACATGCGCAAAAGTATGCCGAATTGGCTCAGGTTTATCATTGACAATAGATAGCAATAAAGGAGGCACCTAATGGTTTCTGCAACAAAAGAGATTATCGAGAAGGAGATGACGGTCTCCGATATAGAAAAGCGGTTTCACGTGAGCACCCAACGAGCGGTTCAACTGTTTTGCCAGGCTACAGGCGTTTCCAGCCCGAACACAAGCCAATTGGATGCGTGGAGCAAACAGATCATACGGCGGGTCCATACCAAAGCCAAACAAGCCTCGGAAGCCAAAAATGAGGCATGCGACGCTGATTGCTGCGATAATAACGGAGGATCCTGCGATCATTGCTCAGGGTGCCATTAACCTTTAAGGAATCCGGTTAAGCTCCGAATAGACGTGCTCGTAGAAAAGATCTGCAGTTTCTATTGCGCGTTGTTTGTTGTCTGATTTTGCATATAGGTAGACTTTCAGCTTCGGCTCCGTTCCGGAAGGGCGCAAGGCGAACCAGGTGTCTTCTCCGT
>CAZMHO010000009.1:26403-32619 GCA_964566085.1 uncultured Thermotogaceae bacterium | reverse complement strand
CTGACACAAATAACCTGCTCTTCTTCATTCAGTAAAGAGCGAATTCCGTTCAGAACGTTTAATCGGTGTGCGGGACACATATTCGTACTTAAATGGTATAGTGGGATATTCGCTTCAGACATCAGAGGTTCAAGCGTTAAAAAAAGCTCCTTCGCTTCTTTTTTTGTATTTACGATAATCAAAATACTTCTTACTTCTCGTATTAACTTACGGACGAAATCACTAATTTTCTTTAGCTCCCATCCCCCGTTTTCTTGGTGATCGATAATCTCGACCCTTTTTAATCTATGGTATAGCTCCGTTGTTTCTTTGACAATGTTATTTTCTTCTGGTATTCTCAAAGAACGATGCTCATTCCCTGTCTGGTTGGGTCGCCGTGCAAAGGATGACGGTAGATTTAGCCCCTTTTACCAGGAACCGGACGACCAGATTAAACAAATGTACGCACTTTACGGGTAACGTTTGGATCTCATCGAAAATAATCACAGAATTGGCGAGCTGATGAAAACGCCTTATAGAGCGCGTCCCCGAACCAAAAACACTCTCTAAAAATTGAACCATCGTTGTGAAAACAATTGGTGCGTCCCAATTTTCGGATAAAAGGCGCTGCTGGGTCGTTTCTTCTTCTGGCGTGAGGTTCGAATGATGTTCGAGAACGATTCGATCGATGTCTTCTGCTCCTCGTAGAAATTGTATAAAGATACTCCTCACCACGTCGGCATTTTGATCAATAATCGAGGTATACGGGATGATATAGAATATCCGATCCATATTATGTTTTTTTACGTGATGTAAGGCGAAGCGAAGGCTGGATAGAGTTTTCCCTCCACCGGTAGGGACGGTTAAATGGTATAGCCCTCTGCCGTTTCCTTCGGCGAATTCTCTACAGGTTTCGGAAATGCTTTTTCGTATTTTATCTACTTCACTTTTGTGAGGGAGAGATTTTATATATTGCTCGAACGCTTCCATAAGTAGATCCCAGTTTATATATTTACCATAGTTTCTAACAACCGGATTTTCGGGGTATTCGAAATCGGAAGTGTCGAGTCGATCGGCGTCAATCAAGCAGCTAAAAAGCAGTTTAACTAATAAACCTGATTTAAAGGCACAGGTAGAAAAGTCATCTTCTTTTTCTTGTAAGGATCGACGAATCTCTTTTAATTCGGATAGTAACGGACCATTTGAAAACACTTCTTCGACTTTTTTGATGATTTCCAAGTCGACAGTTCTCAATGATTCATTGATTCGTGTGAGTTTTTTTTCTTTTCCGATACGCTGTATATACGAATTTTCCCCTTCAGGGGTTATACAATCTATAAGGCCGGAATGATGAGAAGCGATAATAAGAGAAATTATTTGTGCGATGATAGAATTATCATTTGATTCCGCGAGGGGATTTTTCAATAAGTTTTCGTGTACATATTGAGCTCCCGCAGTAGAGTGGTCGATCTTCCCCTTCTTACCTGCTAAGGTTATGTAACCATCTTCATCCGAATCAACCATAGAGTTCAGATCTCGTAAATATTCTTGGAATTCCTCAGTCGCTTTACCTAAGTCGTGGAGTAACCCTGCAACTTTCCCAAAAGACGCCATTCCGAATTTTGAGCAAAATTTTTCAGCGATTTGAGAAGTATTATTAAGATGATTTGATAATAATTGTTCCTTTTTATCTCGTTTTCTTATATGCGCGACTATATTCTTTATTTCTTCGTATTTTTGATTCATGATTATAAACCTCTCTGATTTGTATTATAATTATACATCACATTATACATTTTTATTCATTAGTTTTAACTCCGCACATATTGGGAACCGTATTAAACGTCCTAACGATATGCGGTGTTGTGTATATCTTACATTGTATTATACCTTAACTTTTTAGAGAAGTCAATAGCATTTTCGGACATGATGTCAAAAATAATATTTTTGGTATAGTTTCATATGAAACGTCGAAGTACCCTTTATTATATAAAAACGATTTTAACGACTCTGCGGAGTGTGCTATAATCTCCGGCCGTGGATACGATATTCCACGTGGATTGAAACTCGTATAAGTTTAGGTTTATATTTGTTATGAAAACACTGCGCTTAAGAAGCGCAGTGTTTTATAGGGTGCTACCTTATGCTATATAATAACAACGGATTCTTGTTCAAGTCACCGACCTCAAGCACCCGAAGGTGGTGTAGGTGCGGGGCCCTTCTTCGTATAAATGCTCTGTAAACGAGAAACCTGTACGGTGAAGAAGTGCTCTCCAGGTTTCGACAGGGAATATTCCGAGCGTGTGGTGATCCGTCTTTATGCGAAGTTTTCCGTTTTCACGGATCAGAAAGACCATTGTGCTTTCGTAGGTCCCGTCTCCGGGCTTCGGGTCGTAGTTGTTCTCTATAAAAACCACCTCAATGTGTTTTCCCTCAATGGTCTTTTCTCCTTTGTAAGTGGTTGCTTCGTTTTGTACGAATCCTTCTGTGAATTCGGGAGTCACGACCATGACACCTCCGGGATTGAGGTGATCGTAGGCGCATCGAAAGACGCTCTCGATTTCTTCTTGCGATACCATATACCCGATGGCGTCATCAATAAAGATCGCATCATACGTTTTACCAAGAGAAAACGAGCGCATGTCCCCTTGTACCAGTTCACAGCCGGGGTTAAGTTCTTTCGCCAGGGAGAGCATATCGACGCTGATATCAAGACCCGTCGCGGTATACCGCTTCTTCAGGTTAAACAGGTTTTTCCCTCCCCCGCATCCGACGTCAAGCAGCGTTTTTACGGGGATTTGTGCTTGTTTTTCTATAATACCGGTAACGAATCTGTCATACGGAGCGTATTCCGTTTCCGGGTCTCCCCACATCGGCCATAACCAAGATAATTCCGAATACAGCTTTTTTTCCATGTTTCCTCCTTTAAGATCCTTTTCTTAAATAAAAAAAGACCGAGATCATCACCACTTCCTTGTTCTACCCGGCCTTTTCGTTTCTATTCCGAAAAACAGGAGCAACCCTACGGATTGCCTTCCGCATACAGCTTTCGTACCAAAACGATACCGGCGACGCCGACGACCGCGAGAGCTACCGTATAGATGACGATTAACGAAACAGCCAGTATAAACCATATACCGGACGCTTCCGCTGCGCCGGAAGCCATTCCCGTTACTTCCGCCAAACCTTGAGCCGATAGGAGCGACAACGCCGCAACCACGAGTCCAAACCCTATCCATTTGCGTTTCAATCGAGCTCGGAACGAAGCCCATAGAAGTAGCACCGCACCGATGATCGCAACAGGGAATTTCTCCACACGCATCAGGAAATCGAAAACCAATTCGGAAAGAGGACACGTTAGTCAATAAAACGGGTATGACGATCGGCAACCAAAAAATCCATCCCAGCGGTTGCCAATGCTTTTGTCAAAAGGCATTCTAACAGGCATCGTCACACCTTCTCGTCATACATCATTCCACTTAATACAGGACGCGTTTAACGCGAAATAACCCTAACCAGGAAGGTGATAGAAAGTTGATTTATGTTTATCTGTCAGTGACAGCAACGATTTATGGTAATAATTCTTCGAATGTCTTCAGGAACGTTTCCACGGATTCTTTATGGATCGTCAAGCAGGGATCCAACCGTAAAGCCTCATACCCGGAACGCAAGGATAGAATGATTTTGCGCGCGTAAAGCTCGTGATAAAGTTGTTCAGCCACCGATCGCCCTGATGGGTCTTTTTCGAGTTCGATAGCGATCATCATTCCCCTTCCGCGAACCTCCTTAATCGCTCGCGATTTCTCCTTCATTTTCTGTAATCTTTGTAAAATGCTGTTTCCTGTCTTTTGACTTCGTTCCACCAGCTTCTCCTCTTCGATAGTCCGGAGTACGGCTAAAGCGACTTCCGCGCCGAGTGGGTCGTATTGATGGGACTGCGCGTACTTGAAAGGGAGCCGTTCGAGACGTTCAACCGCACGCCGGTTGATTGCGGTAACACTTACGGGATATCCGTTTCCGAGCCCTTTACCCATCGCTACGATGTCGGGTTTCAGATCGTAATGCTGGAAGCCGAACCATCTTCCCGTTCTACCAATACCGGTCGTGATTTCGTTGGCGATGACAAAACCGTCGTTTTCGCGTATCTTCCGAACTAAGTTACTGAGTATGCTTTTCGGGATGAAACGTACGGCTCCGGATGAACTCCCCGGCTCAAAAAGCATCCCGCCGATCTTCTCGAAAGGAAGGGCGTTGATTTTTGGACAATCGGGATCGCACGA
This sequence comes from uncultured Thermotogaceae bacterium, assembly GCA_964566085.1. GTDB lineage: Bacteria > Thermotogota > Thermotogae > MWEM01 > MWEM01 > MWEM01. The sequence goes on along the minus strand of CAZMHO010000009.1, from coordinate 28,360 downwards.
TTCAAAGTTCGCGCATGATCGGCAAGATAACCAATCGAAGAAGGCCCATTCTTCCGGCGATTTCTTGCTGGCGGAGCCATAAGCGCCAAAATACGAATCCGAGAGCATCAGGAGATAAGGTTTTTCGCAAATCGCTTGCGCGACGCGAACGCCAAATTCTACGGCTTCGCTTCCCGAGGTTAGAAACACCGCTTTCCCGTCAGCCATTTCAAGAATACCGAAGATTTTCGCAGCAGCGGTTTCAATGATGGGATCTACGTAACAAAACCCGGTGTGAATGATCGAATCCAACCGTTTGCCAATGGCTGTTGCGACCGCGGGATGGTTATGTCCAAGAGAGGTACACCAAACCCCCGATACGAGATCAAGATAGCGGTTTCCGTCGAGGTCGAATAGAAACTCATTATCCGCTTTTACGATCTTTTCGTTAAGTAAAGCGTGTCCGAGGCACCAATAGACGTGATCCATCGTTATTCCCCTTTCGTCTTGATTGTCGTTGGACGGTTGGTTCCGCTTTCTTTTTATTTGCCGTTTTCGGTTTCGAGCCGAAGGGGGAAGCTCAGCATCCGATACGTCCCCGCCACATCCCATTCGTCATCAAGGCCGTTGACTGCGATGCTTAAGCCATAATGGAATTTGGAATAAGGCAAGTCCCGCTTCATCGGGTTTTGTCGATAGTCGAGAACGACCCCTCGAAAGAGCGTTTCGAATGCGTCCCAAAGGTCGGCATCGTCGCGAAAGGCTGCGCGCGCGATCGAATAGAGATCCTGCAGGTGGTAGTAGGGTTCGAGCTGACTTTGATCGACCGCGTAAATGACGTTGAACAGGTACTCCACGGACTGTAAGCTGTCCTGATACCGGACCAGGAACGCCGTCAATGCTTCGACACCTTCCATCGAAAGGATGGAGATATCGGCCGGTTCAAGCGCTTCCCCCTTGGTGTTTCTTACGATAAAGCCTTCCGCCAACCCGTCGAGAATCGTGGGAGTATCCTCCGCGTTCCTCGAAAAGTTTCCTAATAGTGAGGAATCCACAATCCCTTCCCACGGTCCGTAATCTTCGTAGGCGATGACGTACTCCGTCAAATCTCTGAACGTGTAGGCGGTTTCGAGGGAACTCATCAAACAGGCATCGAAACCGATTATCTCGAAATCCACACCGGAAAGCCGAACAGCCTCAGCCATCTCAGCGACGGAAACATACTTCTCTTCTTCGACGTGCAAGTACCAACCCGACGCGTGCCCCTGATAAAAGAGCGCGTAGCGTTTCGCGGGGTACTTCGCGACGGTTCGCCGGATGAAATCGGTGAGGAGCGACAGTTCCGCCATATCCTGCTTTTCCAATCGGAGAAGCGAAATGGTTCCGGGTTCATAAGGATTCCCATCGACGGTTGCCGACCAGTATCCCATGTTTTGAGTTGCGAGCAGAAATGCCAACGCAACGTTATCTTTCTCGGGTTTTGAACAAGTGGCTTTCGCGAAGTCGCGGAAGGTGTAAGGCTCCAAATTGTTATCTGTACACGTGTAAAATAAAATCGTCCAGTCCCGCAATCCATCGTTGTCGGAAGCGAGCACTACCGAAAAAAAGAAGAAGAGCACTATTACGGAAATTAACACGGATAAACGCATTCTTTTCATCGTATCCTCCTTTAGGATCACCCTTCGCGATCAAACGCAAACCCCGCCTTCACCGGTAAAGCCGCTGTCGCTCAGCCTATGGTGAGGGGTTCGGAGTGCCAGTCTTCCCTTTTTTGGTCCCTTTCTCTTTTTCCATCGCCACTTTCCGCAGGGTTTCCGGCATCAATTCGATCGCGTACCGCAGCGCTGTGCGGGGCATAACTTGTTTATGTTTCAGAACGTAGTCGAATACCTCTTGCTGATGAAGCCGGCTCGCTTCTTTCAGAAGCCACCCATACCCTTTCTGAACCAAGTCTTCGGAGTCGAATAAAAGAATATCG
>CAZMHO010000009.1:25963-26393 GCA_964566085.1 uncultured Thermotogaceae bacterium | reverse complement strand
CAGGCAGTATCAGAGAAACCGCCGAAGCCCGTCTCGCCCAACGGGTTTCTCGTTTAGCCAGGTCGTACAGTCGTTCAACCAACTCCGGGTATTTCATCAGGATATCTCCGACGGCGTGATTGCAGAATCCGTCACAAGTCGCCCAGTTGGTAATATACCGGTCGATCCACGTAAGAAAGCGGTCGAAATCCTGTCTTTCGGTAAACGCGTTGAATCCGTGTCCCCACTCACTGACGACGAAGGTTTCTTCCAGTTTGCCCGAACGGTATAACTCTTCGCAGAGCGCGAAGATTTCTTGCTTATCATACGCTTTCACTGTCTTCCACGCGTTTTTTGCGATTTTGCTGACGACTCCTGTCTTAACACCGTAAAGATCGACCGGTTCTTTAAAGAACCGACGCCCGTTTTCTTTTGCGGCCGGGTCCGCAGA
>CAZMHO010000009.1:21035-25916 GCA_964566085.1 uncultured Thermotogaceae bacterium | reverse complement strand
TCCCTTGAGGCCGGTTTTCTATCTGGCGCCCCTGACTTTCCTTCTCTCACGGAAAAAAGCTCTTCCGATTTTCCCCGCTCGGATATCGATTTTTAACGATGAAGTTCCTAAAAAGCATACCATAAAACAGGAACCTCTCGGGCATTTCGAGAGTAGCCTCTCATGAACTGCGAGGGGGGAAAGATTTACCCACTTTCAAGCGACTTTAAGCTCGCTTTAAGCCTTTTCAGATAAAGTATCTACACCTTATTGAGGAGGGAGAATTATGAGAAAGTTTCTGATAGTAATGATCATCATCGCGATCGCCACGCCGTTCTCGGGATTCGCCGCGTTCGCGCCACCCGATGACCTAGAGTTTTCAGAGTTTGCGGCTCCCCAATCGGTGGTCGTTCAGGAGGATTGGTTCGGGCACATCGGGGTTAAGATTCTGTTGTTAGTCGTGTCCTTACTCGTGGCGGTTTTCTTGTCCAAACGTTTCTTTACCAACCGGCGTCTCAGGAAAATCTATTTGCTGATCAACGTGGCGGTATTGGGCTTCGCTGTCGGCGGATTGCTCTGTCCAGTTTCATCGATACAAAATGTTTTCGTCAAGTATCACACCGCTTATCTTTTACTGTTCTTTTTGCCCATCCTGTCCACGTTGTTCTCTGGAAGGGTGTACTGTGGCTGGGTTTGCCCTTTCGGAGCCGTCAGCGAGTGGCTCTTCGTCAAAAAATGGGCCATCCGTATTCCGAAAAAGTGGGACCGGTTCCTGAAATGGATACGGTGGGGAATCCTGGCTATTCTGGTTGGCCGTATGCTTTTGGGCGCGCATGTCGCCGACGATTGGACCCCCTTCAAAAACCTTTTCACGTTCGGCGGATCGTTGACGAATTGGATACTGACCGGCGTTTTCCTGGGGTTGTCGATCATTACCTATCGCCCTTTCTGCAAGTATGCCTGCCCCTATGGCTTGATTTTATCTTTCGTAAGCCGGTTCAGCTTTCGAAAGGTCACACTCGACGACTCTTGCGTTCGCTGCGGGCAATGTGAGAAGCAATGTGGCATGCAAGCGTTGGAGATACCGGGCGATCCGGATGGAGATTGCATTCTTTGCGGCGAATGCGCTGCTTCCTGTCGCCGATCATCGATCGCGATCTCCCCAAAATCGCAACAGAAATGTTCCCAAACGAAAGAACCCTTGAAGGAGGAAAGAATATGAAACGTTTATTGACCTTTGTTCTGCTAATGGTAAGTCTTTATGCCCTGGGCGCGGCGTGTGATTTCTATTTTGAAGTAGCCTCTACGGCTGTATCTCTGAAAGAAGTTTTCTACGTGAAGGTGACGGTGGTTCAAACCCACAATCGGTGCACGTTAACTTCGATGGACGATTACCATTTCGATACCGATGGGTTCGGTATTCTCGGAAAGACGGCGTGGAAAGAGATCAAACCAGGCGTGTTCGAAACATGGCTAAAGGTTGAGAGTATCGAAAAAGGGGACGGATGGATCAAAATCTACAAAAACTGCACGAAAGAAGGATATCAGGAAGAAGTCCTAACCTTGACCGTTGTTTAGTCGCGCTTTTGGAACCGGTGAAAGGGACGCGGATCGTGAAGTCTTCCCGTCCCTTTCACCGTAGTTTATCACTGAACGAGAAAATGCAGAGTGAAAAGTCGCGTATCGGGTTGTATTCCTTCCCAGATTCGGTAGTAAGCGAAGTTTAACGTCGTCAGTCCCAGCGTTTTTTGGGTTTCAAACACGAAAACTTGTTTCCCGCCCGCGCCGACCAGGTTAGAAGCCGGTTCAACATACTCTTCCGAGACCATTTTCACATAGCGTAAGTCCAGTAATCCCTCAAAATACCAGTAGTACCCGGTTGTCGGGTTTGAAGACAGTTCAACCTTAAACACCGTGTCACTCGCGATCGGGATCGGTTCGAGAAAGGTTTGTTCCGAACTAAAGGCAACCATATCGTCGCCGGGGGTGATTTTAAGATAACCCTGCGGATTGGAGCACCCGATCACCGGTATTAACAACAGTAAGAGCACGATCAGCGCTATCAATCGTTCGCGCCGCGTTTTTCTCATAGGACACCTCCTGTCTCATTTTAAGCATTATACCACTTCCAGGGAAAACACAATCAGCCTTTTTTCTTCGCGGATTGAAAATGATTGCACTATTGATTTTTTTCTTTTTTTTTGTTAACATAAGTCCGCAATTTATACTCAGAGGAGGAGTGATAATGGAAATTACACCTAAGTTGCGGGAGGTGGCTCGCAAATTCGAGACGCCTTTCGTAGTGCTTGATTTGAACCTTTTACAGAGAAATTACGAGCGGCTGCAACGGTCGGTCAAAAATGCTGTCATTTTTTACGCGGTGAAAGCGAATTCAAACGTATCGATTTTGGAAACCTTGAAAGAAATGGGTAGTTGTTTTGATGTCGCCTCTCGCGGTGAGATAGAAAAATTGTTATCTTTGAACATCAGCGCCAGTCGTATGAGTTTTGGGAATCCGATTAAGCGCGAAGAAGACATCGCCTTTTCCCATAAGCTCGGTATCAATTACTTTTCTGTCGACAGCGAAATGGAGATCGAGAAGGTCGCCCGGAACGCGCCGGGTTCGCGAGTCTACGGAAGGATTCAGATGAGTTCCGTGGATTCCGACTGGCCCCTCTCGAAAAAATTCGGCACGGATATGGATCATGTGAAAGAGTTAATGGTCTATTCGAAAGAACTCGGGTTAATTCCATACGGCATTTCCTTCCACGTCGGATCTCAAACCTATAACAAGTATCGCTGGAAAGAGGCGATTATGCAAGCATCGGACATATTCCTCGATTTACAGGAAGAACACAACATTCATATGCAGATGCTCAACCTTGGCGGAGGCATTCCGATCCAACACACGAAACCGATTCCGAGCGTCGAAGAGATCGGCGAGATTGTCGATGAGTCGATCGAAATGTATTTCGATTTCGTGCCTGATCTGAAGGTGTTTATCGAACCCGGGCGATCGATGGTCGGTGACATCGGGACCTTGGTGTCCAGTGTCTTGCTTCGCTCCCGAAAACAAACGGAAGAATGGGTCTATTTGGATGCCGGTGTCTTCCACGGTTTGATGGAAACGATCGAAAATTTCCGTTACGAAGTGCTCGTCGACGGCAAGGAAGACGAAGAAATGAAAACGTTCACGCTGGCCGGACCAACCTGCGACAGCGTCGATATGATCTATCAGCAGATCGATTTACCCGCCAGCATCACCTATGGCGATATTGTTTACTTTAAAAACACTGGCGCCTATACCGTCGAGTACGGGACCTATTTCAACGGAATCAGACCCCCGAAAACCTATATTCTGGACTACGTTTAGGCGCCAATACCGAAGGCGCGCTGATAGAGAAACCGCGCGCCTTGTATAAAGTTTTGTTTATAACAAACCGATATAGTACCGATGGCACTTGTCAGGAGGTGGAAATATGGAGCCCGTTTTAGCCGATTATATGGCTCTGAAGAGTGTAGAGCTTTCCAATCAAGTGCAGACCGCTGTAATGAAAAAAACCATGGACGCGGCCGTCGATCAAAGTGAACAATTGCTTTCGACATTACCGAAAATGCCTTCTGAACCTGGTTTGGGAGCTATTCTCGATCGGAGAGTTTAAGTCGCGGACGTGCCGGAAAAAGGTGGGGGGAACCCTGCCTTTTTTGTTGCGGACGGATCGGACAGTCAATCCGAAAGATTGAATATCGGACGGGGTTGAGGTATACTATCGTTAGAATAATGAACCATCCAGGAGGTTAGAAGATGAACTTGTCAAAGAGAGTTTTCGGTATGCAAGCTTCTCCGATCCGGCGGTTGATTCCTTTCGCGGAAGAAGCCAAAGCAAGAGGGACGGGCGTATACTTCCTCAATATCGGACAACCTGATATCCCGACGCCGCCGATTTTTATGGAGAGCATTCGCAATTTCAAAGAAGAAGTCGTTCCCTACTCCCATTCAGCCGGACTGATGGAGCTGCGTAAAGCCTTCTCGACCTATTTCGATCGCTGGCAGGCTGAGATCAAACCGGAGGAAATCATCATCACAAGCGGCGGAAGCGAAGCCGTCATCTTCGCCGTCGCCGCCGTCGCGGATCCCGAAGAAGAGATCATCGTGATTGAACCGTTTTATGCCAATTACAAAGGGTTCGCCGGCATGGTGAACGTCCGTTTGACCCCGGTCGCAGCCAATCCCGAAGAAGGATACCGGGTACCGGAGGAGAAAGCCTTCGAGAAAGTCATCAATCCCAAAACCCGCGCCATTCTGTTCTCCAATCCCTGCAATCCCACCGGAGCCGTTTACTCCAAAGAAGAGGTGCTTCGGATACTCAGAATCGCCGAAAAATACGATTTGATGGTCATTGTCGATGAAGTCTACCGTGAATTCGTCTTCGACGGGTTGCAGCCCTTCAGCGCCTTGGAGTTCCCCGAATTCCGCGACCGGATTATCCTCATCGATAGCGTTTCGAAACGGTATAGTTCTTGCGGCGCGCGCGTCGGCGTCTTCGCGACAAAGAATAAAGAAGTTTACGCCCAAGTCATGAAAATGGCTCAAGCCCGTCTGTCCCCTCCCACGATGGCGCAGATCGGCGCGACGGGATTGCTCACGCTGGGAGAGGGCTATATTTACTCGGTGCGAGACGAGTACAAACTGAGGAGGGATAAGGTGTATGAAGAACTGTCGCGTATCCCGGGGCTTACTTTCAAAAAACCGCAGGGCGCCTTCTATCTCTCGGTAAAACTACCGATCGACAACAGCGAAAAGTTCGTGAAGTGGATGTTGTCCGATTTCTCTCTTGACGGCTTTACCACCATGGTTTCACCGCTCGACGGTTTCTACGCCACCCCCGGCGCCGGAGAGCA
>CAZMHO010000009.1:0-21025 GCA_964566085.1 uncultured Thermotogaceae bacterium | reverse complement strand
GCCTATGTGGTTAACGCTGATAAGATTAAGAAGGCCTGCGAAGTTTTCCGGGTCGGTTTGGAAGAGTATATTCGGATTCAAAGAATGTAGCCGCTCCCTATATGGCGAAAGGGGTTGAAGCAGATGCTTCGGTTTGACCCGAGCGTCTTTAAAATACCCATAGATCGTATTCGCGCCGGTTATTACAGCGATAAGTATTTCACCCGTTACGTGGATGTCCTGAGACAAGACGCGGTTTCCTGTCAGGCGCTCTATCAGGTTTTTCCCCGTTCGGAAGCCTGTATCGTGGGGATCGAAGAGGCAGTGGCGATTTTACAGTCCTGCACCGGATACTATCGCGACCCGGAAGAGGCGGCCGGAATCTTCGAAGCGATTCTGGAGGCGGAACGAAACTTGCAGAAAGCCCTATATGAAAGAGACCATGAAGCGGCAGACATCTCAACGAAAGAGAAATGGGCTTTGAGAGACCGATTGAATGCCCTCTGGGAAGACAAATGGGACAGCATTCGCGTCTGCGCTTTGACAGACGGGGATATGGCGAAAGAGGGAGAGATCATCATGACGATTGAAGGCGACCCGATCCATTTCGGGTGCCTGGAAACCGTTTTCTTGGGCGTGATCGCCAGGGCTTCCAGCACCGCGACCGCCGTAAAGAAAGTGGTCTCCGCTTCCGGGGGCAAACCGGTTGTTCTTTTCAGCGCTCGTTTCGACCATTACTGGGTTCAGGCGACGGACGGCTATGCCGCTTTCAAAGCCGGCGCATTCGGGGTGTCGACCGACGCGAACGCAGACTATTGGGGTAGCAAAGGCCTCGGGACCATCCCGCACGCCTTGATCGCCTGCTATATGGGAGATACCTATCGAGCGGCGGAGGCTTTCGACCGATGGATCGAACCGGAAGTCAACCGCATCGTTCTGGTCGATTGGGATAACGACTGTATCGGCACGACGAAAGAAGTCTTGAAACGGTTCTATGAAAAAACGACCGGCAAAGCCTTCTCATCCAAAACGAAAGACTTGTCAACGATTATCGGACCCGGGCAGCATAAGATTTGGGGCGTTCGATTCGACACTTCCGGCTCTTTACGCGACTGGTCGGTTATCCCGCATGATGAGCGTTCTTTGGGAGTCTGCCCCGAGTTGGTCTGGAGGGCGAGAAACGAATTCAACCGGATCGGCGCCGGAGACTTGAAGATTATGGTGAGCGGAGGGTTCAACGCAGACCGCATTAGACTCTATGAGCGCCTCGAGGTGCCGGTGGACCTGTATGGCGTGGGCGCTTCTCTGTTGAGGGAAAAAGTGGATTTCACCGCCGATATCGTAAAAGTGGATGGAATTCCCTGCGCAAAATACGGAAGAGGGCAGGGCGACTATAACCGATTGAAAGAAGTGTAAAAAACGAGGAGGAAATGCTGTATGGAAAGCAAGTCTACATGGACCGTTAAGACCGGATTCGCAGACATGTTCAAAAATGGCGTGATTATGGACGTCACGGATGCGCAGCAAGCGAAAATCGCTCAGGATGCCGGCGCGGTAGCGGTGATGGCGCTCGATATGGTCCCCGCGGACATCCGGAAAGCCGGCGGGGTGGCCCGTATGGCGAGCGTCAAGGTTATCAAAGAAATAATGGACTCGGTCAGCATTCCGGTGATGGCCAAGTGCCGAATTGGCCACATAGCCGAAGCGCGGATTCTGGAATCCGTCGGCATCGATTTCATTGATGAATCGGAGGTTCTGACACCCGCCGACGACCGCTTTCATGTGAACAAACAAGAGTTTAAGGTCCCCTTTGTCTGTGGTTGCCGAAACCTTGGAGAAGCGCTTCGCAGGATCGCAGAGGGAGCCGCGATGATACGCACAAAAGGAGAAGCCGGCACCGGCAACGTCGTAGAGGCCGTTAAGCACGCGCGACAGGTTTGGGAAGAAGTCCGAAAACTAAAAAATACGCCCGATGAAGAATTGGTCGCCGTTTCAAAAGAGACCGGCGCGCCGCTCGACCTGATCCGAACCGTGAAAGAACTTGGAAGGTTGCCCGTTGTCAACTTCGCCGCGGGTGGCGTCGCGACGCCAGCTGATGCCGCCTTGATGATGATCCTCGGAATGGATGGCGTATTTGTAGGATCCGGCATCTTCAAATCCGAAAACCCGGCGAAGATGGCGTCGGCGATCGTGCAAGCGGTGCTTCATTGGGATGATTCTGACATGTTGGCCAAGATCAGCGAAGATCTACCCCCGGCGATGAAAGGAATGGATGTTTCGGAACTGGAGGTTCATTTACAAGAAAGAGGTTGGTAAGGTGATCATTGGCATTCTCTCTATGCAGGGGGCCATCGAAGAACATGAAGCCGCCTTTCGGAAGCTTGGATTAAGAACGCTGCGCGTAAAGAAACCCGTCGACCTGCAGTCCGTTGACGGGTTGGTCTTTCCTGGCGGGGAGAGTACAACGATGATTCGGTTGATGCTGCTCTCCGGTTTGTTCGAACCGTTGGTTGAACTCATCGGCACCAAAGGAATGCCCGTGTACGGAACGTGCGCCGGTATGATCCTGCTGTCAAAAGGGGTCACAAATTACTCTGAGCAACATTGTTTGGGTTTGATCGACATCTGGGTGGAAAGAAACGCTTTCGGTCGGCAGATCGATTCTTTCGAAACCCCAGTATGGATCGAAGACGTTGGCAAAGAGGCCTTCCCGGCTGTTTTTATCCGCGCGCCTCTGATCCGGCATATCGGCCCGCAGGTCCGCCTGATGGCGACTTATCGTCAGGAAGCGGTGATGGCGCGTCAAGACAATATATTGGTCAGCGCCTTTCACCCGGAGCTAACCGATGATTTAAGGATTCATACCTATTTCTTGAAGATGGTGACCGGATGGCATCGTTCTCAAAACTGAACAGCGCCGTCCTTGTCGGGTTGCAGGCCAGACATGTTTTGGTCGAATCCTTTGTGGACGCTCAAGCGGTGATACACGAAATCGATATCGTTGGGCTCGGCGACACCGCGATCAAAGAGAGCAAGAAACGGGTTAAAAGCGCCATTTCAAGTAATAAGCTGGATATTCCGCAAGGACGCATCGTTGTCAATTTAGCCCCCGGAAACTTGAAAAAAGAAGGAACGTTGTTGGACCTGCCGATCGCGGTTTCGATTCTTGCCTGCGGGACTGGTGTGGGGAAGGAAATCCCGACCGGTTTGTTCTTCTTCGGAGAATTGGGACTCGACGGCGCCCTCCGAAGAGTCCAGGGGATGCTGCCCTTGCTGATCGCCCTGTCAAAATCGAAAGAGCTTAAAACGATTGTCATTCCCCAAGACAACGCGGAGGAAGCGAAGCTCGTCTCCGGAATCGACATACGGCTCGCCGCGCATCTGCGGGAGGTTATCGCGTTTCTAAACGGAAACGATCTTCCGCAAGTATCTTCCGAAAACGGTCCGGAACCGGAAGCGCCGGTAGAGGAAGATTTTTCCGACATACACGGACAGTTTCAGGCGAAGAGAGCCTTAGAGATCGCGGCGGCGGGTGGGCACAATGTGTTGATGAAAGGGCCCCCTGGCTCAGGCAAGACCATGCTGGCCAAGCGATTGCCTGGACTGCTCCCCCCTCTTCGCGAAGAGGAGTTTCTGGAAACCGCCTCGATTTATAGTATCGTCGGATTGCTAAATTCAAAGATATTGCAACGGCAGAGGCCTTTTCGCTCGCCGCATCATTCGGCTTCCAGAGCGGCGATCGTAGGTGGTGGCATGGATTCCCGGCCGGGGGAAGTGAGCTTGGCGCATAACGGCGTCTTGTTTTTAGATGAGATTCCGGAATTCAGCCGGGATGTTTTGGAGGCCCTCAGACAACCCCTTGAAGATCGTATCGTCAGCGTCGCTCGCGCGAAAGGCACATTGACCTACCCGGCGAACGTGGCGTTGGTCGCCGCGCAAAACCCGTGCCCCTGCGGCAATTTTGGGGACCCGGAGCGGCCTTGCACGTGCAGCCCGCGGGATATCGCCAACTACAACCGAAAGATCTCAGGACCCTTGCTAGATCGCATCGAAATTGTCATCGAAGTCCCGCGATTAAGTTACAAAGAGTATACTTCGACGACCGATTCCGAAGGGTCCCCGGCAATACGCGAACGTGTGGTTAAAGCGCGGGAGATTCAAAGCAGGCGATTCCGGAAGACCGGGATAAAGGGGTTCACCAACGCTTCACTGAACTCAAAGATGATTCAGGAATCCTGCCGTTTGGATGAAACCGCCGAGAGCTTGCTGGAGCAGGCGGTAAACCGCTACCACTTGACCGGGAGAGGGATCAACAAAGTATTGAAAGTAGCGAGAACGATCTCCGATTTGGAAGATAGCGATTCTATCCAAGCCGTCCATCTTGCTGAGGCGATACAATACCGAGAGAAAACAACGGAGGGATGAATATGGATGTTCGTATCATCAACAGTATCCTAAAGAGCACGGTCAGGGTCTTCACGGAAGCCGTCAATATGAAGATCGAATTCGAAAAGCCGCAGATCGCGAAAGAATTGGCGAAAGGATACGACCTGATCACGCTCGTCGGTTTTAACGGCAGTTTATCCGGCAATCTCGTCTACGCCTTCGATACGCGAGTGGCGCTCAATATCGTCGGGAAAATGATGGGGATGCCGTACAACCAACTTGACGAGTTAGCGATGAGCGCGATAGGAGAGCTCGCGAATATGATTTCCGGAAACATCGCGACCAATATGGAACAGATCGGAAAACCCATCGACATCACGCCCCCGTCGGTCATTTTAGGAAAAGAAATCCACGTGAACGTGGACGGAGTCATCTTGAAAATCATCACAAAGTATGAAGAGAAGACCTTCGAAGTGGATATGGTTCTCAGGGAATGAACAAGGAATCCCTAAAAAAACCGAACTTGATCAAAGAACTGCGCCAAGTAAACGTCCTGTATATGTTTGCGATAACGATTATTGCGAACGTGCTGGTCGGCGGCATGATCGGTTACTTTTTGGATAAGCATACCTTCAAAAACCGCGTCTTGTTTGTCGTCTTCCTCGCCCTTGGCATCGCGTCGGGGTTTTACCAAGGGATTCGGGAACTGATGAAAGAGGCAAAAAAGATCGAACCGATCGATCGAAAAGAAGAAGACGATCGGAAGGAAAACAAGGAATCACTTTGAACCGATCGGTTTTAACCTTCTTTTTCCCCTGGCTCAAACAGGAGCCGATGACGACCAAGGTTTTGTTAAAAACATCGGTCTATGGTATTATATATCTGAATTCCGGACTCTTTTTCATCGGTTTTTTCTTTATCGCCCACCCCTTCGCTTTCGGGGTTTTGGCGGGCAGCGCGGCCGCTTTAATGAAGATATGGGTGTTTCTTGAGCAACTGCGCCGAATGGAGAAAAAGAAGAGGGATTCGAGCGCATCGGGGTACTTTTTACGGTATTCCATAGACGCGCTCGCGATGGGTATTACGGCCTTTTTCTCCATCCAAGCCTTATTGGGGTGTTTTTTCGGAACGTTTTCGGTAAAATGGGTGATGATACTGCTGAGCTTCGCTCTGAGAAATGGAGGTAAGAAAATTGACCCTCAGTAAAAAAGAGAAAACCTTCGTCATAACGATGGTGATCGCCATCATCGCGGTTTGGATTTTTGCTCTGCCGGAAATGGGCGGTATGAAAGACCTAAAGGATGCGGGAATCGGTTCTCGATGGGTATATACCTTTCCGGGCAGCGCAGGGTCTTTTTTTACCCGCGTCAATTTTCTCACGGTCGGCGTTGGTTTGTTTATCGTCTTGTTTTTGATCGGTGTCGCCCGAGGCGTCCGAAAGACTTATTCGCTAGTTCCCAACCGAAAGCAATCGTTGGTGGAGTACCTGCTTCAATACGTCTATGACCTTACCGAAGAAGGAATCAGCGATAAACGGTTTGTGAAGCCGGTCTTCATTATCGCGATGACGCTCTTTCTGTTCATTGCGTCTTCGAACCTGCTGAGCGGGATGCCCGGCATAAGCGCTTCGATTAGAAACGGGGAGACTTACCTGACGCTTTTTACGGACACATGGTATGTGCCCACTTCCGACCTGAACACAAACGGAACCTACGCCCTGATCGTACTGATCGTTTCGCACCTCTTTGGCATCAAGGTGAAAGGATTCAAAGCCTGGGCGAAAACCTTTTTCGAACCGACGTTCATCATGTTTCCGATGAATGTCATCGGCGAGCTCGCGAAGCCAATCTCCCACTCTTGCCGTCTATTCGGCAACATTTTTGGTGGCGGTATTCTGGTGTTTATCCTCAGCTATATCCTGAAATTTCTCTTTATGCCGATGTTCTTGTGGGGATTTTTTGGGATGTTCTTTGGGTTGATACAAGCGCTGATCTTTTCGGTTTTAACTATCGTTTACATCGGAACGCAAATCAATTAGAAGACCGGACCGGGTTCACGGAAGCCGCCGGATAAAGCAGAGAACAAGCGTTTTCTAACATCTTATAAAAGTAGCGTTTTTTTGGGACGACAGAAGATTTCTTACCTGGAGCAACAGAAAATTGAGAAGGGAGAGTGCAAGAATGGAAATCAGTGAAGCGATCGTTCAAGCAGCGAAATACGTGGGCGCTGGGATTTGTATGGGTTTTGCCGCTATTGGACCCGCAATAGGGGAAGGTAACATCGGAGCGCACGCTATGGATGCCATGGCCAGACAGCCGGAGATGGCGGGCAACTTGCAGATACGCATGATCATCGCGGACGCGATAGCGGAGACAACCGGGTTATACGGTTTATTGATTTCTTTTATGATCCTTTTTGCTTAATAACCCAAGTGACCGACCTATGTTCTCGAAAACTGTCGGCGCGGCCACTTTCATAAAAGAGTTTACAAACCCTGCCGGAGAGAAAGGGGGTTAAGATGGTTCATCTCGAGTTTAATCTGACTTCTGTTTTGATGCTGCTTGAATTCGCTTTGTTGGCGTTCTTCTTGTATAAATTTCTGTACAAGCCTTTCTTCAAGATATCTGATGAAAGGCGCAAGCGAATTTTAGAAGACTTCAGTGTAGCGGAAAAGGCGAAATTAGAGGCGGAGGCCTCTCAAAAGGAGTCGAAACGACTGTTAGACAATGCGATCGCTCAAGCGGAAGGGATCATCGCCAACGCCAAAAAAACCGCCGAAGGCTATGCGCTCCGAGAGCGGGATGAAGCGAAGCGGAAGGCCGAAAGCTTGTTGAAAAAAGCACAAGAGGAAATTGAAGCCCAAAAAAAGGATGCAATCAAGGAAATTTCCGAAAAATCCGTCAGTTTAGCCGTATATTTAGCCTCCAAACTGCTGGAGCGTCAAGTGGACGAGAAGGTCCAAAGCGACTATCTGAAAAGCGTTCTGTCTAAGATAACGGATGGAGGTGGCCGGTGAGAAACCCCTCCCCAAAGGTTTACCGGGTTTACGCAAAAGCTCTTTTGACCGGAGATACTGCTCTGACGTTGAAGGCGTTGCAACTTTTGCAAGAAACCTTAGCCATAGAACGATATCGATCCGCCATATTCAATCCTTCGGTTCCCAAAGCGGAAAAAATCGCGGCGCTGACGGCCTTGCTGCGGTTGAAGAGAAGTTACAGCGAGATACTCGAACGGTTTCTCTCAGAGGTTTTGGAGAAGCGCCGAGAAAAGATACTGTTGAATCTGGCGCCGGTATTTGAACGCTTATTGGCGGAGAAAAGAAAGGGCACCGAAGGAACCATCTATACGCCTTTTCCCGTATCGGAAGAGCAAAAGGCTTTCGTATCCCAAGAGCTGGCCGAGTATTTCGAGCAAAAAGGATACGAACCGCCGATCAGTTTTGCGTTTGATCTTCAACCCGGCCTGTTAGGCGGTTTAAAAGTTAGCGTGGATGATCATATTTTGGATCTTTCGTTGCAAGCCCAGTTGTTGAAAGCAGAGCGGCATTTAAATGCCGAAGAGAGGTGACATGAGTGAAGATCAAGCCCGACGAAATCACTCAAATATTAAGAGATAAAATTTCCGGTTTCGAAAAAACAGCGGAGTTGGAAGAAACGGGCCGGATCGTTCAAGTCGGGGACGGTATCGCGACGGTATACGGCTTGAAAAAGGTCAAGTCCAGCGAGCTGGTCTTGTTCGAGAACGGCTCGAGAGGTATTGCCCTCAATCTAGACGAAGATTCGGTCGGTGTCGTCGTCTTGGGCGAATTCTACAACCTCAAAGAAGGGCAGCTTGTGAAACGGACGGGCAAGATTGTTTCGGTACCGGTTGGAGAAGCGATGTTGGGACGCGTTGTGAACCCGCTCGGTGAACCGCTTGACGGGAAAGGCCCGATCGCGGCGAAAGAGTATCGCGAAATCGAATTCAAAGCGCCGGGAGTCATTTACCGGCAGCCGGTCAATACACCTCTTCAAACAGGCATAAAGTCTATCGATTCGATGATACCGATCGGCAGAGGACAACGGGAACTCATCATCGGCGACAGGCAAACCGGAAAAACGGCGATCGCTTTAGATACAATTATCAATCAAAAAGGAAAGAACGTCCAGTGCATCTATGTGGCCATCGGACAAAAGGCAGCGTCGGTAGCCCGTATCGTCGATCAGTTGGAACAATTCGGAGCGATGGACTATACGACCGTCGTATTCGCTTCAGCAAGCGATCCGGCGTCGATGCTGTACATCGCGCCCTACACGGGATGCGCGATCGGCGAATACTTTATGTACAAAGGAGATGACGCGTTGGTTATCTATGATGACCTCACCAAGCACGCCGTCTCTTATCGGGAGCTATCGCTGTTGTTGAGAAGGCCGCCAGGACGGGAAGCCTATCCCGGCGATGTCTTCTATCTCCATTCCCGATTGCTGGAAAGAGCCGCCAGGCTTAATGCCGCTTTGGGAGGGGGATCTTTGACTGCTTTGCCGATCGTAGAGACCCAAGCGAATGACCTTTCAGCGTATATACCCACCAACGTGATCTCGATCACGGACGGTCAGATATACTTGGAGTCCGGGTTGTTCTATGCCGGGTTCAGGCCCGCGATCAACATCGGGCTGTCGGTGTCGCGCGTAGGCGGTTCCGCCCAAATCAAAGCCATGAAAAAGATCGCCGGTACCCTTCGCCTGGATTTGGCTCAATACAGAGAACTGGAGTCTTTCTCACAGTTCGCGAGCGAATTGGATGAAGCAACCCGTTCCCAATTGACGCGAGGCGAAAAACTGATGGAATTGCTCAAGCAAAATCAATACTCCCCAATTCCCGTCGAAGAGCAGGTCATCTGCATCTTCTCGGGTGTGCGCGGATTCTTGGACACAATTCCGACCGACCGCATCAAGACGTTTGAGGAACAACTCATCCGATATGTCAAAGAGCATCATCCGGAAATACTCAAGCAGCTAACAGAAGAGAAGGATTTCTCGAAAGAGCTTTCTCATTCGATCGAAGAGGCTATCAAAGCGTTCAAGAAGGTATTCGCAGGATAAGGAGGATACGGCTTTGGGCAGAGGCGCGCTCCACACAATTCGTAGAAGAATAGACTCAACGGAATCGACACAGCATATCACCCACGCGATGGAGATGGTAGCGGCAGCAAAAGTCAATAAAGTGTTCCGAATTTGGAAAGGGTTCACTCCCTATTTGACTTCTCTTCGCGGGATGATCGACGAGTGCGTCACCGCGGACCCGGATTTGGAACATCCTTTGGTGGAAAAAAAGAAAACCGGGGAAGAGAAGGTCCTATTCCTGGTCATCACCTCCGACATGGGGTTATGCGGCTCTTACAATTTAGATATTCTTCGGTTGGCCGAAGAGAGGGAAGAGGCCGCGAAAGCCGCATTTAGAGGCTACTTTGTCATTGGCACCAAAGGTATCAGCTATCTCCGATACCGCAACAAGAAGGTATACGGCTCGGTGGATCGATTTTTCGGCACTCCGGATTTTTCGATAGCGGATATGCTGTCGGGACGGATTCTCTCCCTCCTTGAGTCGGGAGAAGTCAATACGGTAAAGGTCATCTCAAGCCGCTTCAAGAGCTCATTGCTACAGAAGCCTACCGTTATCGATCTTTTGCCCATAAAACCCAAACCGGTGGAAAAGCGGCATGTGAATCGGGAGTACGAATATGAGCCGGAACTCAATGTCCTCCTCAACTCGTTGATTCCCCTGTACCTTTCTTCGGTACTGTTGCACATCCTGTTGGAAGCGCAGGTCAGCGAGCTCTACTCCCGGCAAAACGCCATGCGCAGCGCCACAGAAAACGCCGACAATTTGATCAAGCGGTTCACGTTGGCCTTTAATAAAGCGCGCCAAGGGTTCATCACGCAAGAGATCATCGAGATTGTCAATAGCGCGGAAGCCCTCAAAGAATAGCATGTATGATGAAACCCGAGAAGGTCGTGTCTGCTAGTGAACACATCGTCGCTTTTTTCCCCAGAATACACAAAGAGACAGAAGCCTTTCGGGTTCTAATATCGACCATTATCAGCCAGAGAAACCGGGACGATGTGACTGAACGAATATCCGATAAATTGTTCAGACGATACCCGACCTATATGCATCTGTCGGTTTTAGATCCGGAAGCGCTGCACCCCATTCTTCAGGAATCGGGGATGTTTCGTCTGAAATCTAAATGGATCGTGGAGATCGCCAAACGGGTCGAGCGCGCCGGCGGCGCGGTTCCTAACCGTTTAGAAGCGCTATTGGAGTTTCCGGGAGTGGGAAGAAAAACGGCGAATATCGTGCTATCGGTCTCCTTCGGGATACCGGCCTTAGCGGTGGATACCCACGTTCATCGAATTTCCAACCGCATCGGTTTCGTTCAAACGAAGACTCCGGAAAAGACGGAGGACGCTCTGACACACCTACTGCCGTCTTCTCTTTGGGGACCGTTGAACGGGTCGATGGTTGAAATGGGAAAGGCCGTTTGCAAACCAATCAGGCCCCTTTGTTCCGCTTGCCCGGTTTTCGAGGATTGCGAATGGGCGGAAAAGGCCAGATGAGGGCCGAAAGGGTTAACCGATGTCGAAGATCGGGATAGATATCGTGGATATGGAACGCTTGACCCCTCAGATAATCGACCGGATTCGAGTGCGCGTTTTTTCGAAAGGCGAGATCGCGGAGATGGAGGCTTTGAGGAACCCAAGGCGGAAGATGGAGTATTTCGCCGGGCGATTTGCCGCGAAAGAAGCGTTCTTCAAGGCCTTAGGAATCGGCATCTTCAACGCCTATCTCGATCAGGTGGAAGTGTTGGCAGACGAGAGCGGAAAACCGTTTTTGAAGGTGTCCGACTCTGTAAAGCGCGCTTATATGAGCGCGTACGGGGAATTTTCGGTGTCTATTTCCCATGACGGCAGTTACGCGGTCGCCGTCGTATTATTGGAGAAGTGAGTGGATCGCATGTTCGTAAGAGGAGTCTCGCTCGAGAGCATTATCGCCGAAAAGGGGTTTATAGAGCTGTTTAAGGACGAAAGCTCCGGCGTTTTGCTATCCATTATCGACTCTTTTTTTGATCCAACGTCCTCCTTCATATTCGGAACGCCTTCGATCCATTTCTATGTCCGCTCTTCGGATGACGGTTTTGTCGCTTTTGCCTACTTGGACCTTAAGAGCACGACCTTCTCCTTCAATGCGACGGAAACAAAACACCCGATCGCGTCTTATTTGAAGCGCCTCTTCTCTGACTGTATCTGGGAGGATCTTTGCGCCTACCGATACGAAGCGTTCACTTTAGATGAGATCATCGATGATCTTCACTTTTTCGCAGGGTTGAATACGTACGTTCTCGGATTTGCCGCCAGCAAGGAGTCTCTTTTTAACGAGCTCGTCGAAAGAGTCAAAGGGTTGAATACCATCTTCGAGGTAGAAGAGACGAAACGAATCGCATACGGTATGTCTCTCATGAACCTGATCGCGCGAGAAAGCAGCGAATACAAAGACCAAACGACCCACTACATCATGCCTACCGTCGGAGTGGAGGGGTTGGAGCTGTGGCTCGGAACCAATTCTTCCTTCTACATCCATATCGCAGAAACAGACGGGAAAAGTGACTCAATTACCCTTTTGGAGACAGAGGAGAGCAAAAGCCTCTTAAAATTTCTCTTTAACATCGTATTCTTGAGGTTTTGCCTGTATTTGAGCAAACGCTATCAGATTCCGTATTACGCGGTGTCGAAGATAGAAAAGGCGTTTATCTTGGAAGGGAAAGAAAAAAGCGCGGTTAGCGACCTGTTGGCGTGTACCCGCCTTATCAATCAAAATGCCGTGGAGTTCTTTCATAATGAGCTATTGCCCGTTTGCGGCCAGTTCAGCAAAGTATTGAACGCAGGTTTGAAAAAGTATCAGCAGATTTCGACTTTTTACGATGAGCCAAACTTCATTTATATGACGATTTTGGCGTTAACGGACGATACCAGCGAGTATCAATCGTTATTCGAGAGCCTGTTCCACCAAAACATCAATAAATTGATCGAATCGTTGCGGGATATCGTCGACAAAGTGGATCGGGCTATCGCGAGATATGTCGAGGAAGGAAAGGCTGAACGTTTATGAATCTCATTCATTCGAAAGGAAAGGTAGCTTTTGTGTTCGCGAAAGAACTCCCTTTGGAGTTCGTCGAAGAACTACTCATTTTGGTGAAGTCGAATCAGTTCACAATCGGGAGGGTCGTCGGTGTCGAAAGGGAGATCGAATCCGTCAAAGAAACCCTTTTTGATCTCTGCATGCAAGGTTTCTCTCTCGTAATAATATTCGGGGCCGTCGGGATCGAAGTGGACGATATTGTCCCCGAAGCGACGGCTTCTATCATCGATAAAACCTTGCCCGGTCTCGAACGCACTATCATGTACTTACTGCTCGAGAATGACGAATATTCCGTTGTCAATCGCGCGGTCGCAGGTATCTATAAAAATAGTGTTCTCTTCAACTTGCCTGCGAAACCCCGGTTAATCCGCCTGGTGTTAGAAAACATACTTGGCGTGCTTAAGAAAGGCATAAAATAGCGAAAGTTCCCGCTTTCCTCTTAGCGACCAAAGAATATCCGAATCCACACCTGTTGGCAGGGGAGGTCTAAGATTCACGTGAAAAACCGCATCGTTTATGTTGGGATGGCCAAGAAACGGTATTGGCGCGAAACGTTTCACGCTTACCTGTTTTTATTGCCTGCGTTCATCATTCTTGGAGTGTTCGTGTTTTGGCCGATCGGATACTCGTTGATACTCAGTTTCTTCAAATGGGATTTCACCAACCAAACCTCTCCGTTTTTCCACGGGTTTGCCAATTATACGAAACTTTTCAAATTGGAGATGGCTTTACCTTATTCCTTCGGGCAAGCGTCGGTGTACTCCGTTTTCTATATTCTTGCGGCCACCCTGTTAGCCCGCTTGATATTCCTGTGGGCTAACTATTCCAAAGCCTTTGAACAACATCGGTCCGGGAGCAATCGTTTACTGTGGATGACCGTGATCTATGCCGCTTTGACAGTTTTGGGGCTGGTATTCGCGCGCTATGGCTTGATGTGGCTGTTGTTCGTTTTGGTCGCCGCGCTGGTTGGTCTGCTTTTCCACGAAAAAAGAAAACCGTACGCATTTAAAAAGCCGGTGGGTCTATGGAGCTTCGCTCTATTGGTCGTTATCTTCTACTTCTCGCTCAAACAGATCGCGATGGTCCGATACGAACTCTTCGACTTTTTGTTTCTAACAAAAGAATCATCCGTATTTGTGAAGTCCATTTTCAATACGGTTTACTACGTTATCCTTACGACACCCGCGGAGATCGTGATCAGCTTGTTCTTGGCGTTGTTGCTGAACCTGCCTTTGAAGATGAAAGCCTTTTTCCGTACCTCGTATTTTATCCCGTATGTTACATCCGTCGTAGCGATCTCGCTGGTTTGGAGATGGATGTTCAACGACGAATACGGTTTGTTCAACTATTTTCTGTCCTTAGTCGATATCGGCAAAGTGAAGTGGCTGACGCACGAGGACTGGACGATCCCGACTATCGCGATCGTATCGATTTGGAAGAGCGTCGGGTACAACGCGATCATCTTCTTGGCAGGACTTCAATCCATCGACAAATCTTATTATGAAGCGGCGGAAGTAGACGGCGCGTCCAAGCTACAAAACTTTTTCCATATCACCTGGCCGCTGCTCTCCCCCACCACCTTCTTCATCCTCATCGTATCGGTCATCGGAAACTTCAAGGTCTTCACACAAGTATACGTGTTATACCAAGCCCTCCCGGGACCTTACAACAACAGCGGGATGACGATGGTGTATTATATCTTCGACAAGTTTTACGCGGATCAGCAGATGGGAGAGGCCAGCGCCGCCGCTTATGTGCTGTTTATGGTTATTTTGGTGTTAACCTTCTTCCAGTTCCGCGTCGGAAAACAACGCGTGCAATACGTCGGTTGACGGGTCGGGTGATGCAGATGTTCTCTCCTTGGAAAAAAGCGATTTTTTATACGTTAATGATTATCGGCGCCTTCGTGATGTTGATGCCCTTCGCCTGGATGATCATGACCGCCTTCAAACTGGACACCGAAGTGGAAAGCTGGCCCCCCAGATGGACCAGCAATAGCTTCTCCAGTCAGAGAAACGTCAAGCTTAATTTAGTTCGCTCGGCGGACGTCGCGCTTGACTTTTCTTCGCTCACGATCGAAGAGTTCTTCAACTTGGCCAGTATTATCGGGAGTAAGAAGAAGGGAGAGAAAACGCTCGTTTACTCCCTCAACGACGACACGCCCTATCGCGGCGTCTTTGAGCTGAACTTAAACGCATCTTCAGGCGAGAAACCAACCTACACGCGAACGATCCCGAAGGCGGAATTCTCTTCGTACCTAATTGGGTTGAAACTGTTCCAGCCGTTGCCGGATGAGGTCCAAAGCTTTATGGACACCTTGGAGGTGGTGGAGGATCCCATTGTCTATCTGCCTTCTTTGATGAACGAGCTGTTTTTCTCAAGTGACGCGTTTTTAAACCGCATTGCCGCGGTGAATGCCGCGGACACGGTATTGAATAAAGTAAACGCTTACCTAACCAATAACGGGGTCAAACTCATAGAACACCGAGCCCTTCTCGTTTCCGAAAGCGATAACCCGGAAACCGCGCGTTTGAAAGCCGCTTATAAAACTTGGCTTGAGCGTGTGGTTCGTTCTTTCGAGACGCAAAAAGGGATCTATGGCATCGCCAACCAATTTTTCAGAAGAGGTCAACCGCTTTTATCCGAAGCGGAATTGGAGGAGATCGCGGCCAAGTATGCCCAAACCTTTTCCAGCTGCTTAACCTATGAGGCGGTTGCGACGGCGTTGAACGTGGATATCGAAGAAGTCGAGGCCCGTCTCGCCGATCAAGATTGGGCCGTGATTCGGCTCGTCGAACGCAATATTCGGGAACCGTTGAAGAGTTTTCATAACCTTCTGCAATTAGGAATCGTCACCTACCAGTTCTATGACCGGTTACAAAGTGAACGGCTCAGTACCGGAACGCTTCGGTTCCGGTTCAGGAAAGAAGAGGATATCAAACAGGACATCGTCGAACAGGTCGGAAACAGCTCCCTAACGGAGGAGCACAAGCGCCTGGTGCAGGATGTTTTAGAGCATCATCCCGTCGGCTCTTCCGTAAATGTCCTGCTGAAAGAACTGGACGGTCTTTTCGCCACTCACCTTCGCGACAGAGGGATCGAGCCATCCAAAATCCAATCGGTCTTGCTGACCTTGAAGGATTTCGTGGGTACTTTGAACTCGGCCTTTTTGGATCATCCCGAGTTGAAAGCCCCCATCATGAAAGCGTTTCTGGACGGAGAAGATCCGCTCGGCGTCTTAAATGCCTCTCAGGTTCCGGCTTCTCAACGCAGAGCGCTCACTGATCAGTTGAACCGCTTAAAATCGCATTTCCGGGGGCAAAGCGATGCCGCCGTGTACGGCCTGCTCCATGAACGTTTTGCCGAAAACGAGGTCGTTGAGTATTATAGCGAGGTTTACTCGCGTTTGGGGTTTCGGATGGACATTCTGGAAGCACCAAAAGAGGTGAAAGACGTTCGTTTCCGCTCCTACAAATCGATCGAGATCGTACTGGACGGAATCGAACCCTACTGGTTTTGGGATGAAACCAATCAGCTCCAGGTGCGCTTCACGTTTTTGGAGGTCTTGCAAAACCTCTTCCAAAACTATGTGGATGCCTGGGTCATGGGGAAGTACTTCGGCAACTACTATTTCAATACCGTTTTTGTGGCAGTCGTCACGACCCTTCTGGACATCCTGTTCGCATGTATGGCCGCCTTTGCCTTTTCAAAACTCAACTTTTTCGGAAAAAACTTCCTCTTTACGCTGTTCTTGGCTACCATGATGGTACCGGGAGAAGTCTTATTGGTACCAAACTACATCACGCTTTCCAAATTCGGATGGATGGACACGTATCTCGCCTTAATCGTCCCCTGGGTCGTTAGCGTCTTCGTTATCTTTCTGATACGTCAGCATTTCATGACCATTCCGGATGAGTTATACGACGCCGGCAGGATAGACGGCATCTCGAAATGGGGGTTCCTTTGGAAGGTGATGGTCCCACTCTCGAAGCCGGTGATCATTACCGGATCGCTGCTCAAATTCGTTGGTAGCTGGAATTCATTCCTGTGGGTCTTAATTGTCACCAAGAGCCCACAGGTCCGGACACTGCCGGTCGGATTATCCACCTTCAGCACCGAAGTGGGGACATTGTACAATAAGCTGATGGCGGCTTCCACCTTCTCGATGATCCCGATTATCATTCTGTTCCTGTTCGTCCAAAAATACTTCATCCAGGGAATTGCCCGAACCGGTCTGAAAGGCTAACTCATTGCCAGGAAAGGAGAAATATGAACCGATTGTATGAAAAAGAACTCTCTCGCGAATATCTGTACCGAGGGAAGATCGTGAGGCTGCGCCTCGATCAGGTAGAGCTGGAGAACGGAGATAGAACCCAGAGAGAGGTCATCGAGCACAACGGGGCGGTCGCCGTTTTGCCCTTCGATGCCGATCAGTACGTTCATTTGGTCGCGCAGTACCGAAAACCGATCGGTCAAGCGCTCACTGAAGTGCCTGCCGGAAAGATAGAAGTCGGAGAAGATCCGATGGGTTGCGCCAGACGGGAGTTGCAAGAAGAAACCGGTTTGTACGACGGAGAGATGATTCCGTTAGGGTTTATATACACCACGCCCGGTTTTTGCGATGAAAAGATCTATCTCTTCGTCGCCTTCGGACTGAGACCCGGTGAGGATCATCCGGACCTGGACGAATTCCTGAACGTCGAAAGGCTTCCCTGGGACGTTTTTCTCGAACGGTGCATTCAGGGGCAGATAACCGATTCGAAGACTTTAGCCATTGCCCTGAGAGCGAAAGCTAAAGTGGAAGCCTATTTTTCCGATAAAGAGAACAGATGAGGGAGTGTGATTTCGATGATCCAGGTGAATGTCAACGGACTCTTCAAAGAAGAAGATGAGAGAATATACCTCAATTTCGCGGATTTCATCGCGAAACACCAAATCAAAGGGAAAGTATTGGCGGAGATTAAGATCAACGGACAGGACATACCGCTTTCGGCGTTGAAGGAATTGGAGTTGTCCGTATTTGAGGGAGAAGAAAAGATCGAGTTGACTTATAAAGAGTTTCGGCCCTTTTCCGTCGAACTGATCGGTAATATCAAAAACTACTTGAGCCAGTTAACAACGCTTCTGCCCGTGTTCGCGGAAAGAATACTGAACGGAGACTTAGAGGCTTTGCGGGGGATTAACGATTTGGGAGAAGGGTTAAAATCGGTCCTTACGATGAAAGGAAACATCTTCTCCATCTCCGGTAGCCGAGAAGAGGATTTTTCTTCTTTGAAAGGGTTGGAACCGGCCTTTTCGAATCTGTTGAACGAAATCAATGAATCGATGGGCAAAAAAGACTGGGTGCGTCTATCCACTATCCTCTCCCACGAATTGCCCGATCAATTACAGACCTTTTCGAGGTTTTTCGACGAAGCGATCGCGTTGCTGCGTTCGAACAGCATGTAAGCGTCACGGAGGTGTTCTCTTTTGCAGAGCAAACAAATCTACAGCAACCTAAAGCCTGGGTATCCAAGGAGGATTAGCGCGGTTGAAGAACCCCTAACGCCAGAAAACGCGGTGGCGGAGATTCCGGAAGCTGTCAGCCCGAAACGGGAGGCGGCTCCTTTGTTGACCCAAAACCAACACAATCAGAATTATTACGAGCAGTCGATCTATACGGCCTCCCCCGCGAAGCTTGTGGAGATGCTTTACAGCGGGGCATTGAGCTTTATCGAACAAGCCAAGAACGCGATTGCCGAAAAAGACTATATTACCGCGAATACGAAGATCGTGCGCGCGGAAGACATCATCGTGGAGCTCAACATCTCGTTAGACCTCGAAAGAGGGCAGGAGATCGCGACGAACTTACGGGATCTGTATAATTATCTGTACAAACGCTTGTTGGAAGCGAATAGTAAAAAGGACCCGAAGATACTTGACGAAGTTTACCATTTTGTTAAAGAACTCAAGGATGTCTGGGGAGAAGTGATGAAAAAAGAACCGAGGAAACCCCAAGAAAGTCCAGTAGATCGAAAGATTCTCGATCTCTCTCGTTAGGATTCAGGATAAGGGTTCACGAGCCCGAGTCAAAAGCCGACCTCACGCGTCATACGTTTCTTGTTCTCCGGCCATATCTCTGATTTCCCGTTCTCTTTCTGCGCCCTGCAAGTCGATGATTGTAGAAACGGACTGTTCTTCGTCCGACTTCTTTTTGACCACGAAGTGCTGATCTGCTCTCGCAGCTACTTGGGGAAGATGGGTCACGACAAAAACTTGGAATCCGTGCTGAGAGAGATGTTTGATCTTATCACCCACGACGTGCCCCATCCTTGGGCCGACGCCAGAGTCAACTTCGTCGAAGACCAGCGTTCTGACAGCCAAAGATTCCTTCAACGCCAATTCCAAAGCAAGGAAGATACGGGAAAGTTCTCCACCCGAGGCGATTTTTGCGATTGGCAAGAAGGGCATTCCGGGATTGATCGAGGCGGTCCACTCGAGAAAATGACCGCCATGCGCCGTAAAATCCTCTTCCCGTGAGATTTCGTGGGCTATTCGGATTTTTTCCATCTTCAGGTCGACCAGCTCCCGGGCCACTTGCTCTTCTATTTCAGTAGCGCATACTTCCCGAAGGGCCCGCCATTCGGCGTCGATTTCGGAAAGAGTTTTTTGAGTTGCTTTTATCTTTTCGTCCAAGTGTTCCGCCAAATTCATTTTTTGATAAAGCCCTTCTTTTTCCTCATGAAAAGCGCGAAGCCGCATCATGACTTCCGGAATGTCGTTCCCATATTTTCTCTTGATGGTTTCGATCAGATCATACCGCGCGCTGACCTCTCGCAAACGCGCTTCATCGTAGTCCATTTGCTCCAGATACGAAGATATTTCCAAGTACAGTTGATGAAGGGTTTCCGATACTTCGACCGTCATCTTCTCCCAATCCTCTACCGCTTTCTCGATGCCGTTGACTTTTTTCAGTTTGGAAGCGACAAAGCCCAACCGATCGGTCATCGAATCGGTTTCGTTCTTCCCTTCTATCTCACCCAATACCGCCATTAGCGCGCTTTTTAAAAACTCGAAATGTGACAGGACCTGCAACTCCGCGTAGACTTTCTCGTCTTCGCCGATAACCAAGTGCGCGTTTTCTATCTCTTCAATCTGAAAAGATAAAAAATCCAACGTTCTAACCATTTCTCGCGTGTTGGAAGGTAACGAGCCAGAAAGGGTTTTCAACTCCTGATATTCGCGGAAGGCTTCTCGGTATCGACGCGCGATACCCTGCAAAGCTTGCGAACGGTAACCATCAACGATAGCGGTTTGAAAGAGCGGGTTTCTCAGATTTTGAAAGGCGTTTTGGGAGTGGATAGAGATCAAAGCATCCGCTATCTCCCTGATAACGCCGGCAGAAACCATCGACCCGCCGACACGATAGGACAGACGCTCTTCCGTTCCCGTTACCTTCAAGACGATGGTGTCTTCTTTCGGCAAGTCGTTTTCGGACAACAGTCGCGATACGTTCTCCGATCGATCCCACAGCGTCTCGATCGAAAACCTGTCGCCGAATGGGCCTAAGAGATCCTTCGCTTTCAGTTCTCCCGACAAAGCGCGCAACAGAGAAACGAACATCGATTTTCCCGCGCCGGTTTCCCCGGTGATGACGCAAAATCCCGCATCAAAAGCAATATCCGCCTCTTTGAACAACAGCGTATTCTGGACGCGCATCTCCCGCAGCATCGCTAACCCCGCTTTCCCCATAGAAGCTTTTCGGAGATGATCGCCGAAAGCGATTCCCCTTTCGGCGAGGCCAATAAAAAGTCATAAGGGGCGCGGCAGATTTCCAGACTGTCTCCGGTTTTGACAGTAAACCCGTCCAGGGAGTAATACAGGGGATTTGGAGGACTCTTCTGAATGTGAAGCACCGAATGATCGTCCACAATAATCGGTGAATTCGCCATCGTGTGCGGAGCCAGCAACGTTACTTGGATAACGGAGGCTTGAGGGTACACGATAGCGCCTCCCGCGGACAGCGAATAGGCCGTCGATCCCGTCGGGGTTGACACGATTACCCCGTCGCCGGCGATTAAGGGCAAAGACTCTCCGTCGATCTGAATCTGATAGTGTTCGATGTTGCACTCTAACGGACGGTGAACTGCCACGTCATTTAAGGCGAACTCTGTGAAAGCCTCTTCTCCTTTTACGATCCGAACGCTTAAGACCAAACGGCTCACAATACGAATCTCGGAAAAATCAAACCGGGGATCGACGATCTCTTCGATCTCGAAGCGCGTTAAGAAACCGAACCGCCCGAAATTGACCCCGATCACCGGTATCTGTTTTTGGAGTGTTGCTTGCATGGCGCGCAGAACGCTTCCGTCACCTCCCAAGACAAGCAAATAATCGAGCGATACGGGAAAGGCGCGTTGGGCAACAAATTCGGAACTTTCGGTCGAAGCAATGAAGGGAACATCCATCCCTTTTTGCGTTAATCGATCGGTTAAAATATCCAAAT
>CAZMHO010000008.1:29003-35635 GCA_964566085.1 uncultured Thermotogaceae bacterium | reverse complement strand
GCGCGACAACAGGTCTTCCAGCCGCTCGAATTTTTCGCAAAGGGGCAAATGCGGGTTTTCGGATTGCTTGATAGCCTTTCGCAAGGTATACTTGACTTTATCTAAGTTGATATCCCGATACTTGGAATAGCGCCCGGGGAAGAGATAAAAATCCGTGACGCCCAGTTCCGTCCCCTTTTCGATCAAGACCTCTTCTCGATCCCACTGCGCATGGGCAATACCAACGGCCAGTCTTTGAGAAGGGGGGATATGGGTTTGACTGATCTTATTCGTGATCCGAGCGGTCGTCCGATCGCGCGCAAAACTGATGACGCCGCTAAACAGGGCGCCGCGCCCGTCCGTAAAAACGATCGTCTCACCTTCTTCAACCCGCATCACTTGAAAGTGCCGGTACTCGTGATCATCAAACCATGCCTTGCTTTCCTCTACCTTTACCGCGAAGAAAAACCGACTCATTCTCACCTCCTTAGGACGTGGGACCCTCCGACTCTTCCTGAGCGTCCCCCTTACTCGTTCCGAAGCCGATACTCCCCTGCAATAAGCCCCAAAATTGCCGGATAAGGGCGCTCACCGTCAGATTCGTTGGAATATACTCTCGAAGGCAATCCGGAAAAACCTTCTCGTAGATCTTGGTCTCATTCTCTGAGAAATCCGGTTCCATCTGTTCATAGAACTCCTGATAAGATAATGACGTGATCCAGTCCTTGAAATCTTCGGGACTGAAGGGCGCGTAGGCTTTCCACCGAACCACACGCCACGTCGATCGCAAGTTCCTCGATTCAGGCGCGTACTGCTTCACAAGAAGCGTCAACAGGTAGTTCAGAAGGTCGCCGCCGTAGGTATAGAAATGGATATCCACATGGTTTTTCCGCTCGACCATGATGGGCACCCACTTCTCCTCATGACTAACCGTGTACAGCTCTCCCTGGACCGTTTTTAATAGCGCGTCTTGGACATCGGGATCGAGTGCGCAGGAAGGAGAGAAGACGGGCTTCAGGATGAACTGACGAACCGCTTCGGAAAAAATCGGATGCATGGCCTCCTCTCCGCTCAGCCATAAGGGTTTCGCCCCGCTCTCCGCTTGCTGAACGACTATCCGATGTCTCGTCGTATCCACAGAAAGAACCTTCCAAGCCTTCCCGGCAAGATAAAAGTTTTGAATGAAAATCTCGTGGCCTTGTTTTCGTTTGTTATGAAAAACCGTTGCCGCGTGGACTTTCCCGATTTCCCGGTTTCCGTCAACAACGGTCCAATCCTCCGAGGCGCTGAAGACGCTCAGAAAATCCCCGATTCCCGATCCTTCCAACATGTCTGTCGCTTTCCAGCCTAATCGATATTCCTCATCGTTTCGAAACAGATAGTTCTCTTCTTCCAGAAACGAAAGGACAGCGCTCACATCTTCTTTTTGAAGGCCTTTAAACGGGTAAGCCGACTTAAGCAACCCGATCTTGCGCAGATCCAACTTCTTTTCGCGAAATACCATAGAAATAACCTGATGGGCAAAAAGCTGGGGATAATAGTCTTTCAAATCTATCGGCTCCACCTTTCCCGCCGAAAACAGAGAAAGATTGCCGAATAGGAACAGTTGCTCCTCGAGCGCCTTATCCACCGCCATCGGCTTTCCTTCCTCTTCAGTGTCCGTCGGGACATAGATGATGGCGCGAGCGACTCCCGTTTTTCTGCCGGCGCGGCCTAACCGCTGCATAAACGAAGCCGCGCTTCGCGGTACGGAATAAAACAAAACGTAAGAAACGTCCCCGATATCGATCCCCATCTCGAGGGTTGTCGTCGCGATCATAATGGGATGCTCATTGGAGCTCTTGAACACCCGTTCGGTATCTTCGCGCTGCTTTTTTCCGATAGAGCCATGGTGCAGCAGAACGGCGATCCCTTTTCTTTCAAGGAAATGGAACAGCGACTCGGCCTCTCCTTTGCTGCAAGTGAAAAGAATGGCCTTTTTGCCTGATTCGACCACTTTGTGTACATCGGACAGAAGGTTCTCGTAAGATTTTTTTCGTAGCATAAGTTGCTTTTGCGTATGGTGCTGGTCGCTCACGTGGAAGCATTCCCGCGAACCGCTTCCTTTCATCCATTCTAAAACCTTTTCCGGGTTTCCGATAGTTGCGCTCATAGCGATCTTTTGGATAGCGTGCCCGCTGTATGCCTGAAGCCTTTCGATCTGCGAAGCGAGTTGATATCCCCTGGGCGATTGCAGCAAGGCGTGGAACTCATCCAAAAGGAAGAAGCGGAGATTTTGAAAGAAGAGGGCCGGGTCTACCCTCGAGGATACGAGCAGCCCTTCCAGCGACTCCGGAGTCGTTACCAGAATCGAAGCTTTTTTTATCGCCTCCTTCTTTTCAGAGGCTTCCACGTCGCCGTGCCACGCGTATATTTCCAGCGCCGAGCGATGGGAAAGTTTCTTGAGCCGTTCGGCGATATCGTTGATCAAGGCTTTCAAAGGAGCGATGTATAAGGCGACAGGAGTCCGGCTATGGGCGAGTTCCGGCGATTCCAGAATGATAGACAAGACCGGCAGCAAAGCGGCTTCTGTCTTGCCTGAAGCTGTGCCCGCCGTTATCAAGGTCTGAAACCCACTTCTGATCGCCGCGTTACTGCTCTCCTGAAGAGGCCGAAGGCCTCGCCAGGACATATCTTTGAAGAGTACCTTTCCGATCGATTGCGCGATCGGCTGACTCCCTGCGGCTAACCAATCAGTTTTTTGCTCAGGGCTCTCCATACGGATTCGTCTCCCTTCGAAGCGTTAATACGATTTCTTCGATCTCGTGGATCGGCGTTTCCTCCGCCGGCTTCTGCGAGACGATGACGCCTTCGCCTTCAAACCGTATCTTCCCAGCCGGTATCTCCAACTTCGCCAAGATATCCATCGCGTCTTTTCTCGTGAGGCCGGTGAAGTCCGGCAATTTCCATGATTTGAAGACAATAGGCTCCACCTTTTGATTCAAGGAAGCTTCCAAAATCATAAGGTAGTCTTCAACGACGCTCCTAAAGATCGGGGCGGAGATATCTCCTCCGTAGTAGATGTCGCCTTGCGGTTCATCCAAGCTAATGAGCATCGTATACATCGGGTTCTCCACCGGGAAGAAGCCGATAAAGCTTGATACATACTTCCCTTTGACGTATCCCATCCCCGGAAAAGCTTTTTGCGCGGTCCCGGTCTTCCCGGCGATATCGGTCAACCGAGAGCGGGCGGCCGTCGCGGTTCCCGATAAAACCGTTTTCTGCAGCATCGATACGATTCGCTTAACAACCTCCTCGGGGTAGACCCTTCGCGCGTTTTGCGGATTGATCCGCTTTTCGAGAAGCGTCGGCGCGAGATACACCCCGCTATTCGCAAAGATATTGAAGGCGGCGGTTAATTGCAGCGCGGTCACCGCAATTCCCTGCCCGATGCTCATCTGGATGCCGGTCAGGCGATTCCAATCCACCGGGTTGTGGAGGATTCCGTTCACCTCTCCCGGGAACTCCACCCCGGTTTCGCTCCCGAACCCCGCCAACCTCAGTTCTTTATACCAGGTCCAGTTATCCATCTCCTCCAAAAACCGTAAAGCGATCTCGATGGTTGCGACATTGCACGATTGGGCCAATGCGTCAGTCGTTCGTATCTCACCATGGATGTGCGTGTCGTTGATAATGGTAGAAAGGTCTTTAAAGGGCTTTATCTTTCCGGCGCAAAAGAAGGTTTCATCATCCGTTAGAAGGTTATATTTCATCGCCGAAGCGAAAATGAAGGGTTTCAGGGCGGATCCGGGTTCAAAAACCGAGATGATCGCATCGTTTAGCCCGGTCGTGCTGTACAGGGCGCGCACCTTTCCCGTTTTCGCTTCTATCAAAACGCCCGTCGCCGACTTCGCGCCATAGGTTGCAACACCTTCTCGCAGACGTTTAGCCAAAATTTGCTGCAAGGTAAGGTCAATCGACATTTTTAGGTCTTGACCGTCCACCGGTTGATGGATCGATAAAACCTCTCCAAGCCGGGCATAGTTGCTGAATCGTTCATAGTACATCTGACCGACATCCCGAGGAGCGAGGGAGGAGTCGAAGGCTCTTTCCATCCCATTGACCCCGCTTCCGTAGGAATCGACCTTACCGACGATCTGGGCTAATTCGGCATAAAGAACCGAACGCTCGTCGCGATGGTCGATCGCAATATACAAAGCGGCGGGACGGGGAATCTCCATTACCGTAGACTCCGACACGCCCAGCAGGATGAAGGACATCGTTTGGAGCTTTTCCTCCAGCTCAACCCGCGATATCTGGAAAAGCGATCGCGCCTGTTCATAAAAGAGGTCTGCTCGCACCTTTCCGGTCGCCAGGTTGTCAGAGAAGTATTTCGCGTCGAGATAGTAGAAGTATTTGTGGGTATTCATAACAAGAGGGGTACCGCTTGTGTCTAGAATAAGGCCTCTTTGCGGAAAGATCGGGATGTTCTTGACCGGCAGACCGGAATGATTGGACCGAGATATCGAGAGCGATAAACCGCGCACCAGAAGGGCGACCAACAAGACTAAGAGAACGGCGGTAACGAGATTGACGCGTTTTTCGTTCAATGGAATCGAGCCGCTATTCGACTTCCGACTTCTGTATCTTGTTCTTTACCAACATCATCTCACCGAATGCCGTAATCTTCTGATTATATTCCTGTATTTTCGTATTCATCGATTGTATCTCGATTTTCATGGAGGAAGTGCGGTTATTCATATGATTCGTCTGCATCCCGACGAAGAAAGGTACAAAAAACGCGGCAAAGATTACGGCAGTCATGAGTAGTATCCTTGCGGTCACTCCGATAAGCTCGAAAAACCGTTCTTTTGAAAGTTCTTTGGCTTGCTCTAAGTATATGGCAGAAGTCTGATGGACAGAAGGCGCGGATGAAACGGCCGGTTTTTCCGAAGACAAAGAAACATGATCCTTATTCAAAAGAATTCCCCCCTAAAGGAAGCCTTTCTCTTCCTCTCACGTAATCCCCTAAAAGAAAAGAAAAAAATAGAATTAGAACTTTTCGGCTATTCTGAGTTTGGCGCTTCTCGCTCGGCGATTCCTGAGGACTTCTTCTTCACTCGGAACCAAAGGTTTTTTGGTAATAATCCGAAGATCGCATCCAGAATCGCCTTGGACCGCATGACTCCGAAAAAAGGTTTTTACGATCCGATCTTCCAAAGAGTGGAAAGAGATCGAAATTATTCTACCACCTTTACCAAGAATTTGCAAGGATTTCGCCAATCCGTTTTCCAGCTCTTCTAACTCTCTGTTGATATAGATTCTGAAGGCCTGAAAAGTTTTCGTCGCACAGTGTTTTCGCATCTTCCAACGAACCTTAACAGGAATCCCCGCCTTGACCGCATCGACGAGTTCGCGGGTCGTTTGGATTGGCCTCTTTAAGACGATCTGTTTGGCAATGCTTCTCGAGAAAGGCTCCTCCCCGTATTCACGGATGATCTTCTCCAGCTCGGTTTCTTTATAGCGGTTGATCACTTCTTCCGCTTTCATCGGGCTCTGAAGATCCATTCGCATGTCAAGCGGCCCCTCTTTGTCGAAGCTGAACCCCCTCTTTTCCGTGTTGAGTTGATAGGAAGAAACCCCAAGATCGAACAAGACACCGCTCACCGAGCGGACTTTCATCCCCCGCAAGATGAGGTCGACATTCATGAAATGACCGTGAAAGAGTTCATACGAGCCTTCGAAAGCTTTCAGACGCTTTTCGGCATAATGCAATATCTCGAGGTCTTTATCGATCCCAATCACCTTTCCGCCGTACGGGGCGATACGCTTCAGGATTTCGAGCGTATGTCCTCCCTCCCCGAAGGTGCAATCGACGTAAGTGCCCGAGAGATCCGTAATCAACCCCTCCGTTACTTCCTTAACCATAACCGGGACATGGAACTCCGGAGGGTTTTCTCGAACGGCAGTCTCTTCGATCGCTTCGAAGCCCGCCTCTTTCGTATCGCGCCTCATCGCGGAATGCCTATACCGTAACGGTTTAGAAGACTTAAAACCTCTACCGAGAAGGTATCGACCATGACCCCGCCGACCGCGTGGGTCGTCATCTCCCGCAGCACTAAATCTAATTGCGCCGGAGCTAAGGATAACGGACTGATCCCGACGGAGAAATTGTCGTTGGCCAGTTTGTCGATCGCATGGAGCGTGTCATATCGAACGGTTTTGACGTCTAAAAACCAATACCAGAGCGAAGCCGCGTTAAAGTACCCGCTGTTTAACCACAACAGCCAATCTTGAAAGTGCTCTCGGCGGCCTTTCTCGGGGTCGGTTTCCGTGATGAGAAGAAATCTCGTAGAGACGCCTAAACTGTCCCGATAGGCGTTGAACCGAATGATTAAATCCGTCAACGTATCCTTCCGGAAATGGTCCATGGTATAAGGACGGGTGAAGGCTTCGTTTTTAGCTTTTTCGTACTCTTTAACGGCGTAAGGATTGTATCCGTAGGCAACACTCGGATATCCGAAGTTTTCAAAGGCTAAGATCGGGGGATTGTACCGGATTAATATCTCTTTCAGTAGAGCAATCAAAAAACCTTGAGCCTCCGGAACGCCCGGATCAAGTATCGCCGGAGCGGTGAGAGCCCTCCCCATCGCGTCCATGCTGAGCCATTCCGG
>CAZMHO010000008.1:24234-28993 GCA_964566085.1 uncultured Thermotogaceae bacterium | reverse complement strand
TTCCGGATGTTGGCGGGAAATGTGCCTCTTCGAGGCCGGAAAGTCTTTGCTCGGCCAGACCGTGAAGAAATCCACGATCGGAATGACGAAAACACCGAGATGGCGCCCCTTTTCCATCAGGTACCGAAGCGGGTCGAAGGCGTCCGGCGCGCGATTATTGATGAGCACGCTGCTCCTGGGCAGCAGGTCCGATAGGTACAACGCTTCCATATAGGAGAGGATGGGTATGTAAACCGTATCGACCCGGCATTGGATACATAGACCCAGCAGTTGATCGAGACTTTGTTCCGAGATCAGATCCAATCTGTTCGCCCGAACACCCAATGGGTAAGCGGCCCAGCAGATCGTTAGGGCTAAACACACAATGAAGCCTATCAGAACCGCTCTTTTACGCGTCTCTTTCATCTTTTCCTCTAACGCGCCGGTTCTTCCGTCTGGTAGTGAGATTCATCATTTCCCCCTTACAACGCGACCGGAATTCGGGAGCACGCTTCCCTGAGTCGATCCGAGATCGCGGCGGCGCCCTGTGAATTATATCATAACCTGTGATATACTAATTGTCATAACAGATACCCTTGCAACCCGTTTTCCATAACCAAAACGGAAGAACGACGAGATGGGAAGGCAAAAAAACGGTAGAGCCGGGAGCGCCGCGGTCAGTTACCTCGCTTCATGCAACATGCTGTAGAAATCAACGGGAGGTGTTTCGGGGTGGAATTAAAAGCGCTTGATGAGTCTCAAATCAATGTGTTGATCACTTTGGTAAACGAAGTCTTCGCCGATTATCCGATCTCCATCCGATGGACAACGCAGGACTTCCATTTGGATATTGTTGAAAACGGGCTCTCTATGAAGGACTCATTCATCCTTTGGGAAGGCCGGGAGCCCGTCGGTTTTATCGTTGTCGGCATTCGCGATAAATTAGCCCGAATCGACGCGATGGGCGTCAAAGTATCCGTTCGGGGCACCGAAGCCTCCGAATATTTGTTTCAAAACTGTTTGGAAAATCTGAAATGGCGAAAGATCTCCACCATACAATTAGAGGTGCTGGAGTCGGAAAAACGGGCGGTTCGGTTTTACGAGAAGAGAGGATTTTTAGTCACGCGCAGGCTCAACGCTTATCGCGTTTCCGTGAACCCCAACCTCTCTCACCGTTTGATATACAGGGATATCACCGCCAAGACCGTCAGCGAGTTGGCTCTCGAAGCGCAAACATCTTTCTCCCGCAAACTCAATTGGCAAAGGGTGCCGACCTCTTTCCAACACGCTAGCGGGCGATACCGGATGGAAGCGGTGTTTTCCGAAAAGTCCACCGCGCAACCCCTCGGGTTCGTCATTTGGGGAGAAAACGCAGATAATTTTTACATCGTGGATTGTTATCGCCTTTCCACGGATATCGAGCTGATCGATCTAGCCCACGATATCTTGCTCTACATCGAGTATAAGACGCGAAAAACGGAGGGTGTGATCTCGAACTTACCCGAAGACGATAAACTTTCGGAAGTGTTTCCCTTACTGGGCGGAGAAATGATCTTCAACCAGCTGGAAATGGAATTGAAACTTCGCGTATGAGTCAAGAAACAGTACAAACCTCCGCGCATCCGGCCTTCTTGGCAGACGGAAACGCTTCCAAGGACGACACACCGCAAACGACGGCCAACAGAAGTTTTTGCGAAGAGCTCTTCGATCTGATGTACGCCGCCTACGGACCCCAATATTGGTGGCCGGGAGACAGTGTCTTCGAAATCATGGTTGGCGCGATCTTGACTCAGAACACCCAATGGACGAATGTGGAGAAAGCGATCCGGCGCCTGAAAGAGATGGGAATCCTCGAACCCCGCAAGATCGCTTCGGTTTCCTTAGAGACTGTCAAAACAGCCATCAAAGATGCCGGATGCTATAATCAAAAGGCCACTCGGCTGAAGAACCTAACGGCATTTCTGATGGAAAAGAACTTAGACTTTTTTCGTCTTAGAAAGGCGGATCCTGCCGTCTTAAGAACCGAGTTGCTGCAGATTAACGGGATCGGCAAAGAAACGGCGGATAGTATCTTGTTGTACGCGCTCGGGCACCCGGTGTTCGTAGTGGACGCCTATACCAAACGCCTGTTTTCCCGATTGCGGTACCGGTGGATGGCCACCGGCTCTTATGAGGAGATTCAAGAGTTTTTTTCCCACCAATTCGCAAAAGATGCCGCGCGTTACAACGAGTTTCACGCGCTCATCGTTTTCCATTCCAAGTACTACTGCCGCTCTCGGCCGGGGTGTGCGCACTGTGAGCTGAAAGGTATCTGCCATCATCACCATGCGTAGGTTTTCATAGAAGGGGGAATCATCTTGTATTTTGATGTGATTTCTATTGGGGGACCGGTACTGATCATCATTTTAGCGATCGCCGGATTCGGGTTGTTTTTTTTCGTCGAGCGACTCATCGTATTAGCCTCGATTAAGTCGGCGATCCACAAAGGGGACGATGAACAGACCTTTCTGATCAAAATCGATAGAAGGATAAGCGCTCAGAAAGGCGCGCGCGCCGATGAAATCCACGAGATCATCAGCTTGATGGTGGAGCGTTTGACACGCAACTTCCGCTTCATTTCCACCACGGTCACCGTGGCGCCCTTATTAGGGCTTCTGGGAACGGTAACCGGCATGGTAAAAATCTTCAACTCGCTGGATAAAGCCGAGAACCTGAAGTATGCGGGCCAACTGGCAACAGGGATCGGCGAAGCGCTCTACACTACCATCGCGGGGCTCATCGTCGCGATCACGCTTACCGTTTTGCTGAACGTTTTAAAAGAAATGGTCACTTCTATCGAAAACGAGCTGACGGACATCTATCTAAAAGCGCCCGTCACGAAAGGGCTCATGTAGTCGGGGCCGGATATGAGCAGACGTAGGACGGAAGAAGAGATCAACATCAATATCACGCCGTTGATCGATATTATGTTTATCCTTCTGCTGTTTTGGGTGTTGACCACCACCTTCGATATCGGTTTAGTCCGAAGCATAGATCTGACTCTCCCCGAAGCCTCTACGGCGACCGAGTCTGGCTTCGGCGAATTCTTCAACGTATCCGTCACTGCGAAAGACGAGATTTTCATCGGGCAAAAAGCCGCCACTCTGGCCCAGCTTTCAACCGAAATCGAAAGGGCCTTTAAATCAAATCCCATGCTCAAAGCGGCGATCCTCGCCGATCAAAAGGCGACCCACGGGACAGTCATCGCCATTCTCGATACCTTTAGAACCCACCGAATATTGGACGTCAATATCCAAGCGACCTCCAAGTGATCGAAACATGGAGCAGAAACTACCCCTAAACCCAGTCTATATCATCGCTGCGATGGTGGCTGTCATGTTGGAGGTTCTGCTTCTCGCCGCTTTCATCTTCGTCATTCGGTCCTCGCCATATGCGATCGAGAGTGAACCGCCGATGAAGATTAACCTGACGGCCGCCCCCTCCTCTTCGGAAGTTCCGGAGCCGGAACCGCCGCAACCGGTCATTCCCACCGTGGTTCCAAACGAACCGGCGCAAGAGAAACCGATAGAAAGGGTACCGGATCCAGTCAAGGAAGCGGAACCCGACCCCCTGCTTGAGCAACTGCTGGCTTTTCAGCCAAAAGCGCCGTCTACGCCTCAAAAAGCCACTACGTTTTTGCCTCAGACAAGCGATGCGCCGTCCCCTTTAGCGCCGCAAAACCAACTCTTCGAAATCCAGGAGATCGCGCTCCCGGTTTCGCAGAACGTCGCCCCTCCGAAGCGCTACCAACCGGTCTATCGTGAAAACGAGTATCGCTCCGTTCGTTTTGAGGAGTTGAAGGAATACGCCTTTCCAAACTACGAGGAAGTGGCCGCGGCGTTGAAAAAAGACTACAACGACTTATTGAAGAGACAGGGGATAAGGACGGGCTTATTGGAGGGGGGGGTCGTCGTGAATATACATTTTGGCAAAACCGGTTTCCCTTCTGTCGAGATGGTCTCATCCCCGTCGCCGGAACTGGCGAATATCGTGTTGAGGAACATGAAGCTTTTGAGAAGCGGACAAGATACGGAAGAAATGACCTTTCAAGTCAGTCTGAACTTTAGGATAGAGTAGCGTGCTCAAGGGAAGAAGGAATCGTATTGTTTAACCTCTCCGTCATCGTCAATGCCGCAGCCGTCTTAGTCGGGGCCGTCTTCGGATGGGTAATCGGCAAAAAAATCCCCGCCGCCTTTCGAGAGCTTTCCTTTACGATCATCGGGGCGGTCACCTTGCTCATGGGCGTCCAGATGGGCTTGGAAACGAACAACATGATGGTTGTCCTTGTCTCGCTGGTCACGGGCGGCGCGATCGGGCACGCTTTGCATATAGAGGAGCGCTTGGGCAAGCTGGTGGAACGGTTTGAAAGCAAAGACTCAGAAAATCGGGTGGTGAAGGGGTTTATTACGGCAACCCTTCTTTTCGTGGCGGGGCCAATGACGATACTGGGGTGTTTCCAGGCAGGGGTATCCAACGACTATTCCATCATCTTCCTGAAGTCAGCGCTTGACGGTATCTCCGCGCTCCTGCTCGGGTCTCTTTACGGACTGGGTGTGCTCTTGACGGTCGTGAGCGTCTATCTGATCCAGGGACTGCTCGTCTCTTTTTCTTCTCTCTTGACATTTTTGACACGCCCCGAGTACCTGAAGGATTTTACGGGGGTCGGAGGGATTCTGTTGTTGACGATCGGATTGAGAATGCTCGGGATAAAAGAAATCAAGGTGGGCAATCTCTTACCGGC
>CAZMHO010000008.1:22167-24224 GCA_964566085.1 uncultured Thermotogaceae bacterium | reverse complement strand
GGTCGTTGTGATCGCCGACGCGATCCTTTTGCTTGTGTGATCCGCTTTCAGCTACCCCCTTACAGCAGGTTAAGCGTACCGTTCCAAAGATCGCCCCGCTCGCTATACGGGAGAAAGACTCTCTCGATGCGGTACCCTTCCTCTCGATAGATGAATCGTTCGGTTTCCTTTCTGTCTTGCTTTTTCATCTGCACCCCTCCTTTTGAATTTTTCTATCGAAATTGCGCGATGAGAATCACTACGGTATCCGGTAGGCACACCTTTATACCGGCCGACGCTTCCCGATCCAAGAGATAGCAGCGATAGGCCTTTTCACTCTCCCGAATCTCTGTTTTCTCCCGCAGAGGTTTACTGG
This sequence comes from uncultured Thermotogaceae bacterium, assembly GCA_964566085.1. Taxonomy (GTDB): domain Bacteria; phylum Thermotogota; class Thermotogae; order MWEM01; family MWEM01; genus MWEM01. The sequence goes on along the minus strand of CAZMHO010000008.1, from coordinate 23,869 downwards.
AGTTTCGATACATGCCAGTTCCCCTGAATCTCTCGCGGAAAGTATCGATTCATTAAGTCGGAAAAGTCCTTGCCAGTCATTTCCTTTTTATTCTCTCTTTTTTTCATTTCTATCCCTCCAAAATTTGATTTATTCATTTATGGTTTAACATTTATGATTTTACCACAAAATATGAGTAATGTCAAGTCTCATATCAATTTTTTCGTTATTTTTTTAAATATATTCAATACACACTCTTCTGGGATTCTATTTTTATTCTTGGATTGATAGTTTATTATCGTGAAAACAGGTGCGTTCGAAGGTTTTTGGGCGGATCGGCCGTTTACTTTTCATCCAGAAACGGTTATACTACCTGAAGAGTGACCACTTCTATACTGGAGGGATAGTATGTATGCATGGGTAAACGGCGATTTCGTTGAGAAAGATGTCCCCGCGATTTGTCTCGAAGACAGGGGGAACACCTTCGGGGACGGGTTGTTCGAGGTATGCCGGGTTTTAAAACGAAGACCTCTGTTTTTTCAAGAACATCTCCACCGTATGGAAATCAGCGCCGCGTATTTTCATATGAGCGTTCCTTTTTCACTGGAAAAGATTTACGAAGTATCGCGGGCATTGATCGAACGGAACGATATCCAAACCGGAGAAGTATACTATCAGCTCACGCGCGGGAAAGACGCCAACCGAGAACACCGGATCCGACCGCAGAATCTAAAGCCGACCTTCTTCATCCTGGCCTTGCCGTTGCGTGAAATCAATCCGAAAAATTGGGAGACCGGCGCCCAGGTCTACCTATACCCGGACAAGCGGCATCTGCTCTGCGAGCACAAAACACTGAATCTTTTCGCCAACGTGCTGGCAAAGAACGATGCCAACGACCGCGGCGGTTACGAGGCGATGATGTACCGGAAAGAGGCGCAGAGTATTTATGTGACGGAGGGGGGAAGCTCTTCCTTCTTTTGTGTACACGGCGATACCCTCATAACCCCGAAGGTCGACAACATCCTGCCCGGAGTCACGCGAAAGAAAGTGCTGGAATTCGCCGTTTCCATCGGAGTGCCGACGGTCGAAAAGCGTGTCGCATTAAAAGAGTTTTTGACCGCCGAAGAGGTTTTTATCGCCAGCACGGTCTCAAAGGTGATGCCGGTGCGGGCGATCGAAAAGAAGACCTTTCCGACGATCGGAAAGATCACAGCGGTTATGATGAAAGAAATCGAGCGGCGTATCGACGAGAATATCCGAATTCAAGCGTAAGGCGTCACACCATCAGATAGGCGAGTCCAACAAGGTGTTCCCCGGTGTGAGCGACCAATGACGGGGCGATCTGCCCTTCGACGTACGGAACCTTCGAACGCTTCAACACATCGGTAACAGCGGAGAGCAGATCGGCGATGCCTTGGGGATTGCCCGAATGATAGAGCGCTGCCGTTTCTATCTTTTCGGAAGCAAAGTCACGCTGGAACTCTTCGATGATCTTCCGAACCGCATTTTTCATGCCCTGCGCCTTCGCGAGGGTGTAATAGATGCCGTCGTCTCCGACACAGATGACCGGTTTGATCTTCAGGAGTTCGCCGATCGTCGCGCTGACCTTTCCGATTCGACCGCCCTCTTTGAGGTGTTTGAGGGTGGGGATGATGAACATGACTTTCGACTTTTTCGGGATCATACCCGCGAGGGTTTCTCCCACTTCTTCAAATGACCGGCC
>CAZMHO010000008.1:15938-22157 GCA_964566085.1 uncultured Thermotogaceae bacterium | reverse complement strand
ACTTGAGGATTTTTGCCATGTCCTTGGTACTGTGGCCTTCGGCGATGAGCTGCAGTGTTTTCATGATCAATAAACCCGTGCCAATCGAGATGCTGAGAGAATCAAAAAGGCGTATTTTCAGGTTCGGCTTCTCGGAAAGGATCTCTTTCGCCGCCAGCTTGAAGACGTTGTGTGTCCCGCTCAGATTGCTCGATATATTGATCCCGATGATCTCGTTGTATCCCCGGTCGATCAAACGGTTAAACGCGCCTTTGACTTCTTCCAGAGCAGGCAGGGATGTTTTCGCCTGATTGCTTTTTTGATAATCGATCACTTTGTCCGAAAGCCCGGTTTCGCTGTCATTGTGCTCTTGCTCGTCTAAAATGACCTTTAATGGGACGACCTCGACTCTGCCGTCTGAACGCACTCTTTCGGCGATATCGCTTCCTGTATCGCATATCATTCCTACCATGTTTACCTCCCGACTTTGGGTCAGTTCAAACCGCCCCGTCACCATTTTGCGACCCCCAAGACAAGGGATACCGGTTTAAGCTTTTCCACTACCTCTATTGTACTATATTTCCTGAAAAATCACGCTTCCCCCGAGAAATCCGCCTCTCGATCCTCCTCTACCCGACCGTGTTCTTTCGTTGATAAAATCTCTGCTTTCTTCCCTAAGAAAACGCCGACAAGGTTCGGATCAAAGTCGGTTCCCGCCTTGTTCTCGATATAGTCGAAAGCCTCCGGGGAAGACCATGCTTTCTTATAAGGCCGGTTGCTGGTCAGCGCATCGAAAACGTCTACCATGCCGACAATTCTTCCTTCGATCGGAATCGTCTCACCGGAAAGTCCAGTCGGGTAGCCGGACCCATCCCATTTTTCATGATGCGTCAAAGCGATCAGTCCGGCTCTTTGGATGGCAGGATGGTCAGAATCGCACAACAACTGGTAACCCAAAACCGTATGCGTCTTCATAATCTCCCATTCTGTGTCGTTAAGCGAACCGGGTTTGCTCAGAATCCGGTCCGGGATGCCGACCTTGCCTAAATCGTGCAAAGGAGCCACATTACGTAAGATCTCGCCTTCTTCGGCAGACAGACCGACCGCTCTTCCCAAGATCATCGCCATCACGCCCACGCGTTCCGTATGCGAACCGGTCACGTGATCTCTCGCCTGCGCCACCCTCGATAAACGTTTGAGCAATTCCACCGCCATCGCTTCGAACTTGTCCGCCGTATCCCGGTTAATTCGGTTCAGAATCTCCAATTCGTCGGCTTTATTTTTTAGTTTTTGATAAAAGTTCTCGCGTTCGATCGCAAATTGTATGGTTCGTTTTAAGGAAACGGCATTGAGTTCGTTTTTTAGTATGTAGTCCTGGGCGCCGTTTTTTAGCGCTTCCACCGCCCACTTTACGTCATCGTGCGAGGTGATGACAATGATCGGAACACCTAAGTTTATCTCTCGTACCCGAAAGAGCGTTTCGAGCCCCCAAGAATCCGAGAGAGAAAGGTCCAGGAGCACGATATCGAAAAGATTGAGCTGTATCCTCGCGATACCGGTCGCCAAAGAAGATTCAACGGTAATATGCGGCTGAAAACTTTGACCTTTGGACAAGAGGCTTTTCAATAAAAACACGTCGAGAGGATTGTCTTCTACTATCAGTATTCTCAGGACTTGGTCGTACATGCGGTCTCCTTTACAGAAAGTTCATCAAGTATTCTTCCAGCCGCGCTGTTTCAGTGGCCAGCATTCGAACCGTATTCTCCGCGTTATCAAGATTTTGATCCTTACCGGCGTTTTCCAGCTCCAGCGCCAATTCGAAGCATCGCTTGGCATCAAAGCTCGAGAAACTCCCTTTAATCTTATGAGCGGTTTTGATGAGTTCTAAGGCATTCTTTTCGCGAACGCTGTTCGTTATCGATTCCAGCTGGTCTGGGAAGTAACGCAAAGACTCTTTTATCAATCCGCTCAGCTCTTCTCTGTTTCCCTCCAACAACAAAAGCACGCGGTTGATGTTCGCCGGCGGGTTTTCGATGTAGGAAGCGTTTTCGGAAAAGCGCGCCCATACCTGAAGAATGGTCGTGTACAGTTCTTCTTCCACTATCGGCTTTGAAACGCACGCGTCGATGCCGCCTTTGGCGTAGGTCAAACGGTCATCTCGCAAGGTATGCGCGGTCAAGGCAATGATCGGCAAGTGGTGGAAGGCTGTCTTTTCCATCGATCGAATCCTCCGCGCCGCCTCCAGACCGTTCATGACCGGCATGCGTATGTCCATCAAGACGATATCGTAAGGCCGTCGGGCGATCTCTTGAACGGCCTCCTCGCCATTGGAAACCAGGGTGATAGACCACCCCTTTTTCCGGATCAGCAACGCGGTCAGTTTCTGACTGATCGGGTCGTCTTCGGCTAACAAGATACTTAACTTTCCGCCATGGGTCTCGTTCTTCTGTCGGAAAGCGGCTTCCGTTCCGGCTGGTTGCGCGGTGGCCGGTTCCTTTACGGGCGTCATAACCGAAACGGTCATCTCATCCTGTCCGTGCGGTAGAACGGATATGGTCGCTCGGCAAAGAGAAAGCAGCTTTCGGATGATTACCGCGCTCCTCCGGTTGGCGTTCGAATTTCTCTGATCGGGTTCCGATGCCTCGTTTTTCGCGCGGCGGTCGAAGAAAAGCGAATAATCCAAGAATAAGCCGCACCGGTTCCTTTTCTTTGAAAAGGCGATGTCCACCCGTTTGGATTCGTTAGCCTGCAGAATGGTCGAGGATAATAACGCCCATAAAAAAACGATCGGCATCGCATTCGCCAATACCGGCTCGGGGTCTTCCGAATCATAGGCCCAATGCAGGTCCAAGGCCCTAAACAGTAACGGGTTGTTTAAGTACGTCTGGGTCATCCGGACGAGTTCTCCTACCGAACAGAGATATTCAGGCGAAGCGGTGGTGTTATCACTTTCATCCACAAAAGCCGTCCATTGCTCCAGCATCGCAAGAACCGTTTTTTGGTGACTGAGAAGGGATCTCAGGGTCTTCGACACCTCGTTCTCAGTTTGCGATGGGGCAATCATACGATTCAGCGCGGAGAGCCCATTTAGCAGTTCGCGCAGTTCGTGGTTTAAGCTCGAGAAGAAAAGGAAGGAAGGATCCGAGGTAATGCTTTGGGCCGCCTCCTTTTCGTTTGCGAAAAAGGAGAAGGCGTAGTATAAAACCTTTTGCAGCATCCGCCGATCTTGTGACCCCGAATAAATCAAAGAAGGGCTCAAACCGAAAAACCGGCCGTCCCCAAGCGTCCCTGTCGGCTGAAGCTCAAACACGATGAGCGGTTTCTTCGCGACTTTTTGAAATCGCTCCAATCGGGCGTATTCGTCCGGAAGGTCTAATAGGCTGCTCTGGACGATCACCACCGCAAAACCATCCCAATTCTGAGCGGAAATTCCACCCAGGGCCTCTTCAAATAGATAAGTCCGTTTGTAGGTTTTCAAATATTCTTCGAAACAAGATTTCGTTTCCTCGTTTCGAAACCCTAAAAACAAAAACGTATCACTCAAAAACACACACCTCGCAGCATTGCCGATTAGGGACAATGCATAGACACATCCGGTAACCCCCTTATTATAACATACTCGAATCGATTCTCACGTGAATTGAAGGCCCACGTTCACACGCTCGCGCGCCTTCTGCGAGCATGAACGCCTCGTCTGACACTGCGTCGTTTTCCAAAGGCCGCGCGAAAAGAAGAGAGAATATTCCGATGTTCATCGTTAATACAGTGGTCTCGATGTTGCAATCATCCTGGCAAGGGCTAACGTGTAAATCTTCGTCGCTTTGATCCACTGAGAAATGGAGAGAGACTCCCCCGCCTCATGGCACGTATCCGGATCTCCGGGGAAGAGGGGGCCCCAACAGACGAAGCGCGGCATCGCTTTGGCGTAGGAGGTTCCGAAAGCGAGGGTATAGGCGTTGGGAAGTCCGCTGATCTCTTCGTAGGTTTTGGCCATTATCTCGAGAAACGGGTAGCGCGGATCTACCTGCAACGGGTCCTTATAGTCGGTCAATCGAAAGGAAGCGCGATATCCCGTTAACGCCTTTTCCGTCAGGCTTTCGAGTTGTCGGCGGCTAACCGGCGGGGCGAGGCGGAGATTGTAGGTGATCGTCGGTCCTCCCGTTTCCGTCATTACCAGCGTTGGGACGATCGTCGTATGGTCGAAGAACACCCCTTCCGCGATATCTTCGACGCGATACAACCCCCACTTCCGTCCGTACGGGTCTTCCTTATGCCCATCGATGAACCGAACAGCTTCCGTGAGGGCCGATGTGGCAAAGGGCTCGCAAGCCAGAACCTCGCACAGCCGTTCGATCGCGTTCAGTCCGTTTTTCGGCATGCTGGAATGCGCCGATTGACCACGAGCGACGATACGTAACGTTTCTCCCTGCTTTTCGGTTTCTAAACAGGAGATGCGCGAACACCGTTTGAAAAGCCCGCCTAACGCTTCTCCGGGGCCTTGCACCAGAGCCGAAGCGCGGTCGGGAACGGAATTGGACCCGTGCCCCCCGCGCAGGTCTATGAGGCGATACCCCGCCCCGGTTAGGCTAACAGGGTCTTGAAAAGCGATGACGATATCGGCATATCCCTTTTCGCGATTCGCAATCGGAAATTCGCCATCCGGTGTGAACCCGTAGTCTGGTAGCGGGTAGGCGGCCGAATACGCCTCCATATCCGACCATTCGACCTCCTCTTGAGTTCCGATGATGATCCTCGTTTTTTTCTGCGGCCTCAAACCGACAGCTTTCAAAGCCTCCAGCGCGTACAAAATCGAAATCGCAGGCCCTTTGTCGTCGATCGCCCCGCGACCGAACAAGCGGTCTCCTTCGATCATTCCCTCATAGGGATCGCAGAGCCATTTGCTCAGATCGCCCGGACCCACTACGTCCGCGTGAACCAAAACCCCGATCGTCTCCTCTCCTTCTCCCCATTCCACAACGCCAACCGTATCCTCCAGAAGGCTTTGCGCTTGAAAACCCATCTCCCGAGCCCGAGACAAATAGTATCCGAGTGCTGTTTTCACCCGCTCTTTGTCTTCGGAAACGCTGGGTATTTTCACAAACCCGCGCAAATCTCGGATCATCCCTTCACGAACGCTTTCGATATGTTTTATCAAATCGGCTTCCACGGTCCCTCCTTTGTGTTGCGATGTCAACGCCTTCAACTTCGAGAATCGACACCTCGCCCTTCCCAGATGGATTATACTCTGAAGCGCCTAACCAAGTCCAAATTTTCCCTCCAAAAGCGATAGGCCTGACCGAAATTCGATGCCGTAATCCTCCTAAAGCCGTTCCAAACTAACAACAGGTTTCGAACAGCGATATTTGGAGTATAATGGAGGCGGATCCCCCCTTCAGTACCCTTCTGATATCCTTGTTAGAAACGGGGGGCGCGGCTACACATGCGGCCGAAGGAGGCAGGAACGTGCGCGTTAAAACGCTTGTGGAAAATACGAGCCTTTCAGACCACTTTGGGAATGAACATGGATTAAGCCTCTATCTTGAAACGGAAAAACATACGCTATTGTACGACTCCGGTTGCGGCAGTCTTTTCGTTGAAAACGCTCAAAAACTCGGAGCCGATCTATCGAAAGTCGAGTACTTCATTCTCTCCCATAGCCATCTGGACCATTGCGGCGGAATCCAAGACTTCCTCAAAGCCAACCGAACGGCGCGGCTGTTTATCCACGAACGCGCGTTCGACGGTTATTATGCCAGAAAATCCAACGGAGAATACTGGTCCGTCGGCATCGATACGTCGTTGCGGGATCACCCCCGTGTCATCCGGACGCAGGATCTGTTGGTGATTGACCAAGAACTCGAGTTGTTCTCGGACGTTACTGGTCAAGAGTATCCCTCGACCGCCAATAATCATTTACTGATGAGAGAACAGGGGGCGTATCGGCGGGATACCTTCGCGCATGAGCAGAACCTCATCATCAACGAAAGCCACCATACCGTTTTAATAGCGGGCTGCGCCCATAAAGGCATCGTCAACATCGTCAATCGCTTCAAGGAAATGAAGGGGCGTTGGCCGGACGTGGTGATCGGCGGTTTTCACCTCTATAACTCGCAGGCGAAAAAAAGCGAAGACCCGGAGCTGGTCCGTCAAATCGGCGCATTTTTGCAGAAAACCGGGGCGGTCTATTTCACCGGCCACTGCACCGGCATCGAGGCGACCGGCCTTTTAATCGAACAGCTG
>CAZMHO010000008.1:363-15928 GCA_964566085.1 uncultured Thermotogaceae bacterium | reverse complement strand
CTTTCATCCGGCTTGGTCTTCGATACGAAAAACCTTTAGTATCCGTCCGTTCGGTTGACATTGAAATATTATAGTAATGTGATCGGTCGATAAATCGACGTATTCATTTGGTACGATACACGGTGAGAGCAAGTTGTCGTTCAGGGGAGCCGAAAGGCTGAGAGGGAACTGTTTCCGACCATGGAAGTGGGATCCTTCCTTCCCTTCAACCTGATCCGGGTAATACCGGCGTAGGGAGAATGGACAGATACTTGAGGATAACCCAAAACCCTGTCGACTGGCAGGGTTTTTTGATGCGAAGGAGGCGATATTGTGAACCGTTATCAACGATTTTGGGTCATCCCGTTACTGTGCGTCGGAATCGTCGGTATTTCCGCGATTCGTGTGTACACCTATGAAAGCTTGAACTGGCTCAATGATTCTCTCATTCCTTTATTCGAGAAGCAAACCGGAATCGACGTCACCCTGGTTTCGTTGGGAGATGCCGGCAATATCTTGTCACGGCTGTTATTGGAGAAGCGGCATCCTCAATCGGATGTGGTATTGGGTTTGGATCAAACCCTCGCGTATCGGGCTTTCAAACAGGAGCTGTTAGAGCCGGTCAATCCGGGAAATGCAGAACGGATCGTCGACCGGAGTCTCGACTTTGATCCGGAAGGGTATCTCTATCCTTTTGATTATGGCGCGCTTGCCATAATCTACGATCCCTCGCGGTTAACCCACCCACCGGCTTCCTTCCAGGAGATGACGGCATATCCCAAAAGCCTGCTGATCCAAGATCCGCGGAACTCGAGCACGGGCCTTTCTTTTCTTCTGTGGACCATCGCCGTTTACCGGCAGGATTGGAAAGATTACTGGAGAACCCTTAAACCGGCGATCTTAACGGTCACTTCCGGTTGGGGCGAAGGATTCGCCAAGTTCGAGGCGGGGGAAGCGCCGATGATGGTGAGCTATGCCACGGACGGCGCCTACTCCTACCACACCTACGGCTCCGATCGATATAAAGCTTTCATTCCCGTGGAAGGCGCCTTTCTCCAAATCGAATACGTCGGGGTCACCAGAGGCGCCCGTAATCGAGAAGAAGCGCGACAGTTCGTTGACTTCGTCCTGTCAGAGAGCTTTCAGAAAGAAATACCCCTCAATCAATGGATGTTCCCTGCAAGCGCGGTCGATATGCCGAAAGCCTACGACCACGCGGTGAACGCCTCCCATCACGTGGCCCTCTCCCAAGCGGAAGTTTCCGAAAATCTGGACCTCTGGTTATCCGAATGGGAGGAGATCATGTATTAGGCGCATCGTTCGCGGAACCCCTTTCCTACTTTTTGTCGGGTTATGGGCTATCCCTTTCGCCATCCTCATGAAGGATTTTCTTCGTTTCGAAGACTTTTCGCTCGTCTTTGACGCAAAATTCCTGAGGATCCTATGGTTCACCGTCTATCAAGCCGCGTGCTCGACCACCCTTGCGTTCGCGATCGCCGTATTGCCATCATACTACCTTTTTCGCAGGCGGGATTTGCTCTCGGCTCTATTGGAAAGCGCGGTCTTCATACCCTTTTTCCTGCCTCCGGTATCGACCGTAATCGCCTTTTCCCTGATTTTTTCGGCCAACGGGATCCTGGCGCGTTTGGGTATTCAGCTACCGATTTTGTACACGGTGTGGGCAATCCTGATCGCCCACGCCTTTTATAATTCGCCAATCTTCGTCAAATACATCGGGACCGCCTTGCGCGCGATCCCCCCTGCTTTGGAAGAGACCGCTCTTTCCGAAGGGGCGGGTCTATTCGCGCGGTTTTGGTGGATCGAAGCTCCCTTAGTTCTCCCGGCAGTCGCGAAGGCGTTTTTTTTGTCCTTCACCTACTCATTTATGAGTTTCGCCGTCGTCCTCAATCTGGGGGGTGTCCGGTTCACAACGCTGGAAGTGGCGATCGCCAACGCTCTTCGAGGTCAGTTCGATTTCTCCCGCGCCTTGATTTACGCGATCGTCCAATTCTTGTTCTTGTTCCTCGTAAACACCCTTCTTTCGCGCGTTCCCGATGTGTCAACGGACTCCCCAACGCTCTCGCTTTCCCACGCGCGCCCTTCCCCGTTCACAACCTTAGGAAGCCTTCTGTATGCGGCGTTCGAATACGGGCTCGTGCTGATCGGGCTGATGGGCTTTTGTTATGATTTCTGGAACCGCTCCTTTTCCCTTGAGCCGTTCGCGCGCTTGTTTTCCGTCGACTTCAACCGTCGCGTCCCGGTCGTCCGCTCTCTATTCAATTCCTTTGCGGTTGCGGCTTTGGCCGCGATTGCGTCCGTTGTCGTCGCCTTTCTCTTCGCGAAGGCCAGGGAGCGGTGGGCGCAGCGGGTCATTATGCCCACTCTGGGGGTGTCTTCCGCCTTTCTCGCGATGTCCCTTCTCTACCTCCACATCCTCTATCGCGTTCCGCTTTTTTTGCTTCTGACGGTCGGGTATTGCATGTCCACCTTAGCCGTCGCGTACGCGTTTTTGCGCCCGCTGGTCCAGAACTTTCCGGCGAACTTGATGGAATCGGCTAAAATCGATGGCGCGTCGCGCTTTCGAATCTTTCGGTCGATCGAGTGGCCGTTGCTGTTTCCCGTCTTTGTGGCGGTCTTTTTTCAAGTTTTCGCCATCGTCTTCGGCGAGTTCACCCTTCCGTATACGATGCAAATCCGCGATTTTTTCCCGTTGGCCAGCGTTGTCAACTACGCGATGACCGCGCAACGACTCTACCGGGAGAGCGCCGCTTTCTCCAGTCTAAACATCGGCATCGTTTTCTTTCTCTTCCTTATATCAAACCTCATCATTCAAAAACGGCGGGTGACCTGATTAGGCTGCGAGCGAGGATTCGGGATACGAAAGATCAATTAAGCCTTGGTTTTCAACAGAAGGATATGCGCGGAGACAGCGATCATCACTACGATTAAAATAACGGTGACCGGTGGCTTTTGAATGAGGAAAAGGGCGAGGCCTATGCTTGCCCAGAGCAACACCAAACTGATCGCTTTCGATCGCCGGGAAACGCCTTTCCCTTGCAGATAGTCCGCTAAAATCGCCCCGAAACGCCTGTTGGTGACCAATTTGGCGTAGAACCGTTCCGAACTTCGAAGGAAGCAATAGGCGGCCAACAGAACAAAAGGAACGGTCGGCAAAACGGGTAAAAAAAGGCCGATAACCGCCAAGATCAAGGATACGGAACCGAACAGCGCCAACAGCCGTCTCATCGCGGGGTTTCGGACGAGGCTCTTTTCATCGTCCTTGGGAGAGTTGGTTTTGTTTTCTCTCGAAATCGCGATCCCCTTCCTTTATTCGCCTGCTTCCGGTCATTCTCTCCCTCCGCCGGCATGGAGTTGCTTCCCCTTTATCGGGCGCGATTCTGAGGCAAAATAAACCGTTTGATCGCCTGGCCTTCCGTATCACGAAACACCACGATCGCCTGGTCCGGATACAGAGTCACATCGGTGTATCCGTGCGTCCCTTGCTGGTACCAGAGGGAAGTCGAAGAATGGTATTCAAAGGGGGCGTCCGATAAAACGCCCCCGAAGGTTCCCGTAACGATATAAAAGATGCCGTTATGCGTCGTTAGCTCCATATGATGGTTATGACCGGCGAATGATAAATCGGCCCCATATTTTTCCAAGATCGGCGCGATCAAGGCCGTCGTTTCGGGATGATCAAACCAGGGGACGCCATATCTGTAGCTCCCGGAGGAGTAAAAGAAGCAATGCGACAGGAGGATGACCCATTCGTCCCGAGGAATAGAAGCCAGCTCTGCTTCAAGCCATTCCTCGACGTCCGGTCCCCAATCTTCCGCCCCCCACATCAGGTTCAACTTAATGAAGTGAACCGGCCCGAGATCGATCCGCTGCCACAGAACCTTTCTGGAGCTCTCTATCGTGGCCTTTGGGATCAGGTAGTGCAAATACTTGGATCGTCCGTTCATCAAATCGTCGTGATTGCCCATCAGCGGAATGATCGGGACTTTTGTGGATAATGCGAAAACCTCTCGGCTTATCTGCCATTGCGCATCGATAAACCCATACTCGGTGATGTCTCCCAGCACGAAAAACGCATGAAAGGCAGGCGACGCTTCATTGATAGAGCGGATAATCGCTTTGGTGGCTTCTGTGTTGCTTTCGGGCCTCCCGAAATGAGGGTCCGAAGAAAAGGCGACCCGCAGGGGACGATCCCATGCCAAATCAGTAAACGGTTCGTACCGTGCGTAAGAAGCGACCGGCGAGTAAGCGGATCGGCTTTCCGCTCCGGAATCGATCGGTATCCAAAGGGTATAGTAGTCGGGCAGCCCCCATGCCGCGGAACAAAAAAACAGCGTTATCAGGCATAAGAAGCATATCTTTTCGGAAGTTCGCATGGCATTCCTCCTTGATCGTTCGTTCAACAGATGATTACACCGCTTTGCAGAAGGCTTTCAGAACCCTCATCGCCTCGTCTTCCGCCGAAAGGGCTTCGCGCATTTGCTGTAAGACCGCTCTCAGCGTTGCTTTCGGCAGAGGGGACGCCACCATCTGGCTTCCGGTGAACGGATGCAGGTCTCTGGCTTTTTCGAAGCAAGCCGAAACCCCGCGGTAATGCTCCGCCGCCTCCAAAAACCGGCCTCCTTCTTCAATAGATGGCGAAACCGCGGACAAAAACCGGAACAAAGAGGATTTGAGACAGGCGTATACGCTAAGGCAGTACGCTAAACCGAAGGAATCATAGGCTTCCGTTTCCAAGGCTTTAATCAACGCGAGGTACGCGTTCCGTCCGGCGCTGTAGTAAGGGTAGCGGGCGGTTTCCTGGTTCCATTCGGCGACACCCCGCCGTACGGCCCCCAAAAGCGACTTCTCTTCGCTTACCTCCACACGCCCCTCGATGAGTTGATAGTACAGATAGGGCACATCCGATAACCCCAGGTTGTCGTATTTGAGAGGATCTGGATTGGACGAGGCGCAGTCCTTGACGAAAAAGACGCCGTCATCGTCGTCATATCCGTTGACGATACCGAATTCGAGTATCTTCGTCGGCGCCCAAACCACCACGCCCACCCCTTTTTCCAGCGATCGCTTGATCTCGGCGACAGCGCTTTTTTGCGCGAGGGGATAGGTGTTCAGATCACGATGATAGTAGAGGTTGAACTGCCGGCTCGCCACGCCGATACGGTCCAGCCACTCATAGTGCCGACTCCCCCAATCATAAACCGTGGGACCGCTCGCTCCGACGCGATCGTGAATGACGAAGAGAAACCCGATCCCCGTTTTCCCGATGAATTGATGAATCGGTTCGTTCCAGTAGCCCAAAGACTTTAGCACGCCGTAGGTAGCCCCCGCGTAGCTGAGCCAAGAGGGGCCGAATGCTATCTGGTTAAGTTGAACACGGTGCATCGCTACCTCCTTTTCCGCCTTTTGCCGGAAGCCTTCTTTCGGGTAGGTTGGTTCCGGCGATCCGACCGCGAAACGCCCGAAACGTTCCATCTGCGAGAGAAAGCGTTCCTTTAACCATTTTGGCTGTTCGATACGAAAAGGAACCCCGCAGCCGAACAAAGACGATAAAAACGATTGGGAACGATAGAAAGGGCATTCGAAGAGGTGGTCGCCGACCTTTCGGCATTTCCACAAGTCCATGAAATCGGGTCCGCCTCCATCGCTCTCCCACTCAGATAGCGCGATCTGCGCCAAGTAAGGCTTGGCGAGCCGATTGAAGGTTTCTTCGATGTATTGGTCGAAAGAGAGCGACGGTTTTGGAAAGACACCTTCCGACGCGGTCACTTTCCGAATCCGTTCTATCCGGAAGTACCGCAAGTCTTTCGCTTTTTCGCAAAAGGCCAACAAGTAACTGTTTCCATACTTTTCGAAGAGGCGATAGGGACAAACCACGCGGTCGCTGCCGTTTCCGTATTTATCCGTATAGAAAAGACAGGCTTTCCGATTGTGGACGATCAACTCCTTCAAAAGCGGAACGACGGTCCATTGATCGCCGACAAGGTGACCGGTATCGGTTTCTATCCCCAAAGACTGCCCGATCTTTTGGAAGAAAGTGGCCAATTGCGCCGTTCTTCTGTCGCCGGCTACGCGGTAAACAACCGCCAACTGCCGGATCATCTCGGTCTCTTCTTCCGAAACGTAGATCGCGGGCAGCCGGAAAGATCGTTCCGTATAATAGTAACCCTGTTTTTCCGGCGAAAACGTAACGGGGGCGCCTAAGGAATACCGGAGGTACTCGACATCCCGCGCCGCTTGCCTCCGGGATATTTCAAAGGTCTTCGCCAGATCGGTGCAGTTCGGATACGCGCCTTCGCGAACGGCTCGATCCAGCCACTGGATGCGGTGTAACTGGCTCACCGATTAGAACGCGCCCCCTCCGCCGCCGCCGGAACCACCGCCGGAACCGCCCGCGCCGCCGCCAAACCCGCCGCCGCCCGACCCGCCTTTGCTGCTGGCCGAAGAAGCGGAAACGGTTCGCAACGTCGCCCATTGGGAGAGAACGCCCATGGAGTAGAAATTATACAGGTTGCTATGCCGGCTCTGCTCATCCCAGAGCTCTTTCGGGATCGCGCTCTTCAACACTTTTTCCACTTTATCCGCGATTCCCAGGGCAGTCGCGTAAACCAAATAATGTTCCCAAACGATAACAGATTCCGGCGGATAGTCTTTGACCGCGGAAATATCGGAGATATAGTTTCCGAAATTGTTCCATTTTTGGTAAAACTCCGCTCCCTTCTTGGTCCATCTCCCGTAGACCTCCTTCGGAAGCATCAGAACCAAAGAGCTGATAAACCACAGGATCCCGAAGAGAACGGTGTTGATCACCAGGAAGAACGGGATCTTGAGGCTTTGAAACGGAATCAAGACCCCGGCAGACAGGATCATAAACAGAACCGCGACCAGCTTTGAGTAGGTTGTCCCCTTGAACTCGAAAAACTTTCTGCCCGAAGCATCCGAGTTCACTTGGTGTTTATAGGCCGAAAGGCTGTTCGTAAACGCGATCGCTTGCTTCTGAGATTTCTTGAAGGTCTTCTTCAGTTGGCCGAAATCGAAGGTATTGTCCGTTGCGTACTTACGTAAGAAAGACAAAAAATGCTCCTCCGTCTTGAAGAGGCTCTGACTCGCCTTGGGATTGAGGACGATCACGAGGTCTTTCTTGCTTTGGTCGAAAGAGAGGTAGTCTTTACGATATAGGTTCATCATCGCGGAGGCGATTCCGTCGTCGTCGATGCTTCCGGCTCGATTTTTGATCAAGGCGTTGATCACATCCGGAGCGTCCTCGCTCGGAAGCTCCCGCTCATAGATGCCGTGGTAGGTGATCTCGGGTTCTACCCCGTATTTCCGATACAGGAAGATCAGAAGCCAGAAGAGAATGAAAAACAAGGCGACCCGGATAATCCAATGAAGCCAAAAGGCGGTTGTATATGAGCTCTCTTCCGATTGGATCGCGCTCATCGTCAAAGCGGGGTTCTCCACCGCGTAGGTTAACCGCGGGGCATTTATAAAAACGAACCGGACCTCGGCATAGGCGTTGGGCGCGATATGGCCGGCGTGGAAGGTATGAACGTTTCCTTCGACGGTATGGGTGAGGTTGGGATGCGTGTAGACGGTATCCGGCACAAGAGAGTCGGGAAAGTAAAATATGCCGGTGACGTCGTTTGCAAAAGAATCCCATCCGGTACCCCAGAATTGCCGGAAGATCTGATCGGCATCCTGTCCGATCTCAAGAACTTTTTTCGCGGTATATTTGACGTGAAGCGTGATGTCGCGATAACCTTCCGGGCTCAAGGGGGAGGCGTACTCG
The DNA here is from genome assembly GCA_964566085.1 of uncultured Thermotogaceae bacterium. Classification (GTDB taxonomy): domain Bacteria; phylum Thermotogota; class Thermotogae; order MWEM01; family MWEM01; genus MWEM01. The sequence continues at coordinate 8,142 of CAZMHO010000008.1, read as the reverse complement.
TTTTCGGCTATCCACACGCGCGCTTCAAAGTGCTGGTTGCTCTTTTGCAAATACTCCACTTTTTTCGTGACAGCCCCTTCGGTCCATAACTCGATGTTTTCCAGCGTGACATACCGCGCCACCGGAATGCTTCGGTAAAGCCCTCTAAACGGTTTTCGCATCCGGTATTGGATAGTCTCGTGCACCGTGATCGAGCCGTCTTCCGCCATAACCTGTTCGATGCGCGCCGATTCGATGGAATACTTACTCTCTAAAAACCAATCGAAATACCCGTTTGAAAAGATCAATTGCAGGAAAAAAAATACCGGAATCATCAGGACTGCCAGGAATACCGCCAATACCCATCGACCCTTCAACTTGTCCACCCCTCTCAGTCATGTTTTATGAATTATAACACAAAGGTCAGTTAGAGGAGAGGGGCCTACTCGTACGGATCGTAATTGCCTCAATCGGGGGGCTTTATTTTTGAAAAGTATGTGTTATAATAAATGACGTAATCAAACCCAGAGCCGGTTCATCGTTTGAACGAAACGCCCAAGATACGGCATTAAATAAAACTACTTCATTTTAGGAGGGGGAACCTATGAATAAGAAGGAACTGGTTGCGAAATTAGCCGAAAAAACAGGGGAGACTCAGAAAGTATCAGAAAAGATGGTCAACGCTTTCGTGAAAGTCGTAGAAGATGAATTGGCTCAAGGTGGAGAGATTAAACTCATTGGTTTTGGAACCTTCAAGGTTTCGCAGCGGAAAGCGCGAACCGGGGTCAATCCGAAGACGATGAAAAAGATGAAGATTCCCGCAAAGAAAACACCTAAATTCGTTCCCGGAAAAGAGTTAAAAGAAAAGGTCTTATAAATTCGGTTTTCTACAAGCCAAAGTTTACCTTTTTTTGAATTCATTTGTTACCTTTGTGAAGACGCAGCTCATGCGTCTTTCCTTTTCTAATTGTTATCACCACGTCTTCCTGTCACCATACTATCGAAGAAAATTTGGAGGTGCACGTATGAACAGATCGTTCACAAAGTTTATCGCCATTTTCGTTCTCGGGTTAATGCTCTTCTCTTTCGGTTTCGCGAAGTCCAATGTCCCGAGCGACACCCTCGTGATCGCCGCTAACACCGGAATCTTCATCACCTTGGATCCCGGTATGGTCTTTGAAGTGCTTCCGGGCAAGATCGTCGATGCGATGTACGCAAAGATCGTGGAGTTGGAAGCGCAGGGAGACACGCTCGTCCCGGTTCCGCGTTTGGCCGAAAAATGGGAAATATCAGAAGACGCGATGACCTATACCTTCACCATGCGCAAAGGTCTCAAATTTTCGAACGGGGATTCGCTGAACGCGAACGACGCCGTATGGTCCCTGAAACGGTCGATGAAGATGAAATCTTCTTCTAAATGGCTGGTCGAGAGCGTTGGGATCAACGAGGAAAACGTTGACCAAACGATCAAACTGATCGACGACTACACCTTCTCCATGCAGTTCGATAAACCTTACGCATCCAATATCATCCTCGGAATCCTGACAAACCAGTTCGCTTCCGTTGTCAACCGGAAACAGGTTGAACCGCACATGGCCGGTGACGATCTCGGGCAAAAATGGCTCGATGACAACTCCGCGGGCGCCGGAGCCTATGTTCTCCAAAGATGGGAGCGAAACAATCAGATCGTCCTCGTGGCGAACCCGAACTACGTTCTCGGACAACCGAAAATTCGCAGAATCATCATTCGAGACGTACCCGAGGCTGCGAACCAGCGCCTGATGGTCGAAAAGGGCGATGCCGATGTCGCCTGGAACGTCACCGGAACGATGTTGAAAGAAATGAGCGGCAACAAAGAGCTCCGGATCGTTCGGGTGCCCGGTCACGGAAACGAATACCTCGCCATGAACGCTTCCTGGGGTCCTCTGAAAGACGCGAAAGTGCGACTCGCCGTGAAATACGCGTTGAACTACGACGAAATCATCGATATCCTGTTGGACGGCAATGCCCTGAAAGTGCAAGGGTTCGTCAGCAAAGGCTACTTCGGTTTCGTGGCGGACAACCCGTTCTACCCGGATGTCGAGAAGGCGAAAAAACTCCTCGCAGATGCCGGCTATCCGAACGGATTCGAAGTCGAGCTGCTTACGAGTACCGCTAACCCCAGACCCGCCGAAGCCGAGAAAATTCAGGCCGATTTGGCGAAAGTGGGAATCAAAGCCAATATCGTGATCGTCCAAGCTTCCCAAATGTACACCAAGTATCGCTCTCAGGGGCATCAGATGATCATCGCCGGCTGGGGAAACGATTATCCCGATGCCGATAACCTCGCCCACGCCCACGCCAACTACAAAGCGAATCAGCTCGCCTGGAGAAATGCTTGGTTTGACGATTTCGCGGCAAACCTGACGATAGAAGCCCAGTTCGAAAAGAATCCGGTCAGACGCGAACTGATGTACGAGATTCTTACCGATTACTGGTTCCTGAACGGACCCTTTGCGATGCTGTATCAAACGGTTGAAACCTGGCCCGTCCGGGTCGAGCTCAAAGGGTTTGAACAGGCCGCTATCGGGTACGGAATGCTCTTCGACTTTACCAAGCTGTACAAATAAGAAACTGTTCGATTAGCCTTATCGGTAACCCCCTGTCATCCTGTTAGGTACGTGAGGTGGTTTCCCTCATCGTTTCTTTTTGGGACACGGGGGGTTTTTTTAGTCGTAGAATCCTTAGAATCGTCAGGGGGACTCATCTTGAGTATATGGAAATATCTGATAAAAAGAATACTCCTTATGGCATTGGTGCTTTTTGGCGTGGCGTGCATCGTCTTCTTTATTGCGCACGTCATACCCGCAGACCCTGTGGGAGCCATCTTGGGAGGAAACGCGCCTCCAGAAAAAATCGATAAGCTCCGGGCGCAATTGGGGTATGACCGCCCGTTGATCGAACAGTTTTTTAGCTTTCTGAAGGGAGCGGTCGTTGGGGATTTCGGCGTATCGATCAAAACAAACAATCCCGTGATGGTGGACATCGGAATGTACTTCCCGGCAACCATCGAACTCGCTTTGGTAGCGATTATCATCTCGATCCTGTTAGGAGTGTTACTTGGCATTCTGTCAGCCGTCCATCGGAATAAAATGATCGATAACTTTTCCCGCGTCTTCTCGATTCTCGGCGTATCGATGCCGGTCTTCTGGATCGGGCTGATCCTCATCCTGATCTTCTACTATAAACTGGATTGGTTACCCGGCGGCGGGAGAATGGACTTTTTCTTGGATTCTCCCCAGCGGATTACCGGCATGTACCTCTTCGACTCTTTATTCACCGGTAATTGGGAGGTCTTTCGCGATGCGCTGCTCCATATTCTGTTGCCCGCTTTCGTACTCGGCTACAACAGCACGGCTTCAATCGCCCGAATCACCCGTTCCAGCATGCTGGAAGTACTCAGTCAAGAATATATCCGAACGGCTAAAGCGAAGGGCCTCAAGAAACGGCTCGTCATCTACCGCCATGCTTTGCGGAATGCCTTGATCCCGACGATCACCATCATCGGTCTGGTCTTCGGCGGGTTGCTGGAAGGCGCGGTTTTAACCGAAACGGTCTTTTCCTGGCCCGGGTTGGGACGATATATTACCGCGGGTTTGCTTTCTTTAGACTATCCGGCGGTAATGGGTGGAACGATTTTTATCGCTTTTATCTACTCCATTGCCAATTTGGCCGTTGATATTCTTTACGCGCTTTTAGACCCAAGGATGAGGACGTGATGATCGTGGCAGCCGAAAAAAACCCGTTAAACTTCTTTGAAAAAAACAAACCGTATATCGATGACCTTAAACATACGATCTTTCTCTTTCGGAAGAGCAAACTAACCATGGTGGGATTCGTTTTGATCGTCATCTTTTTGTTAGTAGCCTTCCTCGGGCCCCTCTTTTTGCCTTATGATCCCATCGGACAAAACTTCGCCGTAAGATTACAGCCACCCTCTCAGGAACACCTCTTCGGAACCGACCAATTCGGGAGAGACATCTTCAGCCGTGTTATTCAGGGGTCTCGCATGGCTTTGTGGATCATTTTCCTGGTATCCACGATCAGCGGATTACTGGGAACCACTGTCGGGATTATCGCCGGCTATTTCGGCGGTTTGCTTGACGATATCATCATGCGGATCACCGATATGTTCCTCGCCTTTCCCAGTTTGGTGTTGGCGATGGCCTTCGCCGCCATGATGGGGCCCAACTTCACCAACACCATTATCGCCATCTCGCTGGTCAACTGGACGACCTACGCCCGTTTGGCACGGGCGGAAGCGATGAAGGTCAAGGAACAGCCGTACATCGAAGCGGTCCGTTCGATCGGAGCGGGGACAGGGCGGATCCTGTTCCTTCATGTGCTCCCGATGTGCATCTCTCCGGTGATCGTACAATTGACACTTCGGATGGGAACGATTATCCTAACCGCAGCGGGGTTAGGATTTTTAGGATTAGGAGTTCAACCGCCGACTCCGGAATGGGGCGCCATGGTGAGTGACGGACGAAACTTTCTGGTCGATCAATGGTGGATTTCCACCTTCCCTGGATTTGCGATCGTCTTCGTCGTTCTCGGATTTAACCTGCTCGGAGACGGCATTCGCGATATGCTCGACCCGAGATTGAGGAGGTAAGCGATGGACAAACGCGGAAACCTATTGGATGTTCGTCAGCTTCGTGTCATCTTCCATACCTATCGCGGGTTGATCAAAGCCCTGAACGGGGTTGACCTGTGGATGGACAAACGGGAACGGTTAGGCATCGTCGGAGAGACGGGCTGCGGAAAGTCCGTCACCGCGCAGGCAGTGTTGCGGCTGATCGAAGAACCCGGCAAGATCACCCAGGGAGAAGTTTGGTTCGAAAACCGCGATCTGCTCAAACTTTCCGAAGACGAGATGACCAAGATTCGCGGCCGAGAAATCTCGATGATCTTTCAGGAACCCAAATCTTCTCTCAATCCGGTTTTCAAGTCAGGGTTCCAAATAAAAGAAACCCTACTGAACTCGAAAAAAGCGTCGCCCGGGAATGCGGAGGAAGAGGTGGAAAAAATCCTGGGGTACGTGGGCATGGACGCTTCCCGGGTTAAAAACATGTATCCGCACGAGCTGAGCGGTGGCATGGCCCAGCGGGTGATGATTGCGATGGCTTTAGCGACGCAACCGAAGCTGCTCATCGCGGACGAACCCACTTCTGCGCTGGATGTGACAATTCAGGCGCAAATCCTGGAACTGCTGTCGGACCTGACCCAAAAGATGGGAAACGCAGTGATGATGATTACCCATGATATGGGCATCGTCGCGGAGTTCTGCGACCGTGTCGTTGTGATGTACGCGGGGAATGCCATCGAAGTGGCGCCGACGAAGGAGCTGTTTCAGAATCCCACTCACCCCTACACCCAAGGGTTGTTGCGCGCGGTCCCGAGAGTGGGGCGGCCGGGAGAGCTCAAAGCGATTCCGGGGACGGTTCCTGACCTCGTCGATCCCCCGGAAGGCTGCCGCTTCCATCCGCGATGCGATTACGCCTTCGATCATTGCAAGAAGGAACTGCCGCCGTTACGGGAGATCAGCGCCCATCACTACGTCTCCTGCTATCTTTGCCAGGAAAACGGATGCCAATCGACCACTAAAGCGGGGGAAGAAACATGGTAGAACCTTTGATGACGATTAAGAACCTCAAAAAACACTTTGCTCTGAAAAAAAACGCGTTTTCGAGAAATTTGATCGTGAAAGCGGTGGATGACGTCAATCTCGAGATACCGCGTGAATCGATCTTCGCCGTTGTCGGCGAATCCGGATCTGGAAAAACCACCTTGGGCCGGACACTCTTGCGGCTGATCCCCCCGACGGCGGGAACGGTGTCGATGGGGGGGAAAGACATTCTGGCATTAGATAAGAAAACTTTCCTCCCCTATCGCCGGAAGATGCAGATCGTGTTTCAGGACCCCTACAACTCCCTGCATCCCAGAAAGTTGGTCAAAACAGTCATTGGAGAGGGTTTAAAGATACACTTCAAAGGCATCTCCGAGATGGAGATTCGCGGCAAAATCCGGGAGGTCTTGCTGCAAGTAGGATTGCGGGAAGAACACATGTTTCGATACCCCCACGAATTTTCTGGCGGGCAACGACAGCGGATCGCCTTCGCGCGCGCCATCGTCCTGGAACCGGAGTTCATCGTATTAGACGAACCGACCTCCGCGTTGGACGTATCGGTGCAGGCGATGGTTCTCAAGATGCTGCAGGAGGCAAGGGCGCAAAACGCGTTGACCTACCTGTTCATCACCCATAATCTATCGATCGTCGATTACTTCGCCAACCACCTCGCGGTCATGTACTTGGGCCGCGTCGTTGAAACGGGCTCGAAAGCCGAAATCTTCGACCATCCGGCTCACCCCTACACACGGCTATTGATGAGCTCCAATCCCATTCCGGATCCGTTTCTGAATCGCGAAAAGCAAGTCGTACGGGGGGAGATACCCAGTCCGATCCATCCGCCGAGCGGGTGCCATTTCCACCCCCGTTGCCCTTTCGCCAGAGCGGAGTGCAAAGAACAAGAACCGCAATATCGCGCAATCAGCAGCGGACACTTCGTCCGGTGCCATTTCCCTGTATAAGCAAAGAAGGAGGAAGAGGAAACGGATGAATCCATTGACGATCAGCATCATCGGCGCGGGGAGCGCCGTCTTTTCGCTTCAACTGGTCAGTGACCTTTGCAAAACGCCCTGCCTCTCCAAAAGCGTCGTTCGGCTCATGGATATCGACACGAACCGGCTGGAAGGCGTTCAGTTTTTAGCCACGAAGCTCAGAGACGAATTCGGAGCGGAGTTGACTTTTGAGAAAACCACGGAGTTGGAAGAAGCCGTTCGGGGCGCCGACTTCGTTATCAACACCGCATTGGTGGGCGGACACGCGTTTCTGGAAAAAGTCCGTCTGATCGGAGAAAAACACGGCTACTATCGCGGCATCGACGCGCAAGAATTCAACATGGTCTCGGACTACTACACGCTCTCAAACTGGAATCAATATGCCTATTTCCTGAAGATCGCCCGACTCATGGAAGAAACGGCGCCGGACGCTTGGCTCCTCTTAGCAGCCAATCCCGTTTTTGAAGGAACCACTTTGATCTCCCGCGAGACGAAGATAAAAATGGTCGGGTTTTGCCACGGGCACTACGATGTGGAAAACGTCGCGCAATGCGCCGGATATTCGATGAGCGAGATCGATTGGCAAGTTGCCGGAGTCAACCATGGCATATGGCTCACGCGCTTTCGAAAGGATGGGAACGACCTTTCCGTTTACCTGAACGACCATGAAAACTCGCGCAAGGGATGGAAGCCGGAAACCCCGTTCGACCTGCAGCTATCCCCGGCGGCTTTCGATTTGTACCGGTTCTATGGGGCAATGCCCATCGGAGATACGGTGCGAAACACCACTTGGAAGTACCATTATGATCATGAGATCAAGATGAAATGGTACGGCGAACCTTGGGGCGGGGCAGACTCACCCGCCGGATGGTCGTGGTATGAAAACCGGCTGGGGGATATCGTGGAAGTGATCCAGCAACTGTCGAAAGGGCTTAAAAACCATCCGGACGTCAAATTTACGGCCGTGCTCGAAACCAAAAAGAAAAAAATGCCCATCGCCTTCTCAGAACAAGCGAAACGAATCATGAACCCGGATACCCTCAGCGGGGAACAACACATCCCCTTTATCGCAGCGGTCACCGGCCGTCAGCCGGGAAGGTTCATCGTCAACACCCTCAACCGGGGAAGCATCCCCCCCAT
>CAZMHO010000008.1:0-353 GCA_964566085.1 uncultured Thermotogaceae bacterium | reverse complement strand
CGTGGAGATACCCGCGAGCGTAGATGGCGAAGGCATCCATCCCGAACCCATCGACCCGGCATTACCGGAAAAAGTCATCGATTGGTACTTGAGGCCCAGAATCTGGCGGATGGAACGCGCCCTCGAAGCCTTCTTGAAAAACGACCCCGGATTGCTTGTCGAGTTTTTGATGAGAGACCCGCGCACGCGATCCCAGCGCCAAGCAGAATCGGCAGTACGAGAGATTATGGAAGTGAAGTGAGCGGAAGACGCGGTCCGATGTTTCGGTTGCGCTTTTGGAGCGCCTCAGCTACGGCCTTTTCGGTTGTATCCTTGGAGCGCCTCAGCTACGGCCTTTTCGGTTGTATCCTTGG
>CAZMHO010000007.1:33159-35661 GCA_964566085.1 uncultured Thermotogaceae bacterium | reverse complement strand
CAAACGAGACGGTCTTCCTCAGCGAACTAACTCATGAGGGCATCGCTTCCGTGTTAACCGTTGAAAGCAAACGGGTTTTCAGCTTCAGAGCGCATCCGGGGGTATACCTACCCGTACACTGCACCGCGGCAGGCTTGGCAATCGCGGCGTTTACGGATTATGAGCTTGTTATGGAGATGGTAGAGCGTACTTGGAGGTATCCGGATCCCTACGCTACGCGGTGTTCGACCGATAATCTCCAAAAACGCTTGAAAACGGTTCAAGAGAAGGGGTTCGCCTTCTGTAACAATGAATATGAACCGGGATTGCAGGCATTAGCCGTTCCGGTATTTAACGAAATGAACAAAGCCAAAGCGAGTTTGACGGCCATTGCGCCAGGAGAAAGGTTTTCCGATCAAAAAATCCAAACCCATATTGTGGCCGCACTTAAAAAAACGGCCGACATGATTCGAAGATTCGAGTAATCGAGGTCGATTATGAGTGAGATCATCGTAAAAGTGGAAAATGTAAGTAGAACGTTTTCAAGCGGCACAAAGAAAAGCAAAATAACGTTTTCTGCTTTGGAAGACGTCTCTTTTGCTGTTTCCAAAGGAGAATTCCTGTCTCTGCTGGGGCCTTCGGGATGCGGGAAGTCCACGTTGCTCAAGATCATTTCCGATTTACTCCCGGCAAGTTCCGGCAGTGTCTCGATCGCGGAAACTGGCGCCAAAAAAGCCCCCGCCTTCGGATTCGTTTTTCAAGATTCGGTATTGCTTCCCTGGCGAACTGCCTTTGACAACGCCCTTTTCCCTTTCGAAATTATGGGCAGCAAGGAAAAAGCGGATAAAGCCCGCGTGAAAGAACTTTTCGGGTTGGCAAAACTGAACGGGTTCGAATCTTCTTACCCGCGGCAGTTGTCCGGAGGGATGAAACAACGGGTGTCGATCGTTCGAGCGCTTTCGTACAATCCTCCGATCTTACTTATGGACGAACCTTTCGGAGCGTTGGATGCGATCACGAGGGATAATCTCAATAACGCGCTGCTCGAAATTTGGGAATCTACACGAAAAACCGTCATTTTCGTTACGCACAGTATCAGCGAAGCCGTATACCTTTCGGATCGCATCATCGTCATGGGGACGAAACCCGGAAGGGTGTTGAGAGAAGTGACGGTAACCCTTCCCCGGCCTCGGACCGAAGATGTGAAATTGACTCCGGAGTTTTACGCGAGTGTGAAAGAGCTCCGCGAGTTACTCAAATAGGCTTTTCGGTGGTCGGAATGGGTAAAAAAATCTTTATCGTGATTCTATCTGTCGTCTTCTTAATCGGGTTTATCGGGTTTTGGAAGGGATACGTGGTGCTCAATAACGTTCCGTCGTTTATTCTTCCCCCACCGGAAGCGGTAGGCCGGAGGTTTGTTTCGCTTATTTTGGACGGCACATTCTTGACGCAGGGATGGGTAACTCTCTATACGATCATCATCGGGTTCATCGCTGGATCCGGGTTTGGGTTTTTGGCCGGGTACTTCTCCGCGCGTTCGAGGGTCTTCGAAGAGATTATTTCCCCCTACGTGATGGTGATACAGGCAACGCCGAAGGTTTCGCTGATTCCGCTTTTTGTGATCTGGTTCGGTCTGGGTATGCCTTCCAAACTTTCATTAATCATTCTATCGGCTTTCTTTCCCGTGATGATCAATACGATCCTCGGCATGCGCTCTATTCCTGAAGATTATGAAAACCTGATGACAATCCTCCGCGCGTCTGAACGGAACCGCGTTTTGAAAATGAAGATTCCGATGGCGACGCCGCAAATTATGGCCGGGTTAAAGATTGCGATGGTGCAGTCCGTGATCGGCGCGATCGTTTCTGAATGGATGGCCGGGGATCAGGGATTGGGATACCTGTTAGTGTACGCGAGCTCCTTATATGACGCGAATCTATTGATGTCCGCCATCCTCGCGACGACGTTTCTGGGTCTGATCTTGTACTGGAGCATCGAGCTTGTTGAGAAGAAACTGCTGTTCTGGCACGACTCCAGAGTGGCCTTTACGGAGGGAACCTAATGGAAGACGAACCCTTGAAACCGATCGCTGACAATCCGTTGGAAGGAGGGTTGCTCCCTCACCTGAAATTACCGATCGACAGAAAGGTTCCGGAGCTGTTTTTCCTACCGGGAGATCCGGGACGATTGAAGCTATTTGAGGAGCTTTCGGATACCTTTTCGTACCTCAACGATCATCGCGAGTTTTCGATTGGGGTCGGCATGTATCGAGGGAGAGAGTTCGGTGTTTGCTCCACAGGCATTGGCGGCGGTTCCGCAGAGATTGCCATGGTCGAATTGCGTGAACTCGGCGTAAGGAAGGTTGTTCGGGTAGGCGGATGCGGCGCGATTGACGAAAAAATCCCCTGCGGCAGTATTATTCTGAATTCCGGGTGTGTCCGTTTGGGGGGCAGTTCCAACATCTATGTCAGGCCCGAATACCCTGCTGTTGCGGATCCGTTTATGCTAGTGGCTCTTTACGAA
>CAZMHO010000007.1:26080-33149 GCA_964566085.1 uncultured Thermotogaceae bacterium | reverse complement strand
GGTTTCGGTGGGGATCGGCGCGACGGTAAACTCGTATTATGCCGGACAAAGCAGACGGATTCAGGTTCTCGAAGGATTGAGGTCTAACGATTGGATAGAAGAAATGCGCTCAGTAAAGGTATTGAATTTCGATATGGAAACGGAAACCATCTTTACGCTTGCAAGCATATTGGGAATGAAGGCGGCGAATACTCTGGTCGTCCACGGTAATCGTATAACCAATTTATGGCTTAGTCAATATAGAAAAGTCCAGCTCGAAAACATCAGAGTCGCACTTGGAGCAAATCTAGACGGAAAACCTTTATAAGGAGGGAGTATTATGAAAAAAGCAACGATTATCGCTATGGTCCTGCTCGTAAGCATTTTTGCCTTTGCCCAGAAAATCACTGTACAGATTGAGGGATCCGCGGTACCCTACTACGTTCCGATTTACATGGGAATCGAACTCGGGTTCTTCGCCGAAGAAGGATTGGAAGTCGATTATCTCTTTGGCAGCGCTTCCGACATCATTCGCAATGTCGCGGTCGGGAACGTCGAGTTCGGATTCCCGAACGGAGAACCGGTCATCACCGCGCGCTCGCAGGGAATCCCCGTTAATGTTATTCATACCACGTACCAACACGGGTTGGGTGCGACGATCTTTCTAAAAGACAGTGGCATTAAGACCCCCGCCGATCTAAAGGGGAAACGCGTCGCGGTTACCAGTTATGGCAGTTCCAATTACGTTCAGTTGCAGGTGTTACTGAAGAAAAACGGAATGACGCTGAAAGACGTCAAACTCGAAATCATCGGCACGGAAGCGATTATTCCGGCGCTTGTCAACAAACGCGTGGACGCGATCTGCTTCTCGATGCTCAGAACCTTTGAACTAAAATACCAGGGAATCGAAGTAGAGGAGTTCAAGTCGGACGAGTTTCTTCCTTCGTTCGGCAACGTCATCGTTACCGGAGACAAAATCCTGAAGGAAAATCCGAAACTCGCGGAAAAATTCACCCGGGCGCTCAGCCGGGTAATGGCCTACCTGTCTGATCCCGACAACATGAAAAAAGCGACGGTTATAACCATTCAAAAATATTCACCGACCTATACGGGAACCGTAGAGTATATGTCGTCTATTCTTTCCGCGATCTATGCCGACTATCTCTGGGTCAGCGAAGATACGGCCGCCTTCGGATTTGGGTTCGGAAATGTTGATCGATGGCAGGCAACCGCCGATCTGATGAAAGAATACGAAATTATAACGACACCGGTTAACGCGTCTGATTTCGTTGTTCCGAGAATGTAAAAGGACTTCATTGGCGGAGGGAGAGGAATGAGGAAAAGTTTCCTTAACTGTTTATTGAGCAGCTTAGTGTTGATCGCTGTCTTGATTATCTGGAAGGGAATGGTAACCGTATTAAAAACGCCGGCGCATATTCTTCCGCCTCCCGAGGCCATCGTTTTCCGATTCATTCAGCTCATTCAGACTTCTGTCCTGCAAAAGAGTTTTTTAGCCACCTTTGAAGAGATTCTATATGGATTTTCCTTCGGAGCGGGGTTGGGTATCCTTTTCGGGTACGCGCTCGCGAAAGTGCCAGTACTAGAAAAGGCGTTATCTCCATATATTTTGATCATGCAGACGGCGCCGAAAATATCCCTGGCGCCGTTATTCGTACTCTGGTTTGGACTCGGTATTCTTTCGAAGGTTGTTCTTATCGCTTTAGTCACCTTGTTTCCCGTGATGATTAATGTCATCCTGGGCGTTCGTTCGACCGAGAAGAACTATTATGATCTGATGAAAGTGCTGAAAGCCAAACGCTGGCAGGTGATGACCAAACTTGAAATTATGAATTCTCTGCCCTACCTAATGACAGGACTTCGGGTGGGAATGGTTCTCTCAATCACCGCGGCTGTGATCGGTGAAATGATGGGCTCGAAAGCCGGTTTGGGATTTCTGCTGATTCTCGGGAACGAGATGTACGATATTACTTTGCTCCTCACGGTCATCATTGTGATCAGCCTTTTAAGCTTTTTTCTCGATATCGGGATGAAGAAACTACAGGAAAAGCTCTTGTTCTGGCATGAGTCTGCCATCAGGTAGGGTTCACAGGATGAATGAATTGGATCGAAAGATCGAACGGGAAATCGGCGCGTTTGCTCGCTTTTCCTCTACAAGCGAAGGCGTAACGCGTCTTCCATTCTCTCGGGAGAACGACTTGGCCATCGAATACCTCAAAGATCGGCTGTATTCCCTCGGAAAAAGGGTCTACGTAGACGCTTACGGCAATGTCGCAAGCGCGAGCTCCGATTTGATATCCGCCAAGGACAAGACCTATCTGATCTCACATTACGACTCCGTACCGAAAGGCGGGCGGTTTGATGGCATCGCCGGTATCGTTCTCGGATTGTTATTAATCGAAGCGTTGGAAGAACCCGCCAAAGGTCGGACCGAGTTGCTCGCCTTCAACATCGAAGAATCTTCGATGTTCGGCCGCGCTTCGATTGGTTCGAAGACCTTCTTCGAAGACGAAAACAGCGTTCCGGATTACCTCCCGCTATTGCGCGGCGGGAAGTCTCTCCGGTCTTCCCTGCTAGCAAAGCAATACCAAAAGTATACGGAGATTGGAAAACCGGTGATCGGCAAGAATTCGAGATTTCTCGAAGTACATGTTGATCAGTCGCGGGAACTGTGGGATCACCGCTCCGAAATCGGGATCGTCGGGGTGATTGCCGGACAAAAGCGGTTGAGTCTTCAGTTTACGGGAAGAACGGGGCATTCGAGTCTGATGGATCTATCCTCTCGAAAAGACGCGTTGTTCTGCGCCTCCTATGTCATCGCGAAAGTAGGAGAACTGTCTCGTGTGTATAATCCTTCCGGAGTGATCGGAACGGTGACGCAGATCAAGAACGAACCGAATGTAACCAACATGATACCGGGAAACGTTGAATTGTTCTTGGATGTCAGAGGAATAGAGAAGGGAAGCCTTGAACGTTTCCGAGAGGAGGTCGTCGATTTCAGCGCGAATCACGCTCGGAAAAGTGGACTTGCCTTTTCTTGGAACACCGTATCGGAATACGATCCAGCTCTACTGGATCAAGCCTACGCCGATGTCCTAGAAAAACGGATGCTTCAAGCGAAAATAACCCCGAAGAGAATGCATAGCATGGCTTGGCATGATAGCGCCGAAGTGAATAAATATTACAAGACTAATCTTTTACTTGTCTCAAACAAGACCGGAGAAAGCCACTCTCCGCTTGAACAAATGAATATCGACTCGTTTCGGGAACTGCTGATTTTCTTGATCTCTTTCATAGGAGGATCCCATGATTCTACTGAAAGCTGTTCGGACGGTTGATTGCAACCGATCGATCGACGGCCTTCGCGATATCTTGATCTCCGAAGGCAAAATCTTAAAAATCGCGGAAAAGATACCCGATCAAGGGGCGAAGGTGATTGAAGGGAAAGGCCTCACAGCGATACCTGGAATCGTCGATGTTCACGTACACTTGCGCGAACCCGGATACGCATATAAGGAAACCGTCGAAAGCGGAACGCGTGCGGCCGCTGCCGGAGGGGTCACGACGATCTGCGCGATGCCTAACGTTTTGCCTTGCCCCGATTCGATCGAACGTTACGAAAACGTAGTGTCGTATCAGAAAAACTCCCCGATCCGGATTGCCCAGTCCTGCGCGGTAAATCGAAACCTGATGGAAGAACGGAGCGATTGGAAAGGATTATCTGCTTGCGGTGTTCGTCTTTTTACGAACGATGGATGTACCGTTGATAAGTGTTCTGACATGACTGCCGTATTGAAACATACGCGTGAAACGGGGTCTGTCGTCGCAGAACACGCGGAAGTCCCCGGAATGAATGAAATCGTCGAGCGCGCGGAAGAAATCATCATCGCCCGAGATTTAATGCTGAACGAAAAAATTGGAGGCCGACTTCACCTGCAACACGTTAGTCTGGCCGAATCCGCCAGTCGGCTCAAGGAGGCGAAGAGCCGAACAGTACGCTTCACGGCAGAAACCTGCCCGCATTACTTCCTTCCTACGGAAAAAGGGCTCCACGAAGGGTATTATGAAGTGTATCCCCCGCTGAGAGAAGACCCGGATCGCCGAGCGATCCTATGGGCGCTTTCTTCTGGGTTGATTACCGTTATCGCTTCGGATCACGCGCCGCATACAGTCGAAGAAAAAACGTCGGAAAAGCCAGCGCGGGGTTTATCGGGTGTGGAGTTGCTGTTTCCTTTGTGTTATGACTACTTTGTCAAAGGATTGAAGATGCGTTTGGAAAGAGTCCTGCATTTTCTCGTACAGGCTCCTTCCCAATTGTTAGGCATCGACCCCGTTTGTTTTGAGGAAGGGAAAATCGCGGACATCGTGCTCTTTGATCCGGAAGCGGAATGGATGATCGAAGAATCAACGCTGCATTCGAAAGGAAAGAATACGGTTTTCCTCGGGAAGCGCATGAAAGGAAAAGTTTGTGCGACGATCGCCTCCGGAGAAATCATTTACCCCTTTGGGGAAGAAGCATGAGCCCATTCATCGAGACTTCCGCTATTCTTGAGAACGTGCCCGTAAGTTCCGACAGCCATGTGCTCGTTTTGAGCTCCGAGAAGATTTGCAAAACGGTGCAACCGGGACAGTTCGTAGAAGTCCGTTGCGATCCGGACCATCTGGTTTTAAAACGCCCCTTTTCGATATTTGAGTCGACCGGGGAAACGGTTTCTTTGTACGTTAAGCGGGTGGGAAAAGGTAGCCGCTGGCTCCAAAAAGCACGAGCTGGAGAAACCGTCGAAATCATCGGCCCGTTAGGCAACGGTTATCTGGGGCCTTTCGACGGCAAGAGCTTGCTGATCGGCGGCGGATGCGGCATCGCTTCCCTAAAAATGCTCTCGAGGACGATTAAAGAAAACGGAGGAGTCGTTGACGCGATCTTCGGTTTTCGTATCCATGCGGAAGTTCCGGAACAGGTTATCGCGATGTTCAAACTCCATGTCGAATCGTTAACGGTGACCTTAGAAACGAGTGATTTTCTCAAAACGGAAACGGTCGTTGATCGCTTGCGGGAAGCAAACATCGACGACTACGAGCGTTTTTTCGTTTGCGGGCCCTCGGGGATGATGAAGGCGTTGCTCCGAATCCTTCCAGCGAAAGATACGCAAGTTTCGTTGGAGATGAGAATGGCTTGCGGGCTAGGGGTCTGCTACGGATGCAGCGTGAGTACGATTTTCGGTAGAAAAAGAGTCTGTCACGACGGGCCCGTGTTTTCTATGGAAGAGGTGGATTGGAATGACCTGTAGTATGGAAACGGACCTCGGCTCGATCGGTAAGTTAAAAAGCCCGATCCTCATCCCGTCGGGTACTTTCGGAGCGGCGAAACCCTATCTGGAATTGCTCAAAAGCCAGCCGATCGGAGCCGCGGTAACGAAAACCGTAACGCGTTTACCGAAAATAGGAAACCCCCCGCCGCGTATTTACGAAGGCAACGGTTGGATCCTCAATTCGATCGGTTTGGAGAATCCCGGAATTGACGCGTTCATCGAGAGCTTCGAACGAGAATACGCTTCCGTAAACTTTCCCCTCATCATCAGCATTTCCGGAGATTCGGTCGAGGAATTCCGTGGTCTTGCCGAAAAGGCGGAAGCGCTAAAGACCCCGATCGCTCTCGAGTTGAACCTTTCGTGTCCGAATGTGGATGATGAAGGATTGGCTTTCGGGTTGAAGAAAGAGCGGATTGCCGAAGTGGTTTCTGAATGCCGAAAAATCAGCCGTTTCCCGTTGATCGCTAAGCTTAGCCCTTTCCAGGCGATTGATGCGTCTTTTGCAGTAACCGCTTATGAGGCCGGCGTTGCTGCTATTTCACTCATTAACACCGTACCGGCGATGAAATTGGATATCCGTCGATTTCGCTCGGCCTTGGGTTTTTTGTCCGGTGGAATGTCAGGTCCCGCCCTTAAGCCGATCGCGTTGAAAATGGTTTATGAAATATCTCGAAGTATCCCGATTCCGGTGATCGGGATAGGGGGGATTTCCTGCGGAGAAGACGCTATTGAATTCTTAATCGCCGGCGCCAGGGCTATCGGCATTGGTACCGCAAACCTCATCAACCCCACGGTGCACCGGGGGGTCTATTCCGCGATCGTGACTTTCCTTGAAGAAAACCGCTTAAGTTCGATCCGGGACATACCGAGACTCTTGAAGCATTAGCGCCGGCTCTTTCTGTGAATCTCTCCCTGAAAGCATTGTTCGGAAAGAACGGACGCTCTCTAGCGACGCGAACAGCCGGTCACCCGCTTGGTTCCGTTCCGCAAAAGCGGCGCCCCCGACTCAAGTCTGGCGGTCCGGATCGGAGGACATCGGAACGAGACAGGATGGAAAGGATTCTTCTAAACAGAATGGATAACGTTGGTGACAATTCCCCAGATCAGGAAGTCAGATTCCGCTCGGATCGGAATCGGACGGAACTTTTCGTTTTCGGGAACGAGAAAGAGTTGGTCTTTGACTCTTTGAAGGCGTTTTACGACTAATTCTCCGTCCAAGATCGCAATCACGATTTTTCCTTCGCGCGCTTCGATAGATCGGTCCACGATCAATATATCGTGATCATGAATTCCCGCATCGATCATCGAATCGCCGCTCACCCGAACGAAGTAAGTGGCCGCGGGGTTCTTGATCAGCTCTTCATTGAGATCCAACCCGACTTCCATAAAGTCGTCGGCCGGAGAAGGGAATCCCGCTGAGATTCTACTTCCCGCCATCGGGATACGATAGGCGGTGTAGAGGTCAGGAAGGTAGACTTCGGTTACTTTCAACATTTCGCTCACCGTTCACCGGTCCGAGAGGTTTATTTTCTTGCGCAAATTCGCGAAACCCAGGATGATGGCTCGGGCTCTTGCTTCGCCGATTCCGTCCACTTCTTTCAAGTCTTCGATGGTGGCGTTCTCGATACCGGTTAGATTCGAGAACTGGCGAACCAGGTTATAAATAACGGACATCGGTATCTTGGGAATCTTACGGAGTAATCGAAACCCTTTCGGAAAGACGGTATACTCCGTGATCGTGGTTTCGGGCTTATACCCCAAAA
>CAZMHO010000007.1:21565-26048 GCA_964566085.1 uncultured Thermotogaceae bacterium | reverse complement strand
GCGACGCGGCTGTAATCCCCCAACTCTTTCTCAGTCATCTGAAAAAATCGTGAAAAGACCTCTTTGAGCCGGTTTTCTTCGAGTGCTGTTTCGGCATTGTAATAGTCCAGGACAAGCAGCTCGATCGTTTCGATTATCTCGCGCAGCATCTCGTCTTTTTGCATCTGGACCAACCTTCCGTCGATCCCGGTTTCTAAGATATAGGGCTCGATTTCGTTCGCGATCATTTGGGCGCGAACCGCTTTTTCGATTGTTTTGCTGATGTCGAAGAGCGTCACCAAACCCTCGATTTCCAATACTTCCAAAGCGTTTAACGCTTTCGCGAAACTTTCGCTGTATTTTTCCAAAGCTTTCAGCCCTTGGTTCAGTTTCGTGAAGAGCAGGTTGTAATCATTCAGAACATAATGAAATCCGCCCCAATACACGCTTATGATAGCCCTTCGACGGGAAATGGCAACCGCGGGTCGTCCGGTTTGCTTCGCAAACCTCTCAGCGTTGCGATGACGCATTCCGGTTTCGGAGGTGGGAATATCGGGATTAGGAACCAACTGGACGTTGGCATAGAGGATCTTCCTGGCATCCTCCGTAATGATCACGGCCCCGTCCATCTTGGAGAGTTCAAAAAGGCGTTGCGCGGAAAATTCGCAGTTCACATAGAAGCCTGGTTGCACGAAAGCTTGCCAACGTTTGACGTCTTCTTCGCTCATCAATACAATCAGCGCCCCGCTATTGGCGCTGAGTATGTTGTCTATACCGTTTCGTAGTTCTGTGCCCGGAGAGACCATCTGCATAATCTCTTTAAACAGCTCGATTTTGGCCATATCGTTCACCTATCCATATACAGAGTCTTCTGATCTTGTCCGTTATGGTAGTAAAGACGTAAACGTCAGAGGCTTTTCACGCGCTTCGAGGGTACTGCCAAAAGAAATATCTGTAAAATTTAGTGAAAACTTCGGACTGATCTTGTCTTTTTGTAAGACGAGATCGAGTCCTATCTTCATATTCACCCAATATTGGAATCCGAAGTCCACTTGAAATCCCGCTATCAATTGGAAGAGGCCGGGATCATTCGTCAGATAGGCGCCGGTATGGAAGGCGAGGCCATTGAAACGGTATTTCCCGTTCGCCGTTCCGAAAGGGGCGATCGGGATCGGTACCCACCCTTCGAACCCGGCGAAGACCGTTTCTTCTCTCACGCTGATATTGGCCATCCCGACCGCGGCGAAGGGGAGTTTAACGCCAAATCCCGTCCGGAATCCCATCCCGGGTGTATTCGTAAATAATGAGAAGTATCGGGGAACGCTGACGGAATTGATCGGGTTCCAGATAACGCCGATATCCTGATAGTATTCCCATTGCAGCGCCCATTGGGAAACGTCGCGTTGTGTCCATTGGAGGCCAATCGAGGGCTGTATCCGTATCAGATCGTGGTTGATACGGTTGATGAAGGATTTGTCGAGTTGTATTTTGGCTTTAAGCTCTTCCGATGAGAGAAAAACGCTGGCGCTAAAAGGGACCTGACCCCTGTGGAGGAGATCGACGCCAACGCTCCAAAGCGGTAGATTCAACGTATTCGACAGCTCCGATTCAGACAGATAGTAGCCGTTGAAAGTCCAGATCCATCGTTTCAGGTCGTCCCAACCCACAACCCCGCCAAATACTCCGAAGCCTCCCGGCGCCGGTGCGGCGAAAGGGAGCCATATTCTGGGTTTCGGTAACAGAAAAACGGTTTGGGCGTCAGGGATTGAAAAGACTGTTTGCGCCGGGTTCGTCTCAAGCCGAAGGGCTTCGTAACGCGTCGGAATGGGGAGAAAGGTTGTTGATCCCTCGAGAGAAAGCGTAACAGAGTCTTCCGTAACTGGGGCGCGGAAGAGGTCGAACCCATCTGCGGCGTATCCGCTATAATATAGTTGCCCATCGTAGAACGCGGGTTGGAAGGCTCCCGTTTTCACTTGGGTGAGTTGTTGGATCAAACCGCTTTCCGCTTCCCACCGGTAAAGGTTGTAGATACCGGAGAGGTCGTTTGTGTAATAGAGGGCGCCGTCAACGTAGAAGGGATCGAGCGAATTGCCTTTCGGAGAGCCGACAACTTCCCAGGAACCTAACGCATAGGTTCGGCTTTCTTCGCTAAGAGAAAATCCCATACGGTATAGCCGCGCCTGTCCGTTATAGGTGATCGAACAGACGATCGCGCTTCTTTCATTTGCCGACTCCGCGATGAAGCAAAGATTATTCACGTATAGGTCGGGACTGCCGGGTATCAACCTTTGTTTGCTTCCGTCGACCGTATCCACCAACCATAACGCGGTTCCGCCATTTTCTGTCGTGATCGCGAACAACGAGCGGTCATCCATCCAGCGAACGGCGATCACCCGTTCGATCAGTGGGCTTTTCCATACCCCCGCCTGCCAATCTCCCAAGTAAAGATACCGCGTGTAGAACTCGAGGCCGTCGCCTATCGCGTAAACTAGGGCTACCCGTCCGGAAGGGCTCACGTCGTAACTGGCGGGGTAAGGCATCTCCCACCAATCTTCCAGTCCGGCGGCCTCTCTCCGAACGATTCCGGACCCTTTCTCGGATTGGGATAGATAGTACAGATACTTGCCGCTCGTTATCGGGCGGCTGGTATAAAACCCTGTCTTCGTAAGGTTGTCGTATTCCTCCGAACCGGTTGAAGGCAGAAGGGAAGAAGCTTTTTCCTGACACCAGCTTTCCCATTCGACCAGCAGGGTCGAAAAAGATCTCATCGTAGCGCTTTCCAACGCTCTCTTTAAAGACAGCCACTGGTCCCCCATCCTGTTCAGGAGGGAAGAAACAACCTTCGCACCGTAACGCTCTCCGAGGAACTCGAAAAAACTAGCACCATACAGATAGTTCATCCCGACGGGGTTGAACGCGGAGGAGGAAACTCCCCCGGCCAGGCGGAACCCGTAAAACCGGCTTTCGTAGAGATCTCTCCGAAGGTACATGTCGAACTGGGTATCGAAGAACCGTCCTTCCTTGTACACCATGGATTCCGAGTAGATGGATAACCCTTCGTGCAGGTAGGAAGGGGAAAAGGCGGTGTCAAAGAACATGGAAACCGGTCGGCCAAATACGCTCAAAACACTTTTGAACCAAAAAGGCTTGTTCGCAATGAGGATATGGGTGAGTTCGTGAGAAAATACAAAGGGAACCCATAAGCGATAGGTATTGTTTATGTAAGCGGCGCTCGCGCGGTTGACGTAGATGACAATGGCGTGCGAGAAGAAATCGGCATAGGCGTTGCCGTAGTCGTTGCAATCTTGGAGATAGACGTTGAGTTTCTTGGAAGGGTATATCCCGTAAAAGTCGGTCAACCGGCGGTAAATCTCCGGGCCTTCGCGGTAGAGCGCATTCGCCTGCTCTTCAAGGCCGCGATCATAAAGAATGTCGAAAAACTCCGTTTCTATTTTTTGAAAACTGCTGAAGACGGTAATCGCGCACATCAACCCGACAACGATCCCTATTATCCTCATGAAACCCCCTCTAAAATCTGCCTCCCGAATGAACCGGCTAAATGCCTTATATGCGACAAAAGACTCGGAGCGCACCCACGCCCGCAGGCTCCCAGGAAAACGCTGACCCGATTATCTCACGAAATGCGCATTTTGCAAAAAAAACGACTTTTCTTCATTCCGTTCCTTCGATCAATCGGCAATCTTTCAGGAAATCGGTCACAGAAGCGATAAACGCTTCCGTTTTCTCTTCATGCGCCAGATGGCCGCAGAGAGCGATTACGTTCAAGACCGCGCCGGGGGTTGCGGACGCGTAGGATTCGGTGAGTTCCGGCGCTATGATCCGGTCTTCCGAACCCGTCAAATATAAAACGGGGACCTTGATCTCTTGTAATCGGTCCGTATAAGAGTGTGGCCTTTGCGAAACCGTAAACAATTGCAAAGCGATTTCCCAGCCCTCTATCTCCAAGGGTTTTCGATAGTAGTACCGATCTTTTTCCGTAAAGGTCGAGGAGTCGTACCAAGCCAGGCTGATCGCGCTTTCTAACACCTTAGTGAGGATTACCTTGACGATCGGGGTCGAAAAGGAGACGCGAGACCAATCGAAAGGGAACGGCGTTTCCTGCGCACTATGGCCTTCCAACGCCGGACTCTCCAAGATCATCGCCGCAATTCGATCCGGTTTTTCAAAATAGGCTTCCAAGGCTACGGCGGCTCCGGCCGAATGTCCCACTAAAACAAGTTTTTCGTCGGATCCAACAAGCGAATCGATCAGTCCAAACAAGATTTCGTCCTGGTTTTCGAGGAGATACGGATTGTACTCTCCTTCCGCAATAGAAAAGACCCGCGAGGAAAACCCGAAACCGGGCCGGTCATAGGCGATGACCGTTGATACCTCGGCCAGTCGCCGGTAGACTTTGTCCCAACTGTAGATGGAGGCGCCGAAACCGTGTAGGAGAACGAGGATCGGCGGCTTTCGCCCTTCTTTAACATAGAAAAGGTCGTTT
>CAZMHO010000007.1:17812-21555 GCA_964566085.1 uncultured Thermotogaceae bacterium | reverse complement strand
GATACGGTTAGCCGTTCTCCACGATCAAGTATCGTCTCTTCGAATAGAAAGCCCGCGAATGACAGTCCGGCTAACAGGCAGAACCCGATAATCAGTGAGTTCTTCATTTGTCGCTTTTTGGAGGCGGCAATTTGATGGGCGTCAACGGGAGGATGGTGCTCGTCGCGTGTTTATAGATCAAACTTTGGGTCTTTCCGTCCTCCATCAGATAGGTGAAATTGTCGAAGGACTTCAGCTTTCCTTGCACTTGAAAACCGTTGACGAGAAAGATACGTATCTTTTCTTTTTTTGTGCGAACCAGATTGGTATAGGGCTCCTGCAGATTGTACTTTTCGGCCAAAACAGTGCCTCCCTTCTAAAATCCGACGTTGAAATTATAGGTAACCCCGACAGTGATAAAGGAGCCGGTGGTCAGTTTATCCAATTGCTCGTAATTTCTGAAATCGAAACCGAGGAAGAATTCGAAGAAACAGATGACGTTTTTGGCGAACATAAAGGAGGCGCCCGCTCCGACATTCCATTTCGCGAGGTCGAAATCAATCTGCCCCTTTCTCAGCATCAAATGGGGGGCAACCCCGGCGAAGATTCTCAATTCAGGCGTTCCCCAACCGATAGAGGGAGAAACGATAAAACGATAGCTCGAGAAGTCGAGTTCGGGCAAAATCTGGGGCATAACCGCCAATTCGAGGCCGGCGAGGCCCCAAGAACTGCGTACGGTCAAGCCGAGATAGGTGCATGGGGTCGCGTCTTGCAAATCCCCGTTGAAAGAAACTCCCACTTGTAGGGCAAACGCGGAAAACGAAAGAACGAGAATCAGGATACCCAGTATCGCGTATTTCTTCATAACAATCCTCCCGAGGAAAAATAACTCTTTATAATAGACTCGCATTTTTCTTTGATAGCGCTGATATTGCCTTCCACGGTTCCCTGAACCATCTTTTCGGTCCCCCCGCCCTTGATTTCCAGGAACTCCTTAACCTTCTGAAAGATCGATCTGGCATTCCAGTTTTCTTGCGTGGAAGAGAGGATGTAACCGCTGCCCTTCGGTCTTTCATAGAGCAAGAAAGCGATGGTGTTTTCCTCGCGCATCAGTTTTCCGCTTAATCCTTTGGCGATCTCTTCCGAAGGCATAATCTCCACGAGCGTTTTCACGCCTTCCTCCGCCTTTTGCGATCGGAAGGAGTTGTAAAGTACGGAAGCCAGATTTTCCGAGAGCTTCCGGTTTATTTTTTTCGCTTCCAGGTGTTCTTCCAGGATGTTGCGAATCCGATAGTTCAGCTCGTCGACGGAAGTGGAAAGAGAGAGCGTCGTCTCGTGAAGAAGGCGCGTCTTCTTTTGGTAGTCGGCCAAGGCCCTAAACCCTGCGACGAAGTACAAGCGGGTCCAGTCCGATTTTATTTTTTCATACCTTAGTGTCTTCACTCCCCCGATTTGAGCCAAATGGTCCACGTGAAACCCGCCGCACAGGGAACAATCGATGTTGCCGATCTTGACGATGCGAAAGGTGTCCAGATGTTCGATCTTTTCGCTCATCTTTTTTCGCAACGGGTACAGGTAAATGTCGCTTTTTGGGACATCCAAGATTTCGACCTCGACTCTGGCCATAATCTGTTCCAACATCGTTCTTTCGGCGCTTTCTGACCTTTCCCAATCCCATTGACCGCCATCGATGTCGATCGTCGAATAGGCTTCTCCCATTGCGAATCCGACCGTTTGATAACCGTAAAGGTTGAAAATATCCGCCGAAAGCAGGTGTTGGGCGGTATGCTGCTGGGCGATATCGAGTCGCCTCACACCGTCGATAAGGCATTCTACCGGCACAGAGGGATCGGAAACCGGTTCCGAAACTTCGTGTACGATGCCGCCCTGCGCACCTCGAAAAACCCTCAGCACGTCTGCGGTGCCGATTCGCCCGCGATCTCCGAGCTGCCCACCTTCAGAATCAGGGTAAAAAAGGGACGTCTCCAACTCGATTCTCGTCAGGTTTGCTTCGGTATATTGTTTCGCGATGGCGCTAAAAAAACGGACATCCTGCATGGCGTCTACTCCTTCTATCATCGCTTGGCAAGGGATTATATCACAGTGAATCTACGCTTTCTGAACAAACGCGAGATTTATTCTTTCGCGGTCTTTATCCACTTTCAAGATCCTTACCCGGATGATCTCCCCGGCGCGTACGATCTCCGACGGCTTCGCCCACCGCTTTCCGAACTGGCTCTGATGGATCAGCCCGTCGATTTTTACCCCGATATCGACGAAGGCTCCGAAGTCCACGACATTGCGGACGGTCCCTTCCAGCTCCATTCCCTCCCCGAGGTCATCCAGATCGCGGACCTCCTTTTTCAACAGAGGCTGTGGGAAACTGTCGCGCGGGTCGATATGCTTGATCGTCAGGGCATCCACATAGCCGGTTACCTCCGCTTCAGAAACTTGCAGTACGGCGGATATCGATTCGACCCCCGCTGCTCGAACCTTCTCGATAAAAGCGTCCGGGTGACGGCGTATTTCTTCAAAGGAGCTTTCGACCCTGTCCAACAGCCGATGGATCCGTTCGTACGATTCGGGGTGAATAACCGTGTTGTCCAAAGGGTTTTCCGATTCGGGTATCCGGCAGAACCCGGCTGCAAGCTCGTAGGTCTTTTCGCCGATCCCTTTCACATCCCTGAGATCTTCTCGGTTCCGAAAGAAACCGGATTCCGTTTTATGCTCGTGGATCTTCCAAGCCTTAGAACGGTTCAACCCGGAGACGTATTGCAACAAAAATGGAGATGCCTGGTTAAGATCGACGCCTACGTAATTGACAACCGATTCGACCTCCATTTTCAATACACGATTGAGCTCGTTCATCGTCAAATCGTGCTGGTACATCCCGACGCCAATCGATTCGGGCGGTATCTTCACAAGTTCGGCCAGGGGATCTTGTACCCGCCGAGCGATCGATATCGCGCCGCGTGTGGTAACATCCAGGTTGGGAAACTCTTCGATCCCATTTTCAGAGGCGGAGTATACGGACGCTCCCGCCTCCGAAACGATCAGATAAGAGACGTTGAAACGGGTTTTCGCAATCCAATCGGTTACAAAGGATTCCGTCTCCCGACTGGCTGTCCCATTGCCGATCGCGACGATCTCAAAATGATGTCGGTTATACAACTCTGAAAGCGCGCTCTCACTTTCTGATTTCGCGTGATGCGGGGCATGCGGGTAGATCGTCACCGTTTCTATGAAAAACCCGTTCGGATCGATCACCGCGCATTTGCATCCAGTGCGCAGCCCCGGATCGACTCCCAAAATCGACTTCTTCCGCAAAGGGGGGACCAATAGAAGGTGACGCAGATTGTTGGCAAAAACTTCGATCGCGCGTTTCTCCGCCTTTTCCGTCAAGGCATTGCGGACCTCCCGAACGACGGAAGGCGTGAGCAACTCCTCGAACCCTTCTTTGTAGGCTTGAAAGAGCGTATCATAATAGTGGAGGGTTTTAGAGAAATAAAAGGTATGGAAAAACTGAGGGAAGGGATCGGCCGGCAAGGTGATCTTCGCGCGGATGATCTTGGCTTTTTCACCGCGATTGATCGCTAAAACACGATGGTCTTCCAGGAATCTGACCGGTTTGCTGAAACGGTAGAAGTCTTTGAAGATTCCTTTTGGATCCGGGGCAAGGAGTTGTTCGGTCTCGATGATTCCCTTTTGGAAAAGCAGGTCGTATAAACGCGTCCTCACTTCCGGTGAAAACGTGATCTCTTCCC
>CAZMHO010000007.1:0-17802 GCA_964566085.1 uncultured Thermotogaceae bacterium | reverse complement strand
CCGCTTTCATCCGTTATGAACGAGGAAAGTTCGCTGTCGAGGGGTCCTTCCGCTCCTCTAACCAGACGGCTCAGAGGCTCCAATCCCTTTTCACGCGCGACATCGGCTTTGGTTTTCTTATGCTTTTTAAAGGGGAAGTAAAGGTTTTCCACTTCTTGCAAGGTCTTGGCGGCGGCAATTTGACGGTCGAGTGCATCCTCCCACTTGCCTTGCTCGCGAATCGCGCTCTCTACAGTATCCTTTCGCTCTTTTAGCCGCCTAAGGTACTGCAGGCGTTCGGAGATCTGGCGTATCTGTATTTCATTCAACGACTGCGTGGCTTCTTTTCTGTACCGGGCGATAAAGGCGATGGTTTTGTCATCATCCAGCAGATAAACCGTGTTCCGCACTTGCTGAGTCTCTATCTGAAGCTCTTCTGACATAATTTTTAACATTTCTTCGAACCCTAAAGAACGTTGGGTTACGGATAGCTCCTTCGATTGCTCGGCCATCGTATCACTCCTCACCTGTTTGGTTTATTGTATCAAAATGGGGCGAGGTTTTCTATAGTGTCATTCGCGGTAATTCTCATCTTTATTTAAGATCGTTATGGTACAATCTGTCGGAGGGTAAAAAAACCCCGTTATGGCTGATTCCAGCTCAAAGAGGATTCGGCGCCGATATAAGGAGATGGTTATCGATGAAAAAGAAAGCAATCCTCGCGATAATTATGCTGTTGATAGTATTGACGGTTGCTTGTGGCCCCGGCGGCAACGGTGGCGGCGGGAATGGAGGGGTGCCCTCTCTGCCGACGCTGCTGAGTCCGTTGAAAGCGATTCTGGCGACACTGAAGCCGACCTTTCAATGGGCTTCAAACTTGGCGACCTCTTACGACTTTTACTTGGGTGAAAACTCGAACCCGAGTAAGGTCAGCTCTCCGAGTACCCCGCAATACACACCGCCCAGTAATTTGCAGGCGGGTAAATTACATTATTGGCGGGTGGTGGCTAAGAACGGGGCAGGGAATTCTCCATCCAGCGTGACCAGCTACTTCATCACCCCGGAAGCGAATCCTGCCGGTCCGGCGATACAAATAAGGGATGCGGTTTTCGCCTCCAACTCTCAGGTTTTTGTCACGATCAAAGGATGGAACCTCTCACAGGTTGGCGGTATCGAGCTCATCCTCGACTTTAACGCCGCTGAGCTGGAACTGGCCAACATCGACGGAGACTATAGCGGGACGTTTCAGGCGATGGGACCGCTATCCGGATCGCTCATGATCGGCACTGTCGGGGCCGGCACCGTCAGGGTCACGATGTCGCTGATCGGAGAACCCGTCAATTTGCCGAATAATGAGATTTTGCGCGTGTACTTCAACACGAAAAATGGGTCTTACCCATCGAAAATTTCAATTAATAGCGCTTCCACGATCATTGTGAAAGAAGGAGACACCTTAACCCCTGTCGATTTCGACGAGAGCGATCAGGGCATTTTCCTAATCGGTTCTTAAGGAGGGAAAACGATGCGTATCGCAATTAGATTATTCCCGATTTTCGCCATTCTCACACTCATGGTATCGTGCATTCACACGACCTTGCCGATAGAGAACACCGCTATCCTATTGGTGCAGAGAGAAGATGGCGTCGCCGTCACCCTGAAAACAGCCGTTCTGGGCTTGGAACTATCCTTTCGGCAGAGGGGTCTTGTGGCAAGCCCTATCGCGAATGACGCGCTTTTGGTGATCCACGACCCGGAATCCTTGAACTTCCGATACGCCTTCTTCGATCCTGATGGATTGATAGAAAAAGGAACCGAGCTACTGGTTATTCCCGGGAAAAGAGCCGCCGATATCGTCCTGAAGAGCGTCGAAAGCGTCGGTGGCATTACGACCGAACGCGTCGACCCGCCGTTTGCGAACGGCTTCTCAATCAAGGACGAGGACGTCAACGTCTATGAGACCTTCGTATTGGAGGTCTACGGCAAAAACGTCACGAACTTAGGCGGGTTCGAACTCTGGATCGAATACGATCCGACGAGGCTTCAAGTCAACAGCTCGGGAGGTAGCCCCATCGCTTTGACCGGCCCTTGCAGCGGGGGCCTCATGCTTTCTCCCGTCTACTACGAAGGGCAGATGAAGATCACGGCGGCCTTCACCGGCGGCGTGACGATCGGCAGTACGGCTGTGCCGATTCTCCAAATACAATTTCAGGCGAAATCTACCGACGGCAATGCCTATGCCCGCTTCGGATCCTCCACTGTCATCAGCAACACCAGCGCCTCGCCGATGACGATCAACCTCTACAACGCGACCATCGCCGTATCCGACAGCAACGGCCCGGTTTTATTGGGAGACTTCAATGAAGATCACATCGTCGATTTGTTGGACTTCGTCGCCTTCGCCAACCACTATAACAGTTCTGCTTCGGCTTCCAGAGAGTATAACGTACTTTATGATATCGCTCCTGCGGAGGACCGATACGACGGTGTTTGGGCCGGCATCTACGATACCTGCACCCCGGATGGCGAGATTCGGTTGTTGGACTTCGTCGTTTTCGGCAGCAACTACGGTAAGTCCGAACCGTCGGACGTTAACGAGAATCCGACCGTTCCCACCGGACCGTCGCCGGCGAACAACGCGACAGGCATTTCAACGACGCCGACGCTTTCTTGGAATCCAAGCGCGGACCCAGACGGTGATCCGATCTCCTACGACGTTTACTTGGACACCAATTCGAATCCAACGACTTTGAAAACGCTGACGAGCCTGACAGTCCCCCAATATGCAGCGAGTGGGCTCGCGCCCTCTACGAAATACTATTGGAAGGTTGTGGCAAAGGCCAACAAAGGTGGCGCCGGCACAGGCGGGCCATGGAATTTCACGACTCAGTCGCCCGTTAATAACGCTCCCAGCGCGCCGACCAATCCGACCCCGGCCAACGGATCGACAGGGATAGCCGTGAATCAGACGCTTTCTTGGAGCGCTTCTACCGACCCGGATGTTGGGGATGTCGTATCCTACGATCTATACTGGGGCACCTCCTCCAACCCGACGACGCTGAGAGCGGCCAACCTGTCCTCGACAAGCTACGCGGTCACCAACCTCAGCTACGGGACTAAATACTATTGGAAGGTCGTCTCGAAAGATAATCACGGGGCGAGTGCCGCCAGTGCCGTATGGGATTTCACGACCGTCGCGGCGTCAAGTGAAGGCCAATATCGCGCGTTGACCGTGGGGCTCACAACCTATGACGACGGGGGCAATCTGGATGCTCCGGACAACGACTCGCAAGATTTGGCCCAAATGCTCTCTTTCCTCTCCGAGAACTATACGACCACTGTTCGGACGGGGAGGGTCACGAAATCCGCGCTCAACACGTTATTGACGGGATATGTGAGCGGAAGTCAGGCGCAGGACGTCTTCCTCTTCCACTACTCCGGCCACGGATGGTACACCGGGGGGCAATCCAACCTGTATATGTCCGACGGACAGTCGATGTCGGTCACGGAACTCCGTCAGAAGCTGACGGCGATCAACGGGACGAAGATCGTCATTATCGACGCCTGTGAATCGGGAAGTTTTGTAAACTTGATCGAAGGGCGCGATCTGACACGAGAAGAAAAACGCGAACGGATGGCGCAGTTCAACGCTCAGGTTTTAGAAGTTTTCAGCGAACCTTCGACCGACCGGGGAAGCTATAGTTCGCCGTATGAATACTATGTGCTCACGGGCGCGGCGATCGACCAATATAGTTATGAGGACGAATACCTCAACAACGGTTACCTGTCCTTCTTCCTGATGGACGGGATGGGAGACGTGGGATCGGCGAACCCGACGGGCGCCTTCGACTTTACCTACAACGCGGACGGTTACGGAGCCGGTGGTGTGGTGGACGGGCAGATCACCTTTAAAGAACTCTACCTGTATGCGAGGGATAAAGTGCAGAACTATGTGGCGATCCAGGGCGAAGAGGCGCAAACAGTTCAGGGAACACCGACGAGCGCAACCTACGTCGTCGGGAGCTATTCGGGAGGGGCTTCGAACAATCCTCCGAGCACCCCGACCAATCCTACGCCATCGAACGGATCGACCGGGCTCAGTTTGACGCAAACGCTTAGTTGGAGCAGTACCGGAGCAGCCCGGTACGATGTATATTTCGGGATGACGGCCTCTCCAGGAAAGGTCAGCTCGAACCAAATCGTCGCTTTGTACAACCCGGGGACTTTGAACGAAGGGACGACCTATTATTGGAAGATCGTCGCGAAGAATGATTACGGCAACGCCACCGGGCCGGTCTGGTCTTTTACAACCCAGGGGGGGGGATCGCCGGAAGAAGGTGCGCGAGTGATCTTGCGGTCGCCGACTCCTGAGATCATCGGCGACATCGACTTCGCTTACACCGACGCTTTCTACGACTACCAATACACGAACCCACCGCATTGGAAAACGAATGTAGGTGGTACGCTGACCTTCACCTTCACAGGGAAAACCGAGTTCAATTTCAACGCTTACGGTGTTCCCGCCTACGGGTATCCGGCCTATGTCGAAGGGTATGTGAACGGGACGTTCATAGGGTATGCCGAATTGACGCAAAGCTGGGAAACCTGGTTTATCGATGAGGAGGGCATGTCAACTGGGGAGAACGTTGTTGTTCTTTCGGTCTACAATGGGACGCTTTGGATCGATGAAGCCTGGGTGGATACTACCGGCGAACCCGTCCAAAACCCGCCTTCCACTCCGTCGAACCCGTCGCCGTCCAACGGCGCCTCAGGGGTTAGTCCGACTCCCACCTTGACTTGGTCCTGTTTGAACGCTTCTTCTTATAACGTCCATTTCGGAACTCAAAGCACACCTCCTTTGGTGCAATCCGCATTAACGGGCGCGAGTTACAGTCCCGCCGGCCCCTTAACCGCCGGAACAACCTACTATTGGAAGGTGGTCGGAACCAACGCCTACGGGAGCACTACCGGACCTGTCTGGTCGTTTATTGTCCAATCAGGTAGCGGCGATGGCATCGACTTCACGGGTCCGACCTATACGGGAAACACCCTGCTCGTGAGCAACGAATCGGTGAACGGGAATTCCTCCTCCTACACGGGGAGTTTGAGCGCCTCCCGGAACCCCTTTACGAAAGAGAAGTATGAACGCAATCCCGAACTCGAACTGGAAGCCTACCGGTTGAATCCGAAGCTCCCCTACCGGGAAGCGGATCCCTCCCGGTTGGTTCGCCCTGAGACGGCGGGTCCTGAGCCTCGCGCGGTGGGAGACACGCGGCAATTCACGGTGTATAACTTCCGGACCAATAGTGACCAACAGATCACGGCCACCCTCCAGGCGATCGGAACCCGAACGCACGTATGGGCGCAGAGCACGACCGACATTACCTTAGCGCGGGCGCAGCAGTTGGCCACCGAGTTCGACGGACAGATCTATTCCGCGGTCACGACCAACTTCTATACGCCCTCGGATGTCAACGGAGACGGAAAGATCGCGATATTGTGTTTCGACATCCAGGACGATTTCGAAACAACGGGGGGCTATATCGGAGGATACTTCTGGGCAAGAGACCTCTACAACCAAACGGGATCGAACCTGATGGAAGTCTTCTATATCGACACCTATCCGACGATGCACTACCCATCGACATCACCGGTGGATGTAACGAAAGCCTACTCGACCCTGGCGCACGAGTTCCAGCATATGGTGAACTACAACCGAAACGTGCTGGTAGAAGGGGGAGCAGACATGGCCACGTGGCTGGACGAAGGGCTGTCGATGGCGGCGGAGCACCTGATCTACGGGGCGCTAAGCTCGCGCATCAATTACTACAACAGCGCGTCGGGCATCCGAAACGGACATTCGATCTTGTACTGGGATGAAGTGGGGGATACCTTGTGCAACTATTCGCTGTCGTACCTTTTCCTGCAATATGTGAGGGTCCAGATGAACCAGGGAAACGCGATCTACAAGACCATCCTGCAGGATAGTGCGAACGACTATCGGGCGGTAGAAAATGCGGCGAAGGCGTACATCAGCGCGGGGATGACCTTCGGAGACTTCATGACGAACTTCCGGTTAGCCCTGCTGTTGAAAAACGGGACGGGAAGTTACGGATTCAAAGGAGAGTCGGGATTCAGCGCGATCGACACGAAGATGTACACGGGAACAGGCACGAACATCCGGGGCGGTGGCGCGCTCTTCAAGGCGATATCGGGAGAATTCACCGATCCGGGAAATGCCGGAACCTCGATCCAGTACGCTGGGATATCGTAGTCTTTCAGAGTACATGAATAAAACGCCCCGACCAGGTCGGGGCGTTCGTTATAATCTCTGAATACCCCCGGGCCCGATAACCAACCGAAGGCGCTCATGCCCGGGGAGGTAAGGGATTGCAGTGTAATCGGGCACATCCCAAAGCAACAAGCCGGCGTTTTTTCCGGTTTCGACCGATCCCCAAGAATCGGCGATTCCTAAAGATGCGGCCGCATTCAGGGTTTGAGCCGTAAGTATTTCGGGGGGAGTCATTTTCAGCTTGGAAGCGGCCAGGAACGCAATGATCGTCGGGTCGTAGAAGGTGCAGGACCCGGGATTGAAATCGCTGGCCAAAGCGACGGCGACGCCTGCGTCAATCAAACTTCGGGCGGGCGCGAAGGGTTTGTTCAAAAAAAGACTGGTACCGGGTAATAGGGTCGCGACTGTTTCGCTTTCCGCCAAAGCGAGAATACCCGCCGGCTCAATCGCAATCAAGTGGTCAACGGAGAGGGAACCGACGGCTACACCCAGAAGGCTCCCGCCTTCGAAACTCATCTCATCGGCGTGCAATCGGGTCTTAAAACCCAACGCGATTCCCTTCCTGAGGTACTTCTCTGATTGCGCATAACTGAACACGCCTTTTTCGCAAAACACATC
Organism: uncultured Thermotogaceae bacterium; assembly: GCA_964566085.1. Lineage (GTDB taxonomy): Bacteria > Thermotogota > Thermotogae > MWEM01 > MWEM01 > MWEM01. The sequence goes on along the minus strand of CAZMHO010000007.1, from coordinate 10,916 downwards.
TAAGAAGTCGACCCTTTCTTTCTTTTCGGCTAATTCTGGCAAAGCGACCGCGCACAACCAATCGATATAAGCGTCGGCGTTCGGAAACTCCGGAGGAACCGCATGAGGGCCTAAAAACGTTTTCAGAATCTTTATCCCGCTCGTTTTTTCGATGACGGACAAGGCTTCCAACTGCTTCCATTCGTTTTGTCGGTCGAGTCCATACCCGCTTTTTCCCTCCAACACCAGGACACCCTTTTTTTGAAGGGCGCGAACGAAGCGAAGATTGAACTGGACCAGTTCCCCTGTTGTGGCCGCTCTGACCTGTTTCATGGTTTCCAGGATTCCTCCGCCCGCCTGCAAAATCTCCAGATAACCGGCTCCCTGTTGGCGCAAAAAGAACTCTTTTTCCCGGAACCCAAAAAACGGGATATGCGTATGGGGGTCTATGAAAGCGGGAGTGGCGACCCATCCCGATGCATCGATGACCGTATCTTCCGGGTTGATCGATACATCCGGAGAGGACCCGATGTTTGAGAAGCGCCCTTCCGAGATCCAGATGTCGATGGATTCCCGGATGCGGATCTTCGACATATCAGCGCCTTTTCGGACGCTCACGCCTTGCGGTGAAGCCAACTGCCGGACATTCCGGATAATGGTTTTCATAGTGCTCGCCTCTTTTCGCATAAAGTGACGAACCGATTATAGCGGATTCATCACTATTTGCCAAGTGAGTTGTAACTAACTGACCCGATCGTTATTAACGTATCTTACGTATGTCATTCAACGCTTCTTATCGGGATTTCATAATTATTTGCGCTGGATTGTTAAGAGGTCTTGAACCCTCAAGAGGAAAATACCGTACAATACACGAGAACGCAGCATATGGATATATACTATTTTGTATTATATAATAAATATAATAATTATATCACATATACCAAATTATAAGCTAATATAATTCCGGATGAATGTCTAATAAACTATTTATTATGTACTATTTATTAGGCTATAATTATTTATGTAAGCAACGAGTATATTTCAGAGACTTGAAGTAATTTCGTTTTCCGAACAGATATTGTATAATAGCGCGTTCTTCACAAATCTTCAAAGGGGTGATCCACGTGAAAAAGGTTTTATGGTTACTCTTCTTGCTCAGCGTTGTCGCCATCAGTTCTTTCGCCTGCACGACGATCGCGGTGACCAAAGGCGCCTCCGCTGATGGTTCGGTTATGGTTACCCATACGGCGGATTGCGGGTCGTGCGATTTTCGGCTTGTCAGAATTCCTGCTGCCGACCACGAAGCCGGCTCTTTAAGACCGGTCTATCCCTTTATTGAGGGGTATCCCCGTTATGCCGGCAAAGACATGGGACCGGGCTACGATACGCCGGGGTATGAACCGACGGCCCCTCTGGGATACATCGACCAGGTACCGCATACCTATGCGTACTTCGACGCTGTGTACGGGGTTATGAACGAGCACCAATTAGCGATTGGCGAATGCACGACGGCCGGGAAAGTTTACGCCCAGCCGAAAGAGAACGTTTGTATTTTCGACGTGGCCGCACTGTCTCGCGTGGCGATGGAACGCTGCACAAAGGCGCGGGAAGCCATTGAGTTAATGGGAGAATTAGCAGTGAAGTTCGGTTACTACGGATGGGGAGAAACCCTCACGGTAGCCGATACGGAAGAAGTATGGGTGTTTGAAATCACCGCGACGCCGGATCAGAAGAGCGCGTTGTGGGTGGCCAAGAAAGTTCCCGACGGAGAGGTTTTCGTCGAGTCTAACGAATTTCGTATCCGTGAAGTTTTAACGAATGACCCCAACATGATGTACTCCCCCAACTTGTTCGACGTGGCCAAAGCGGAAAAATGGTGGAACCCTGAAATAGACAAAGATTTGGATTGGCTGAAAACGGTCAGCCCGGGGGAATACTCGAACGCGTACTACAGCTTGAGAAGAGTCTGGAGCGTTTTGCGCCGTGTGGCTCCTTCATTGAACCTGAGCCCGCACGTCGAAGACACCTATACCAAAGCCTATCCGTTCTCGGTTATACCCGACAAGAAGTTAACGGTAGCCGACGTCTTCGCGCTTCACAGAGATTGGTACGAAGGAACAGAATTCGATTTGACGAAAGGTTTGGCGGCAGGGCCTTTCGGTTCTCCGATCCGGTATTCCGGCGCAAGCAAATTGGTTAAAGGCGCTTGGGAAAGACCCGTTTCCGTCTTCCGATGCGACTACAGTTTTGTTGCGCAAGTGCGCGGTTGGTTACCGGATCCCATCGGTGGCGTGATTTGGTGGGGCCCCGACGCGCCTCTGGGCACCGCGTATGTTCCCTTCTATTGTAACCACGAAGATTTGCCGGATGCCTACGACACCGGTTCTCACAAACAATTTGATCCAAGCGTTGCTTTCTGGGTTCACTCTTTCGCAGCCAATTGGGCGGATCTGAAGTTTAGTTACATGATCAAAGATATCCGCGCGATGCAGGAAAAGATCGAAGGAAGACAGTTCACCGTCCAACCTGCTGTGGAAAAAGCGGCTTTGGAACTCTATAAAATCGATCCCGAACTTGCCGTAGAATTCTTAAGCGAATACTGCACGAACAACGCCAACCGCGTTGTGAAAGAGTGGTGGGAATTCGGTCAATCCCTCGTTACGCGCTATAACGACGGTTACGTGGATGGGAAATCCGTTGGCTACCCTGACTGGTGGCTAAAAGAAGTAGGGTACGAGAACGGACCGCAGAAGTACGGACTAAAGTAATCAGATAAGGGAGGAGGATATATGCGTCATCGCTTACTATGGCTCTTGTTCACACTATCTTTTACGGGCTTTTCCGTATCGGTATTGGACTATGAAGCGTTATCCGTTTTCACTGTTTTCATACCGGGCGAGTCGCTGGGATTATCTGATGTAAATCTCTTCTATTTCGACCGCCAAACGATCGAACGAACTCCTGATTTGTTCGCTAAGAGAGTGAGAGAAGATGCCGTAGGGGCGATCTTGTTGCTATCATCCCGAAACGGGGATGGGCTACCCCCTCTCCCCGTTTCTTTCGAATACGATATCACACCGATCACAGGATTGGCTAAAGAGACCGGTTATCCCTTGTCTGCTTTCGTACGCTTCTTCGTTCAAGGAGAAGAATTGGGAGGCGAAGACGATTGCGGGGATTGCGGAAAGCCAGTGGCTCACGGTATGAAAACCCTCACTCTGCGTCAAGTTGACGGGGTTCTTGGTCTGCCGGGAGTTTGGATCGATCTCTTCAATGATCACATCGATCCATTTTCAGAACACAAGATTACGCTCGATTGGTTTATCAACGGTAAACGGCTTCAACAAGAGGTTGCCGTTGACCCGGAGAATGCGATCGTATCGGTTTGTTACTGGAATCCTGCGCTGATCATCGAAATCGCACAAGCTTTCTATGGAGTTACCTGTGTCGGCGTGGAAAGCCCTTTACTGATTCGGATTCAACTACTCGAAGAACCCGATCGGGTTCTAACGGTCTCCTTGGACGGAGTTCAGCTGCTCAGTAGCGTCAAAGAGCGCCCTGAAGAGCTCATCGCTTTTCATCGGCAGTTTTTATTGGGGCAAAAGCTACTCGTTTCTCACCCCGATTTTTTGCAGGTAGAAGATTTAAAGAGGCACTTAGAGGCCGAAGAACCGGTCCCTGTCTTGTTATGGAAGATAGACCCCGTTTCAAACTTACCGCAGGTGTTATGGAACGTGGTATTAATCACAAACGGGTATACGGCGATTGACAGTAATAATCTTATGCTGGCGCCGTTGTTGAGAGTTTGCGGATGCCAGTAAAAATTCGAAAGGAGTGATGTTAGTGAAAAACAGGTTTTTGGTGCTTTTAATTCTCGTGTGCGCTACTTTAACGGCATTTGCCTGTACCACCATCGGAGTCACAAAAGGGGCTTCAGTGGATGGCTCCACCATGGTAACTCATACTTGCGACTGTGGGATGTGCGATTTCCGTATCATTCGAACTCCGGCGATGGACCATGACGCGGGTGCGATGAGAGCTGTGTATCCTTACTTGGACATTTATCCGGCTTATGTCGGAAAAGACCGCGGACCCGGTTGGGACGTTCCGGGTTATGAACCGACGAAACCGCTCGGCTATATCCCCCAAGTAGCCCACACGTATGCGTACTTCGGTTCTTCTTACGGGATTATGAATGAGCATCAGCTGGCGATCGGAGAATGCACGACCGGTGCGAAGACCTATGCTCAGCCTAAGGAAAACGAGTGTCTCTTCGACATCTCGGCTTTGTCGAGAGTGGCGCTGGAGCGCTGCACAAAAGCAGAAGAAGCCGTCTTATTGATGGGCGAACTCGGGCAAAAATACGGTTACTACGGTTGGGGAGAAACTTTAGTCGTCGCCGATACGGAAGAAGTCTGGGTTATCGAGATGTGCGCCACTCCGGATGGGAAAAGCGCGCTTTGGGCCGCAAAACAAATTCCTGACGGAGAAGTGTTCGTAGAAGCGAATCATTTCAGAATCCGTGATTTAGAAGAAAAAGGCAAAAATATTCACTATTCTTCCAACTTGAAAGAAGTCGCGCAAAAAGAGGGTTGGTGGACCCCCGGTCAACCGCTGGATTGGACAAAGATCGTTGGCAGCGGAGAATATACCAGCGCCTATTACAGCCACAGACGTGTGTGGAGAACCTTTGATCGCATCGCTCCGTCCTTAGGGTTGAGTCCCTGGGTCGAAGATACCTATACCATGGAATATCCGTTCTCCGTGAAACCCGAAAAGAAATTGAGCGTCGCTGATGTTATCGATTTGCAGAGAGATTGGTACCAAGGCACCGAATTCGATCTCTCCCAAGGGTTAGCGGCCGGTCCGTTCGGAAACATCAACCGATACGCCGGCGGCAGTAAACTGGTTAAAGGCGCCTGGGAAAGAGCCATCTCCGTCTTCAGATGCGCCTATGTATTCGTAACCCAAACCCGAGGCTGGCTACCCGACCCGGTCGGCGGAATCGTTTGGTTCGGACCGGACGCGCCGCATACCTCCGCCTACGTCCCGTTCTACTGCGGAATGTCCGAACTCCCAAGAATCTACGAGATCGGAGATCTGCACACCTATGATAGTGAGAGCGCCGGATGGACTTTCAACTTAATGGGGAACTGGATGGATCTGAAATTCAGCTATATGATCAAAGACGTTCAGGCGAAACAGAAAGAGATCGAAGAGAAGGAATTCGCCTTCCAACCCGCGATTGAAAACGCCGCGACAGAACTTTACTTGGTCTCTCCTGAGCTCGCAATCGATTTTATCACGAACTATGCCGTCAATAATGCCTATCAAGTCGTGAGCGAGTGGAAGCGATTCACAGAAAAGATGTTCGCGAAATACATCGACGGATACGTAGATGGCAAATCCGCCGGCTACCCCGATTGGTGGCTTAAGGAAGTCGGGTACGAACAAGGCCAGGTTTCCGGAAAATACTCCAAAACGAAATAAGACGATCATGCTACCCCGGACCCCGGCTCTTGCGGTCGGGGTCCTTACTCAAAAACTATCTTAGAGGAGGTTTTGCTCGTATGAAAACAGTGATCTTTCTTATCGCGGCGATCTTGGTCTCCTTACCGGTATTTGGCGCCACGGTTCTTAATTTCCCGGTCGTGATGACCTCTGCCGGTCAGAGCGATGAGATCAACACCGTAATTTATCTCGCCGATGAAGTTGGCCTGAAGTATGATTATTGCGATATCCTGTCTTTGAACGAATTCAAAGCGGGAGTCGGATTGGCTGGCGCGAAAGATGCTCCCGGAAAGCATACCGGTTTTCTCTCAAAAGAGCCCAAAGGAACAGCGTTTAAAACTTTGCTAATAGCAATCGGAGCCAGCTTGAAAGGGATGGGGGCTTCCGGATTGTCCGTAGACGATGAAGTCAATCGGATCAAGTCTCTCGTCGCATACGCGAAGGCGAATGGGATAAAAGTACTCGGAATGGCAATCGGTGGCGAAATTCGGCGCGGTCTTCCCGGTAGCCTTAATGAGATAATGATCGATATCGTCGCGGAATATTGCGACGTGATCGTTGTGACCAGCGATACCAATATTGACAAGCGGTTTTCCACTATCTCGAAAGAAAAAAACATCGAATTTATCGAAGTCGAGAGCGCCTTTGATCTGCTCGAGACAGTCCCGATGCTGTTCGGTCTTTAGTCATCCATCAATCATTTTCTACTCTCTAAGGGGGTTTCAATGTGTTTAATGATCCTCAGTTCTTCCAGACGATCGGCTATGCCTTAGCGATGACAGGCGGGTACATCGTTGGGAAGGTTCTTAAACTATCGACTGAGATATGCTTATTTATCGCCGCTCTCGTCGGGGCTTTGGTAGCCGGAGCCGGTTTTGATGCCTTTAGGCATTTTGCCGAAGGTTCGGTCACCTACTTCGATATCGGTTTGATCTTCATCTTCGCGACGCTTTTTATGAATATCTTGAAGGAGTCCGGCGCGATGGATCTTATCGTCCGTTGGATCATCCGCGTTTTCGGCGGTAAAAAAATCTTGTTTCTCATCCTTTTAATGGTTGTTATGCTGATCCCAGGCGCTTTGACTGGAGCCGGAAGCATCTCCGTCCTCGTCGTCGGGGGGACCGTATCCGCCGCCTTGGCCGCCATGGGATTAAAAAAAGAACGTGTCGCCGCGATTATCTTTATCGTCGCGGGGCTAAGCGCCGCGGCGCCTCCCGTGAATGTATGGGCAATGATGACCTGCGCCGGTACGGCCGTGCCTTATGTGGGATTCACGTGGCCCCTTCTCGTTCCCGTTCTCATATTAGGCCTATTCACCGTGCTGTTCTTAGGATGGAAAGGGAAAATTCCAAATATCCCGGAGGCTCTCAAAGCGATACCGGAACCCGTCGGATTAAGGGTATGGAGCGTCGCCATTCCGTTTATCTCCCTCATCGCGCTATTGGCTTTACCCAGGATTATCCCATTCGACTTTCCGATACTCGGATTGCCTCTGTCCTTTGCTATCAGCGCTGTTGTTGCGTGGCTCATGAACTATAAGCGCATAAAAATTTTCCGCGTGTTCTCCGATACGATCGCCCAACTCACACCGTTGTTGGCGACGACAGTTGTCGTCGGTATTTTCGTTCAAGTCATGAGCTTCAACGGTACGAAAGGCTTGTTCTCGTTATGGATCGTTACGGCGCCGATGGCTTTACTTTACATCATCCTTCCTTTCGTTATTCCGATTTCCGAAGGACTCCTGACATATGGCGGGGTCGCCGTTTTAGGGATTCCCCTTATCTGGATGTTCAACGCCAGGGGAATAAACACCGTTATCGCGTTAGCCGGTTTGACTTTGCTTTGGCCCCTGGGCGACGGATTGCCCCCCACGAAACTAATCGGAAGGTTAACGGTCGATACCGTCGGTTATAAAGGAAGCTACGGGAAGTTCCTGAAAGAGTGTATCGTGCCTTGGATCGCCATCACCGTCGTCGGTATTCTGATGGTCGCTTTCAGCAATCAACTTTCCTTCCTCATGGGTTAGGTGATTTGAATGGATTGGATTATGTTTCTCTATTACGTAATGTCGGCGATCATCGTGATCGTCATGGTCTGGAACTACTTCCGGACGAAAGATATGCAAAAACAAATACTGTTAGCGATCGCATTGCTGCCATTCCTACTACGATTGCTCCGATGGAAGTAGGTGCAAAGATGAAGTGGATTAAATGGTTAATATTGGCAGTCCTGGCTCTCTTTCTATTAGCGGGGGGAATTCCGATCCTGATGCAACGAAACTTCAAAGAAACGCTCGTGATGGGGGATGGCGTCACCCGTATCTTTAAGCTGAGCGATTACTTTGAACCCCTGAAGGGGACAGTCGGAGATACAAACGTTTATGAATTCAAAGGAAAGGAAGAAGGCGGGAAAGTTCTGATTATCGCCGGAACGCACGAGAGTGAAGTATCCGCCATGGTGACGGCCTTTCTGTTTATAGAGAACCTGAAAGCCGAAATCGGAACGGTCTATGTGATTCCGCATTTCAATTACAGCGGTTCATTGGGTACGCAACCCGGGGGCGGTTATCCCTTGTATTATACAATTCCGACACCTTGGGGTGAGAAAAAATTCCGTTTAGGTGACAGAGGATTGCAAGCGCTCGATCAATGGCCGGATCCAGATGTGTATGTACACTATCCCGACGGTCAATTGCTATCTTATATCGACGCAAGAAATACCAACAGGACGTGGCCCGGCAGACCAAACGGAACCATGGGTGAACGGATCACCTACGCCGCGATGGAAATGATTCGCAACGAAAAGATCGATATTGTGATCGATTTGCACGAAGCGGAGACGATGTTTCCGGTCACCAACTGCATCGTCGCTCCAGAAAGGAGTAAAAATTATGCCGTCGGCGCGGCGCTGTACGTTAAGGGCAGAGAAAAATTCGAAAGTCACGTAGAACCATCGCCTTCGAACTTCAGAGGCCTTTCTCACCGTGAAGTCGGGGACTATTCCGATGCGTTGGTCTTTTTGCTGGAAGCGCCGTGTGTTCATCTGGATCAGATTTCGGGTCCGAAAACCAACGATTTGATGATCGTTGGGAAAGACCCGTTTATAAACGTGGCTTATGAAAAAGGATTGCTCTTTGTTCCCATCGATGATCGCGGGTGGACAATTGAGCGGCGGGTGGGACAACAATCCTCCGTTATTCAAGAGATCGTGAACCAGTTCAATCGGAAGAATCCGGAAAGAAGGATTCTGTTTACGGTTCCGAAGCATGCGGAAGTGGTCGAAAAAGGAATGGGGTCGTTCTTCAAAGATCCTGGTAAAGCGGCAGAATCGCGAATCGCTTATGAGTAAAATAAAGGGCAAACAATACAGTTTGCCCTTTTTTAGTGGGGATTTATGATAGAATAATCCCAATCTACCGAAAATCGGTAAGTTTACAGAGATGAAAGGAGACGATGCGTGTGAAAAAAACCGGTATTTCATTTTTGTTGTTTCTTTTGGTTTGCTTCTCAGTCCTCACCGCTGGTAGTTTTTTTGCCGATTTGGAGGGAAACCCGTACAAAAACGCGATCGAAGGATTATTCGACAAAACATGGGTTGGAGGCGAATACGGGGAAGAATTCCTACCGAATGCGCCATTGACGAGGGGGCAGGCGGCTTACTGGCTCAGCGTCGCGTTAAAACTCCCGATAATCGAACCGTTGAAAGTGGATAAAGCGGTAGAAAAATCCTATACCTATAAAGATCCGTTGGGAGTGATCAACGAATCCTTTGTCATCTCCTCTTTTAAGGATACGGAAGACCATTATTACGGGGATGAAATCGAAGGCCTTTCCCGCGCGAGAATCCTTCCCGTTTCGGAATACTTCAACGTGGACGATCCCATCTCACAGGAAGAATTCCTAATCTGGTTGGACAACGCGCTATTCGGTGTGGATGAGGATTACGACAACACTCTCGCAGGCCGGTTGAATATGTTGGGTATCTTGGGCATGCCCGCGCTCCCCTCTTCGGAACCGCTTACACGCGAACTGGCGGCTTATATGCTCTATAGTATCATCGGCGATCCGAAGTTCCAGGTCGTGACTGTTTTGGTATCTACCGATATCCACGGTCATTTGGAACCTTACAAACCTGCCGGCTCAAACTATACGATCGGGGGTATGGCGAAGATGAGCCAGTACGTGAATCAGGTATGGAGCGACCAAAAAGAGCTTCTATTGCTTGATGTCGGCGATGCACCCTACAACACGAACGTCGCCAACTTGTTCGAAGGGGAACCGGTTATTCGTATCATGAATTGGATGGAGTATGATGCGATGGTGCTCGGGAATCACGATTTCGACTTCCCTTTCGCGGTTATGGAGCGTAACGCCCAATTGGCCGACTTCCCGTTCTTGTCCGCCAATACCCTGAAAGACGGCGCTCACCCGGACTTCTTGAAACCTTATCATATTGTGGAATACGGGGGAATCACGTTCGGCATTATCGGCGTGACGGATGACGAAAGCGCTTGGTATACCCATCCCAATAACGTGAAGGGGATTACCTTTATCGACCATTTCGAAGCAGCGAAAGATGCGGTCGCGCAATTAAAAGGCAAAGTTGATTTTATCATTGCGTTGGCTCATTTGCACGGAGATAATTCGGTACTCAGTCAGAAAGTGGAAGGGATCGACCTTGTTTATGGCGGTGGGACGGACATCGTCGCCTTCCCGGAAAAGATCAACGATTCTTGGTTGTTGTCATCGGGGAAGCATGCGGAACTGATCAGCCAGACGAACCTCAACTTCTGGGATGGAGAGCTTCTTGGTTTCACCTTCTCGCACATCTTCCTCTCTCAAAATATGCCGGATGACCCGGTCGTCGATCTGATAGTTAAGAAAGCGGTGTCGGCAATGGACGATCGGATGTTGTACGTCGTCGGTGAAACGACCGTATTTTTGGATGGAGAAAGAGCGACCGTCCGGTTGAAAGAGTCGAACCTTGGAAACATCATCGCCGACAGCTTGAGGGCGATGACCGATGCCGAAATCGCCTTCCAGAACGGCGGTGGCGTGCGTGCGAGTATCCCGGTCGGCGGCATTACCATCAAAGATATCTATACCGTTCTACCTTTCGATAACACCGTGGTCGTTGTCGAAGCGACGGGGAAGCAGATCTGGGATGCGATCGAACACGGCATTTCCGTCTATCCGGGCGCGGCCGGCCAGTTTTTGCAAGTATCGGGGGTTAGCTATACTTTCGACGCTTCAAAAGAACCTTACCATCGACTGATTTCCGTGGAGTACAACGGGGCGCCAATTGAAATGGATCGAAAATTCCGATTGGTGGCCAACGACTTCTTAACCGGAGGCGGCGATAAGTTCCTGATGTTGAAAGAATGCAAAGAATTGGTTCGAACGAAGTCCTATCTGCGCGACGCGTTC
>CAZMHO010000006.1:17160-41035 GCA_964566085.1 uncultured Thermotogaceae bacterium | reverse complement strand
AAGGCGACAGACTTGCCACGATTGTTGTAGTACACTTTTTGGCCTTCTAATTTCTTCGGAGGATTTTTCAGAAAGGCTTCGAAAGCAATGTAACCGTTCTTCTCGGCTAACCGGACCATCTCGCTCACAGAAGTCCTTTCCGTCGTCCCTGCAAATAAAAACCGTTTGTACTCTTCGTTGAACGCGAAAATCGCTTCCTTTTCGCGCTTAGACCATACCGACACGGGCTCCCGCCTTAACTTCTTTTGCAGGTCTTTCACCGGGCTCCCGGTAGCTTCTTTTTTCGCCATAATCCACTCCTTCTGAATTTCGATAAAGTTATAAAGCCTTCAACCCTTTTTCGACAATCTCTCGCGTATCTCGCGCGATCACGAGCTCTTCGTTGGTTCCTATCACAAGAACCGGTGTTCTCGAATCGGGAGTCGTGATGATAACGTCTTCTCCCCGCCGATTGTTCTTTTCCGAATCCAACGTGACGCCCAAATACCCTAAATACTCATGACAGATCTCCATGCGCATAATCGGCGCGTTCTCACCGACGCCGGCGGTGAAGACGATCGCGTCCACGCCGTTCATAGCGGCCGCATACGCCCCGATGTATTTCGCGATGCGGTATTGGTAGATATCCATCGCCAACCGGCATACCGGCTCTTTTTCCTCCACTTTCGCTTCGATGTCTCGCATGTCGCTGCTAAAACCGTCCGAAAGCCCAAACATTCCGCTCTTCTTGTTCAAGATACTGTAGACCTCTTCGGCGGTCTCTCCTTCCTTTTCTTGCAGAAAGACGAGAATTGAAGGATCAAGGTCTCCGCTGCGCGTTCCCATGACCAATCCTTCCAAGGGCGTAAATCCCATAGAGGTATCGATCGATTTTCCGCAGTTGACCGCCGCGATCGAAGCGCCATTCCCTAAGTGACACGTGATGATTTTCAACGCGGTGAACTCTTTGCCCAGCATTTGCGCGGCGACCTGAGACACGTAGCGGTGGGAGGTGCCATGAAATCCGTATCGACGAATCTTGTACTTACGGTAATATTCCATCGGAATTGCATATAAGAACGCTTTCGGAGGCATCATGCTGTGGAAGGCGGTATCGAAAACGGCGACGTTGGGCACTCCCGGGAGGAGTCTCATCGCAGCACGTATCCCCACGATGTTCGGAGGATTGTGCAGCGGCGCTAAATAGGCATTTTCCTCCAAGGCATGAATAACGTCGTCTTCCACCAAAACGGAACCGGAAAATTTCTCGGCGCCGTGCACCACGCGATGCCCGATCGCTTTAATCTCGGTTAAGTTATCGAAGACCCCTTTTTCGGGATCGGTGATTGTATCCAGTATCAATTTCAACCCGTCGTCGTGGTGGGGAATAGGCTTCTCGATCGTAAACTTATCTTTTCCACGGGTATGTTTCAGTTGCGACCCCGGAATGCCGATGCGTTCGGCAAGGCCTTTACAAAGCACTTGCTCGGTTTTCATATCCAGCAACTGATACTTGATCGAGGAGCTTCCCGAGTTAATCACCAGTATTTTCATGCCATTCCTCCTTCGATCGGCCCGTGTTATGCTCTGCCGGATGAGCCTAATACGCGCATCCTGGCTTTTACGATCTCTTTTACCGCTTCTATCGCCGGACCGAAAAGTTTTCGCGGGTCGATTTCTCCCGGCTTTTCGGTTAACATCTTTCTCAAAACCGCAATAAAGGTTATCCGGAGATCGGTGTCCGTATTCACTTTATTGATACCGGCCTCAACGCATTCTTTCAGCACTTCGAAAGGAACCCCCTTCGCGCCTTCGATCTTTCCTCCGTACTGATTGGCCAAAGCAACCATCTCTTCCGGCACAGAAGAAGCGCCGTGAAGGACCAACGGTATTCCCGTAAGCTCTTTTACCTTTCTGAGCCTTTGCAAATCAAGTTTGGCTTTCCCTTTGAACTTGAAAGCGCCGTGGCTGGTCCCGATCGCAGGCGCCAGGTAGTCTACGCGGGTTCTTTTAACAAAATCATCCGCTTGAGCGGGATCTACCAGGATAGATTCGGCAGCTTCCACATTATCCTCGATTCCTTTGAGGGTCCCTAACTCCGCTTCTACAGAAACCCCTACCGCGTGGGCGATCTCAACGATTCGAAGCGTCTCTTTAAGGTTTTCCTCGTAAGGCAAGGACGACGCATCGATCATAACCGATCCAAAACCGGCTTTGATACAAGCCATTATGTGCTTGAACTCTTTTCCGTGGTCAAGGTGCAGGGCGACCGGGATCGTTACCGTATCCGCATACTCCTTCACCATGGCGTAGAGCGTGTCGGCTCCCCTTTGAACCTGCCCGTAACCCGCGTAGGTAATGGCTCCTTCGCTGACTTCGATCAGAACCGGAGAGTTCTCCTCCGCTCCCGCGCCAACAACCGCTTGAAGGAACTCCAAATCGTTAATATTAAAAGCGCCGACACCGTAAACCTTTGCATGCGCGTCTCCCAGAATCTCTTTCGTCGGAACGTATGGCATAGAATGAAACCTCCTTATGTAACAGTCGAAGAAAAGGGTTGCGTTTTCTTCACTGAATATATGATCGCCAGATCGGGCCTAAACCGATATGCAAATACTGGCCCTCCAAACGGACCTTTTCTCCTGAAGGAATGATAATGACTTGCCAAGGAAGGCAGCGAATATGGTCTATCTTCAGAGACCCCTGCGACAGCAAAAGGCAGAAGCCCTCGGCCGTCCCATCCGATCGAAAGGAACAGTCGAAATAGTCGTTGCTCACGCCACGAATCAAGAGGTGCTTCTTGGCTCGATCGTTATTTGGAGTCGCCGCCTCTATCGCTTTTTCAATCTGGACCGGGCGCCGACGCCCCCAGTCGAATAACCGGTAAGTCAATTCGGAGGCTTGCTGGATTTCGATTGCGAAAACCCCGGGCCCCAAAGCGTGAACGGTGCCGGAAGGAATCTCATAGATCTCCCCGATCTCTGGTTTGACGAAATGGAGCGCCGCTTCGATCTTTCGAAAGAAGCCCTCGGGATCAGACCGTTGCCGCGCAGATTCCAGCGAAAAACCCGCGTTGAACCCATCGATCAGCAAAGCTTCCTCGTCTGTACCGGCTACCACCCACATCTCCGATTTTCCCCACGGTTCTCCCTCTTCTATTCGGGCGATGCGATCGTTCGGGTGTACCTGCACCGACAACCATTCATTGGCTTTCAATAGCTTTATTATCAAAGGAAATCTGGGTAACGCTTCGCCCGTGATCTCTACGGTACGGCCGGGTAGTCCATGCGTTGCTACCTCAGTAGAATCCTCGGGAAACAAAGGGGTGGACTTTCCTTCTATTCCCGATAGCAGCCACACTTCACCGATCGGCCCGTCCGGGCAATGCGGAAACAGGCTCTTAAAAAACGAACCTCCCCAAGGCCGCTCAACAAAGATCGGTTCGGCTCGAAAAAACATCGACGATGCCTACCGCTTCCGGCCTAAAGACTCGCGCAGCAAGTTTTTCTGCAGTGATGCTTTTGAGCGCATGCGTTCGATATCGCTCTTCGCCTTTTCGAGGCGATCCATCGCGCGCCGTTTCGCCGTCTCGGCGCGGTATATATCGATCTCTTTCACGTTTTCCGCGGCGTCGGTAACGATAAGGTACAGGTCTCCGTCCATCTTCAATACCCCGCCATGCACCGCGAACTCTTCCACACCGGTTTCGGTCGTCACCTTTAACGGAGCGATATCCAAAGCGGCCATAATCGGCGCTCGTTTCGAAAGAACACCCATAGAGCCTTCAAGGGTTCTAAACGTGACAATTTGAGCGTTCCCCTCCCACACAACTCTCTCCGGAGTAATGATCCGGACCTGGAAAAGGGACAAATCATTCACCCCCTTTGAGCGTCTTCGCGCGTTCAACCGCCTGTTCGATATTTCCAACCATGTAAAAAGCTTGTTCGGGCAGATGATCGTACTTCCCGTCTAAAATATCTCTGAAACTTCGGATGGTTTCGCCGATCGGGACGTACCGGCCTTGGATACCCGAAAACTTTTCGGCGACAAAGAACGGCTGACTCAAAAACCGCTGAATTTTCCGCGCCCGTTGCACCGACTTCTTGTCCTCTTCCGAAAGCTCTTCCATCCCCAAGATGGCAATAATATCCTGAAGTTCCTTATAACGCTGCAATACTTCTTGAACTTGCCGAGCCACCTGATAATGAGCCTCTCCGACGACGTTGGGATCCAAAATCTTCGAGTTGGAATCCAGCGGATCGACGGCCGGATAGATTCCCAACTCGGAAATCTGCCGAGACAACACGACCGATGCATCCAAATGCGTAAAAGTCGTCGCGGGGGCGGGATCGGTGATATCGTCCGCCGGGACATAGATCGCCTGCACCGAGGTGATCGACCCTTTTTTGGTGGAGGTAATCCGCTCCTGCAATTCTCCCATATCCGTAGAAAGCGTCGGCTGGTAACCGACGGCGCTGGGCATCCTTCCCAACAAAGCCGACACTTCGGAACCGGCTTGGACGAAACGGAAGATGTTATCGATGAAAAGCAAAACGTCTTTGCCTTCGACGTCTCGAAAGTACTCCGCCATGGTCAACGCGGAAAGGGCGACGCGAAATCGAGCTCCGGGGGGCTCGTTCATCTGCCCGAATACTAAAACGGTATTTTGGAGAACACCGGACTCCTCCATGTCAAGATAGAGGTCGTTCCCTTCTCTTGTCCGTTCTCCAACACCGGCGAACATCGAAAAACCGTGGTGTTCGATCGCGATATTCCGGATCAATTCCATAACGAGAACGGTCTTCCCAACTCCCGCGCCGCCGAAAAACCCGATCTTTCCGCCCTTCGGAAAGGGGGCGATCAGATCGATGACCTTGATACCGGTCTCCAATATTTCTATCTCCGTCGATTGTTCTTTGATGGAAGGGGCAGGACGATGGATCGGCCAACGCTCTTTAATATCGACGGGACCTCTTTCGTCTATTGGGTTACCCAGTAGGTTGAACATTCTTCCCATCGCTTTCGATCCCACCGGAACCCGAATCGGCGAGCCCGTATCGGTCACTTGCGCATCTCTGACCAATCCGTCCGTCGAATCAAGAGCGACCGTTCGAACAGTGTTATCGCCTATCAGCTGCTCGACTTCCAGCACAAGGGTAGCGCCCGTCTCGGGGTTTACGATCTCAAGGGCATTAAATATCTCAGGAAGGGAACCGTGGTCGAATCGGACGTCAACCACCGGCCCGATAATACTCACGACCCGGCCTTTCTTTGTTGAATCCATAAAAAACACCCCCAGGAGTAGATAATTGCTTGTCTTTTCCGATATTAGTATACCATAAAGCGAAGTATTCGGTTCGCCTCGACGGGGGAGTTATCCTTACCGATTCACCGTTTCGCCGTTCACAGTATCCGGTTCAGGAAGCAGGACATCCCGATAGACCTCGCGCAAGTGCGACGCGACGTCAGCATAGTCAACCGGTATCTCCAATACGCCCAACACTCCCGGAGTGTACCGATATGGGGGATAGACCAGCACGAAAGCAGTATCCGTTAAGTAAAAGGTTTGGTCTTCCGTCACCCCTTCGAAGGCGGTGATGTCGAACAAAGCGATCTCTTCCTGGAACAGGTAGGCGCGCATGCGGTCGTTCACGACCTCTTTCCATATCGGATGCTCGAAGAAGAACGATTGGAGGGTTAAGATCTCTTCCCGCTCCCAATCGATGGTCACGCCTGAACAGGCGCTCAATCCGTGAGCGGCGGGAAATTGATAGTAATAGTATTCGTATCGAAAGCTGGTCAGTGGTGGAGACTGATAGGTCGTTTGGTAGTCGCACAGGTAGGTTGTCGGCTGAGAGTCTGTCGTTTCAAGCAAATCATAGGCCTTTTCATAGAGGATTTGGTTTAATCGCAAGATGAAATCCTTTGCACCGATTGGGTCGTATTGCGGGAAACTGGCAGCTGTCTCTCCTCCCAACACAGGCGGAACCGAAGGAGAATCGAAGGATTCCTCCGGTTGAATCTGATCCTGCTCACCCGTTTCAGCCGGTTCCTGAAATGTCTCGTTTCCGAAAGGCTCTTCTGCTAAAACTTCCGGGTTCTTCGCCCCGGTGCATGCCGTTAGAAGGAATAAGATCACACAAAAACAGACCATCGCGTTTTTCAAGGCTCCCCCTCCTATATCAAGATAGTGGCATCTTTATAGACGAAGACCGCACGAGTTTTCGCGCGGTCTTCTGACACGGAATAAAGACCGGTTACATGCAAACGGAAGCGAGTGCGCTTCCGATAACGCGTTTTTTCCGAACCGGACAAAGGAAGGGCCTATCAGGTTGCGTTGAAGGCTGCGGGGCTCTTCTTAATCCGGCGGATCAGTGTAAGGCTTAATAGCAAACCCACAGCGCTGATCAGCATGGCGAAGAAGTAACTCAAACGGAAATTTCCCGTATAGTCGCGCGTGAGCCCTCCTAACAGCGGACCCAAGACCCCCCCCACCCCCCAAGCCGTGATCAGCATACCGTAATTGACACCCAGGTGTTTCGTACCGTAGAAGTCGGCGGTGATAGCGGGAAAAACCGTTAACATCCCGCCGAAGGTGAACCCGATAAGGCTTTTTCCCGCAAGCAATGTAAAGGGTTCTGTTAAGAACTCAAAGACCAGAAAGACGACTACCTGAATCGAAAACATAATGAGCAGGGATAGCCCGCGTCCGATCCTGTCCGAGATACTCCCCCAACTGATTCTTCCGATAAAATTGAAGATAGCGTAAACAATCACCAGAAGAAAGCCGTTGTCCATAGAAGCCTGTTCCTGACCGATTTTCGCCATCTGCCCGATAATCTTCAAACCGGCAAAGGTGCCACAGAAAAACATGAGCCAGATGAGGTAAAAATCCGTTGTTTTCAACATTTCGACATAGTCTTTATCCGGCACGGAAGACTTTGATTCTCTCCCTTTCGATCCCTTCAGAACGATCGGGACATGGTCTCTGGGAGGGTTTTTAACGAGGAAAGAAAAAAGGAACAAGGTGGCGAAAAACAGAACCCCGAGGATGACGAAGGTAGGCGCTAGCCCGAATTGTTTCAGCAAATAGGTCGATAAGGGCGCGATATAAACGGGCGCAAGCCCGAATCCGCTCACGACGAGCCCGGTAATCAACCCACGATGCTTCGGATGAAACCATTTCACGGCCGCGGGGCTTGGGGAGGCGTAACCAAAGCCCATCGCCAACCCAAAAACAACACCGAAAAACACGCTGAGTCCCCATACGTTCAACGTGAGTCCGGACATTATAAAACCGGCTCCCGCCAAAACCGACGCAAACAGCAAGACAATCTTGGGACCGAACTTGTCTTGCAATCTGCCCGCAGGTATCATGCTGACTGCAAAAACCGCTGAAGCCAGCATATAAGGTATTTGGGTCTGTGTCGCAGTCCAGTTGAGTTGATCTATCAACGCCGCCGAGATAACGCCCCAAGAATAGAGCACCCCGAGCGACAGATTGACGCCTAGGCCGCTGATAACGACGATCCATGCCTTATGTGCCTGTGTCATGCTTAGACCTCCTGAGTGAGTATCCTAATCCTGTACGAGTGTAACATATATTTCGATGACGGTCGAAAAACGACGCCAAGACGAAACGCAAGCGTTCGTAAAGAGCGCTCTATCCCTCGACCGCTTCGTATACTAAGGTCGGTCGCCCCTCGATGACCTCGAATTGGACTTCATAGTACATGATTAGCCAATCAAGAGCGTCTTGGAGCACTTCAAAACCGAAACTTGCGGGCAAAGAGGGGGTATATGAGATCGTATACCGCACGCCGTTTTCCGTTCCTTCCACCTCTACCTCAAAACGGTCGAGATAATCCGGATCATCGAGGACGTACGGCGCCTCTTCGACCAGTAAAGAAAGGGCCACGATTCCGTCTTCGGTTTGATAGATACGATCATAGATATAATAGAATATGTCTTCATAGGCATTGACGATGGTGTCGAACTCGGCCTGTGACTTCTGACGTTCGGCCAACCTGATTAAGTTCGCCGCGTTTAGGTCGAGAGAAAACCTTAAGTGGCCGTTCTGATCGAAACCGCCAAGAAGCGCTAAGAAATCTTCATAAAAAAGGGATAACAGAAGACCCTCCGGATAGCGCTTCAACTTCTCCGCCCACCCGGGGCGAGTTTCTTCCAAGAGGCCCGCGTCAAGGTACTTTGGAGAAAACACGGCGGTCTCTTCCTGATCATTCGAAATCTCGACGATAGAACCCGTTTTGGCGGCATACCCATAGCTGTCGTATTCGGACAGAAAGTAATAATCTTCTGCTTCGATGACGGGCAGCCCCATCAGATAACCGAAATACGCGATCGCGTTCTGAGGGTCTTCTGTATCCAGAAGGAGCGTGAACCGTTCTTCATCGATATTCGTCCAAAAAGAACTGCCGCGGGCGTAGTTTTCGAATAAACCAGAAATCGCCATCGGGACTTCCAAGTCTTCGATATCGGCGCTTAGCGAAAAGCCATAAGGGATCAGGCCGCCGAGAACATCTTCGACGAATTCCCGGATCCAAGACAGGTCTAAAAGCCGGGGGCGCGCCCGGGAAAATAAGGAATAAGCTTCGAAACTTGGAGCGCCTAAGAACGATTGGAGTGAAAGGTTCTCAGACAGATATCTCGTTTTCGTGCGATCGCTCTGGTAGATCATCTCCTGAGACCCTCGGACGACTAAGTCCCCCGTTAAGTTTACCGTTATGCTGAGCGCTCCGGGATAGCCCCATTGGAATCCCAAAGCGCGTAAAGCCAAGACGGAAAGCGGAAAACAAGGGCAGTAATAGACAATATGATCCGTACCGGCCGCGGCCAAAGACTTCGATGAAAAATCCGACGCGGTGTTTAATCGGTATTGCGGGTTTTTGTAAGCGGCGATCACTTCTTTCAAGAGATCTTCATCGGTGCAAAAAACCGTTTGATCCTCGATTTCTAACAGAAGTATATCCGCGATCACCGGTGGGTATTCCGTGATCGCGCGAACTTGAAAACGCGTCCCTTGAAAGGGCGAGAGGGAAAAGGCGCGCGCGCTTTCGGCTTCGTAGTCGGAGAGAGTGTTTTCGAGCGCGTCGAAGAGAGTTTGAGAGAGAATTCCGGCCGGAATTAGGTTCGTAATCATCGCTACAGGTTGTTGAGAGATCGCGAGAAGCGTTTCTTCAAAGTCTCCGTCAAAATCCAACTCTAAAAGACTCAGTAAGCTTTCCTGTAGTTTGATGCTGCCAAAAATCAGCAGATATCCGTCCTCTTTTTCAAGGATTTTTTCATCGATCGGCAACCGTTCTAAAACCCAAGCCGACAAGCCCGGATTCAGAGTCGAACCGTTGCCGACATAGAGCGCGAATCCGGTATCGCGAGGGATCCAATCGATCGGACTCGCGAAGCCTCCAATAGCCAGCACACAGGCGGCGAACAGTATCATAGTCACTTTTCTCACGCTATCACTTCCTTTCATAGAATAGTCCCTATAGCACCTCGCAATTATAGGCTATTTCGGAAGGGAGGTCAATGTCTGGCTTCGACGCGACGGGAAGGCGTGGAAGGCTCGCTGCTGATTCGGTAGAATGAGCCGGTTCGGTTAGTCATTCTCCCCGCCCCTTTTTCACCCGTACAGAGAAATCGCGGGAGTTATGTTATAATCAGGAACGTAATTTCTAAGACGGGTATGCTGTTGTTGGAGACTTCTGGAGGTGCCTGAATGTACGGAATTATAAACATCGGGTTTGGGAATATCATCGTTGGGGATCGTGTGATCGCGATCGTCAATCCCGAATCTGCTCCGATGAAGCGACTGAAAGAGCAGGCAAAAGATGATGGGAAGTTGATCGATGCCACCTACGGAAGAAAAACGCGGGCCATCGTGATCACCGATAGTAATCACGTCATTTTAAGCGCGATTCAACCCGAAACAATCGCTTTACGATTCAGGCAAAGTTTCGAAGAACTCGAAAAAGTGCTGCAGAATATCCGGGTCGTTTGAGACGCATGCGAAAAGGATTCCTATATGTCGTATCCGGCCCTTCGGGTGCCGGTAAAACGACGGTTATGGAAAAAGTCTTGCGTCAGCAAGGCGACAAGCTTATTTTTTCCGTATCTTACACGACCCGGAAGCCGAGAATTGCCGAAACAAATGGAATTCAATACAACTTCATCGAACGCGACCGTTTTGATCAGCTGATCGCTCAAGGGGATTTTTTAGAATACGCGGAAGTCCACGGGAACTTTTACGGCACGTCTCGCAGTTTCGTCAGTCCTTTGCTCGAGAAGGGGCAGGATGTTTTGCTGGATATAGACGTTCAAGGGGCATTGAACGTCAGAAAAGCGATGCCCGAAGCGATACTGATTTTTTTGGCGCCGCCGAGTCTGCAGGAATTGGCGATGCGTTTGCGAAAACGCGCTACAGAGAAAAAAGAAGAGGTCTGCAAACGTTTGGAAGATTCAAAATGGGAGATGTCGCATATCCGCGATTTTCAATATCTCATCGTTAACCGTTCGGTCGACCCGGCCGCCCGGGATTTGGAAGCCATCATCGATGCCTATCGGTGTCTTGTGGTTTCGCGAGAAGCGGAAATTCGATCCTTTGAGGAAGAGATAGACCATTTTTTCATAGAAAGAGAGGAGTAAAGCGTGTACAAATTGCAGTACAATTACGATGACATGCTCAAAAAGGTGCCTTACAAGTACGCCGTTCCCGTCTTGGTGGGGAAAAGGGCGGAGCGTTTGAAAGAGGAGCGCACATTGCGCGGGGAGCACGCGGAGTTGTCTAAGCTCATGGAATTAGCTATGGAAGAAGTGTACGGAGAAAAAGTGAAGATCCGTAACGAGGATATGATGAAACTCTTAAAACCGATCGTAAAATAAAATTGGATGTAAAGCGCGCGCTCAATATCCTGTTTACCGTCCTATTTTGGTTTTCAACAGGTCTAGCGGCCAGGAATATCACGGTTTTTTCGGCCGCGCTCTTTGAAGAAGAAACGTCCGAAGGGACGTTTCTTCTTCACGTGATCGGGCGATTAGAAGAGGAGGAGCAGCTGGAGCGGCTCTATCTGCGAGGTCCCGGAATCGACCGGGAAATCCCGGTTTTCGTATTCGGAGAAGAGGTTTGCGCCCAATGCCCCGTCACTCTCAGCGCTCCCGATTTTTCTCCCTATTCGCTTATCTTCGCACTGAACGGCCGTACTTTCGAATACCCGCTGCTCAGCTTTGGCAATGTTCTCTTCTCCGCTGAAACGGAGGTTTTATCGCTTGAAGCAGAAATCACCGGCCAACACGTCGTACAAGCGGGAGAATACCTTTATCGCATCGCTCAGATCTACCGGAGCTCGGTCGCCTTTTTGGAAATTATCAACCAAACCGACACGCACCTTTATCCTGGACAGGTTCTTCGCATCGGAAGGGTCAACGCCCCGAGTTCCCCGGTCACTTTGTCGATTAGCCTTTCCGAGTGCCACTTAACGGTATTCTGGGAAGGAGAGCCTTTGCGAACCTATCCGGTCGCCGTCGGGAGAGGGCAAAGCACAAAACCGGGGACCTATTTTATCACCCGAAAAATCCCGAATCCGGCGCTCTATTGGGAAGGAGAGTACATCTATCCTCTCGCCCCGATTAACGGACTGGGTACCTGGTGGTTGGAACTCAGCAATCCGCAATATGGAATCCACGGGACCAACAGACCCTGGGAGATCGGCAAGCGTATCTCTCATGGGTGCATCCGGATGTTCAATGAAGATATCGAACAACTGCAGCGCCTTTTACCGATCGGAACGACCGTTATCATCTATTGATCATTCGACCTTCGAAGCCCTTATCCTTCCACCCCTAACACATCGGGGCAATAAAACGGCCTTTCCGTCTTGCGACCCTCTCTTGGCGTCAAGGCCATCCGATCATAGCCAAGCAGTCTGTGAGCAGCCATCTATTCGAAATCTTCACAACAAACCCGGTTCCGACCGGTCTGTTTGGCGCGATACATCTGGTCATCCGCCCGATTCACCAAAGAATCGATGGAATCGCCCTCCCGGTATGAGGCGACCCCGAAGCTGGCCGTCATCTGTCCCACTTCCGGGACGCCCTCCCGGTATAGGGTGCCACAGAACTCTTCGGCTAACAAAGCCGCATTGACCCCGCTCGTTTCGGGCAGCAAGATTAAAAACTCCTCGCCCCCCCACCGCGCGAGGTTGTCAATTCTTCGGATACGCCTTTTTATCATCTCAACAAGCGCTTTCAGGGCGGTGTCTCCCGCATGATGGCCAAACCTATCGTTGATTTGCTTGAAGTGGTCGATGTCCAGCATAACGAGGGAAAAGGGGCGTTTGGTTCGCGCGGCGCGGTCGATCTCTTCTTGGAGTTTTCCCGTGAGGTATCTCCGATTGTAGGCGCCCGTCAGAGGATCCAACTGGGCGATTCTGACGATTGTTTCGTATCGTTCGATGTTGGTGAGCACCAAACCGCAGATTTGCGAGATGCTGAGCGCAAAATTGAGGTAGCGGTTGATGTATTGGGGAAACAGAAAGTCCCCCGCTTCGATGATGCCGTGAACCCGATCCGCAAGTTTGACGACGACGAAAAATCGCTGCTTTTCTTCTTCAAAGTAACAGTTGGGGGGCGGTATTTCCACCCCGCTCGGATCGCCAAAGAGCGCGACAGCTTCCACCGGGATGCCCGAAAAGTCTTCTTCTTTGGAGATAAAGCGAAAACGGTTTGCTCCCAAAACGACGGTGAAGATCTCTCGAATTCCCTCCATCGCCCTCTCCCGACTGTCGTAGGTTCCGATCCTTCCCAGCACGTCGAGAACCGCCGCGTATTCGGCAGCCTGCGCTTGAAGTTGGTTTTGAATCTCGGAAGCTTCCGCCGCGATCTCGGTTGACCGTTGATTCATCTTCCACTCCGCAATGACGCCTTTGATCGACAACTCAAGCGATTCCAAGTCAAAGGGAATCGTAACGGC
Organism: uncultured Thermotogaceae bacterium; assembly: GCA_964566085.1. Taxonomy (GTDB): domain Bacteria; phylum Thermotogota; class Thermotogae; order MWEM01; family MWEM01; genus MWEM01. The sequence continues at coordinate 28,071 of CAZMHO010000006.1, read as the reverse complement.
AGGGATTTTTAGGTATTCGGAAAGCTCCGCCAATTTCCCCTTTGCGTCCGGATCGATCCCGGTATCGATATAAACCAACTTGGCGCATACTTCTTGATAGAATTCTTGAGCCATCTTTCTATCGAAACCCAATTCCTTCAGTATTTCCTTCCAACTGTTGAGCCAGCCCAAACCGATGATATACCCGCCTTCATCGAAGACGGCCTGAATCATCGGAGGCGAGGCCAGATGCGAAAAGCAATAGTTCAAAGAAACCACTTTCATCGCCAGGTTATCCGGAACCAGTTTTTGTATCTCGCAGAACCGGCTGCAAAAGATGACGCCGTTATCTCCGTTATCCACCGTTTGCTGAAGCTGCCCCTTTATTTGAGCGTGCGCCAGTCGTTTGAAACACAGGGAAGGGTAAGCTTCAACGCTTACGTTCTCCGGTTTTTCCTTTTCGATAACACTCAAGTAGTCAGGGATGTAGTTTTCACAAATGAATATTTTGAGTTTACGCGTGGTCATCTCCTCGTTTCAACGGGTAGGTTCCGTAAAGCCGGACGGCTTCGGAAACTTCCAACAGCACTTCTTCCGGCACCTGCCATGGAATTTCGCCGTGAGAGTCGGATAGGATAAAGCCTCCGCCTTCAGCCACGTGTTCTATCAATGCTTTTACGGTTTGACGCGTCTGTTCCCTCGTCCAGCGGACCATATCCAACGCGTTCAGGTTTCCGATCAGGCACACTTTGCCTCGGGCTTCCTTCTTCAAAGCGGCGGCATCTTCGACAGAGCCGAATCCGAGAGCGGCGGTTCCCGTTTGGAATATCTCGTTGACGACGGGAAAGGCGATACCCGAAGCCAAATGCGTGGCCGTCGCCCCTTTTATTTTCGCGATCGTTCGTTTGGCGACGGGGTATCCTGTTTTCATATAGACCTCTTTTTCTATCACGGTCGGAGAAGCAAGCGGATCGAAATAGCAGATGGCAGTCGCCCCGGCCGCTAACTGCGCGTTCGCCCAAGCTACGCAGAACGCTTCATTCACTTTCATGAGCCTCTCGAAGGCTTCTTTTCGGAAATAAATCATCTCCAAATACTTCTCGAAACCGATTTGCATCACCGGTAACGAGAACGGCGACACCGCGACGCCGATAATCGGGGCTTGATCCTCCACCCGTTCCTTCAGCATTTCTGTCACAAGAAGGACTCGTTTCAATCCTGGGCTTTCGTCGACCGCAGGCGGTTCCAGATGAAAGACGTCTTCGATAGAGTCTAAGACCGGGACACCCGCATTCGGCGGGCCATTCTCAACAAAAACGCTCTCTGATCCGAAGGCTTCCGTTTCTATGGATGCGTAGAAGAAATTATTGTAGCAATCGTTACGGTACTTTTCGCGCATCAAGAGTTGCGCGCCGACAACGTTCTCCGCCCTTTCAAAGTATTCCTTGACGCTCATGTGGAGCTCTTTCGCGCCATACAGGGAGAAGAGTAAAAAAAGCGGAACCCGATCCGGTTCTTTATGGGACATCGCGGTCAGGACGCGTTCCATAGAGGTCTGCGGAGTGGAAATGCCGTGCGGAGTGGAAATGCCGTGCGGTTTACCGTTCATCGTAACGCCTCCTTCCCTTCGCCCAAGTACTCAAGAAGGTGGAAGACATCGGAGGCCGTTCTCGATCCGGCGTCGGCGCCTACCGTCTCCCATAACCGTTCGTCAAAGCGAAAAGGGGCGCCGCCGACAAAGATCTTGACCGGATACCCCTCTTTCTCGAGTAGAGAGCGCAATTCCTTGACCTTAAGAGCGGAAAGGTACATGAGCGTCGAAATGAGGAGTATCTCGATCCGGTTTGCGATCGTTTTTCCCGCTATCTGTTCGGGAGTCAGGCCATCCCCAAAGTCCGTCACCTCGTACCCGGCGGCCCGCAACAACGAGCTCACGATCTTTTTTCCCAGAGCGTGGCGGTCGATTAACAGGGCGATCGCTATTCGGGGAGATTCTTTTCGGTTCACTTTCGCTTTCGGAAGATACTCATCGATCAACTCTTCGCAGATCCGCCCGCTCATATAGACCTGAGCCAAAGACACGGCTCCGAGCTCCCACTTTTTCCCGATCCGTTCGAGCGCTTCGACAACTATCTGTTCAACGGGATGATCGCCTTGCGATACTTGCGCGTACCCGCGAAAGATCGATGCGGCGCTAATCCTATCGATCTTCAGCAACGCGTTTTCGAAGTCTTCCAGTCGGTTTTCGGCATCCTTCATCTTCTTCCCTCCGCCCTTTATCTCTCACGTCCTTTATCTGTTGTTATTTGTCATCGTAACCGGTTGCATACCAACGCGCGATAAATACAACTGTTTAGATCTTAAGTCACCGTTACGAAGAAAGAACGGGTTTTGGATAGCGCGCGATTCCGGACGACACGTCCTGTTCCCGGTAAGCCGGTTTCCAATGGGGGCCAGGCGCCCCATCGATTATTATACACTATTGATTTGAAAACCAACCGGCACGGTTCGATATAAACCTTTCATCTGGATTTCGACGTTTTGCCCACAGAACGGTAGACGCGCGTCAGGATCCCGCTTATTTTGCGGGGGGCAGGGATAGGAAGAAGGTCGCTTCCTCCAGGGAGCTCTTTTCCTGCCCGCCTGGAGGATAACAATTTCTGTTCGAAAATGTTAGAATGGAGGTATCAGCGGGAGGTACGCCATGGAACTTATCTGGGCAGGTTTGATCATTTTAGCGACCTTTTCCACGAAAATAACGACGAAGATCGGAATCCCGGGATTACTCATTTTTTTGGGTATCGGAATGTTGTTCGGAAGCGACGGATTCGGATGGTTCTATTTCGATAACATGAGGCTTGCCCGCCAAATTAGCGATATCGCTTTGATCATAATCCTGTTCGAAGGCGGCTACACAATTAAAAAGAGCCTCTTGAAAACAGCTCTCAAACCCGCTTTATCGTTAGCAACCCTGGGCGTCGTGATCACCGGTGCCGTCACCGCCGTATTCCTTCACGTTTTCTTTCACTTAGACTGGCTCACCGCGATGCTGCTCGGCTCAATCATCTCCTCCACGGACGCTGCCGCCGTCTTTTCGATCCTGAGGGGAAAGGCGTTGCCCCCAAAAGTCATGGCAACCCTACAAGTAGAGTCTGCCTCCAACGATCCGATGGCAATCATGTTGACCGTCACGATCATCGGGCTGATCAACGGCGCCCAACAATCCGTCTGGATGTGGGGTCTCTCTTTTCTTTGGCAACTCTGCGGCGGGGCGCTTATCGGCTGGTTGGTCTTTACTGCGGGAAAGTGGCTTTTTAACTCGCTGAAGGCGGGAAGCGGCGGATTCTACTATGTCTTGATCATCGGCGTCTGTCTGTTGGCTTACGGCTTTGCGAAGATCGTTAACGCCAACGGGTTTGTCGCCGTATTCTTCGCGGGAGTCCTGTTTGGAAACGCAAAATTCGCCTTCAAAGGAGGCGTTTCTCACTTTTTGGAGGGGATTTCCACCTTCGCCCAAGTTCTTGTCTTTCTCCTCCTCGGGTTATTGGTCTTCCCAAAACAATTGTTGTTCTCTTGGCATGAAGGGGTTTGGGTCGCGATCATTCTGATGTTCGTGTCTCGCCCGATCGCCGTCTTTCTCTGCACACTGTTTTCGGGTTTTTCCTTCAAAGAAAGGGTGTTTATCGCTTGGAGCGGTTTTAAAGGCGCCGTCCCGATCGTTCTCGCCACGTACCCGGTCGTCGCGGGGTTGGATCCGGATTCGCGCTTCTTTAACATCGTGTTTTTTGCCGTCTTCCTGACGACGTTGTTGGAAGGCTCCACCTTGGATCGGGTGGGGCGTTCGCTGGGGCTTCTGAGGAAATCTGCGCCAAAACCGCTCGTTTCGATGGAGTTGATGGCGCTTGAAAACGCAAACTTCGAACTGATCGAAGTCTCCCTGGGAGAGAGGGACTACGCCGCCGAAAAGTTGATCCGAGAAATGGAGTTGCCCCCGGACGTATCCATTACGGCGATCGTGCGAGACAACCAGCTGGTACCGGCCAAAGGAAACACCCGGCTCATCAGCGGGGATCTGCTCTTCGTCCTGACGCCAACGGAGCTTTCCGAAAGCTTACCTGACTACTTCATGTGCTCTGATACATGCCCGAATCCAAAAGAGGCTTCCGAAACTTAGCTTATGGGCTCTTTTCAAACGGTTCTGAACAGTCGAAAAACTTCTCCTAACCGGCAGTTCCTTCGAATCATCCCAACCGAGCGAGAAAAACTCCGTGAGGGTGTCCGCCCTCAAGCGTAGCGGATCACCCGTGTTAGGTTTTCATTCCCAACGCAATAGCCGGACCCATGAGAGCAGCGTTTCGATCGTTTCGAAGGCGACAAACCCCTCGGTTTGGTATTCATCGGTCGTGTGGAACACGCCAATCTCGGTTTTCATAAACAGGTGATTGAGTCCCGGATAGGATTTGAAGGTAAATCGCGCACTGTTGCCAAAGGCTTCCATAAGCGGCAGAAAGTCCCCCTCCATAGTCGCCTGGAAGTCTTCTTCGCCTTGCAGCACAATGACCGGCAAACGCACTTTCTCTAACGAATCCATCATGGGGTAACGGTCCCAATCATACATGTAACTGACCGTCAATCCCGGCTGAATCTCCATCTCGGGGGGCAGTTCGCGGTCGAGTACGCTTTGAAAAAACGCGACAACCGCATCCAATTGCTCTTGTGGCAAACCGGTCGAAGGAAAAAAGTACCGGTTCTGGTCGATGCTGATCTGCGCGAATCGGCGCACTGGGGCCGCAAGCAAAATCAGTCCCGCAAGACCTTCCCATTGGGCCGCGGCGAAGGCGGCCGCCTGGCCTCCCAAACTGTGCCCGGCCACGTAGATCTGCCCGACGTTCTCCAGTCTCCTCGCAAAGGCGATCGCTTCTTTCAAGTCCTCAAGATACTCGTCCCACACGGCTCCTTTTTCCGAGACCTCGGCTTTGACCATGCGCTCGCCGTGCGCGTAGGTTCTCTTATTGAATCTCAGGACGGCGACGCCTCCCGAGCTGAGTCCATAAGCCAGATCTCTAAAGGGCTTATTGGGGCCAATCGCAGAATCTTTATCCGTCGGGCCTGACCCGCCGACTAGGATGACGAGCGGGTAGGGAGCCTCGCCTTTCGGAAGGGTGAGAGCGCCGGAAACCGGCCATTGCTTGGAACCAAAGACGACCTCCTCTTCGGTGAACAGGTCGAGGTTCGCATACGGCGGTATCAACGCATTCGGCGAAGCCGCCGGTTTTGCGAAAAATCCCGCGACGCGATTCTGCGCGTCTATGGAAACCGTAATCAGCAAATAAGCCTTTTCCATTTTCGCGAAGAATCGGTAAACACGGTATCCCTGCGTTTCAGACTCTTCGATGTTGAGAATGGCCTCAAAGCGGCCGAAACTCACCAAAAAAGCCTGGTAAGATTGATTGATCGCCTGTTTTCCGAACAGGTGCCGCATCGTCTCATCCTGAACGGCCACCATTGCGTCGAAATCCCCCTCGAAGAAGAAGTGTAGGTAAGACTTCGCCGTTTCCTTCGGATCGGTTCCGGCCAATAGGGTAGAGACACAAAGACAGGCGAAAAGCATCACCCAGATCGTTTTTTTCATAAGGTTCCCTCCGTTAGTGTAAAAAATTGTTTCTTGCATCGGAAGAAGTGACCCGCTTTCTACGTTTTCTCTCTCTCCCCCCCGCACCGGGGGACGAACCGCCATAGAGAATACTCACTCGAAAGCCGCTCGCATGACTAATAATAAGGCAGAAAACCGATCAGGTCTAAAAAAGCGCCGCCGACGATCAGGGCGAGGTATCCTCCAACCGCAATAAAGGGGCCGAACGGGATTTTGTCCTGCATTTTCTTCTGGAAGAAAAGCGCGGCGATGATCCCGACAAAACAGGATATAAAGATGGCTAAGTTGATCTTCATCGGTCCGAGCGCCAAAGCGAGTGCGGAGATTAAAACGATGTCGACCATTCCCATCGCGTCTTTTTTCGCGAAGATTTTAAACATCAAACGCAGGATATAGATCAAAGAAAAAGCGATGAGAGCGGTGATGAGGTTGACGACAAAGATACCGCGATCGACCCGCAAGCCTTGATCGAGGTATAGGAGCAAACACCCGGCGAGGACGAAAGCGGTGGTGGTGTCCGATATCAACATCGTGTCCAGATCGGTGAAGAAGACTACGATCAATGCGGCGACCAGAACGTGCGCCCCGAGCAGCATGAGCGGGAAGGGGAAGGTGAACGGGAAGGTCAAGCTGTTGATTAAAAAACAGGCGGCTGTCAGAGCTTCGACGAACGGATACCGCCAGGACAACTTCGTTTGGCAGTAGCGGCATCGGCCTTTGAGAAGAATAAAGCTGACAACCGGGATATTGTCGTACCAAGAAATCGTTTTTTTACAGCTCATACAGATCGATCTGGCCGGTTTGAAAACGGTCAGTGACTTAGGAAGAAGGTCACTTCCTCCGTTGAAACGAAAGATTACGACATTCAGAAAACTTCCGATCACGAACCCAACGAGCGTCGAGACGACTGGGACGATCCACTCCACAAAATTTCCTCCTTCTCCTACCGATAAACTTTCGGAACTACGACCAACGTGCTGAAAGAGCCGACCGTATCATACACGGCCAAGTTAAGGGGTTTTATCTCATCCGGATGCGCGCCTGTCGTGACGAGCTTTAGGACGGCGGAAAAGGCATAGACCTTCTTCGCGGCATCCTTCGGGATGGTTATGTTCACGGCGGTGAGCGGTCGAATCTGTTGACCCGCTACGATCAAGGAGGATACCTCTTTATCGTCATAGACAAACCCGGTGATCACGACTGTATCTCCTTCCAACTTCGCTTGAACATCCCAAAAACCCGGGGGTAAAAGATCCACTACCTCCCATTGAAGGTCGGCAGATAAGACAATCCCTCGCAGGCCTTGACTCAATTCCACCGATGTCTTAGGCGGGATATGACGGACGACGGTAACGGGATCCCCTTTCATCAAAATATGGAGAAGGTTACCTTGCTCATCGGAGACTTTGATTCCGTCGCTTTTCGCGAACATCGTTCGAACTCCGTTAAACTGGATCAGGGCACGGGCGGCGTTCTTGAACACGTCCACCGCTTCCACCACCACGTGGTTCTCTCCGATCGCAACCGGGATCATGACGGTAAAGTCCTTGCGGTTTTGCATCACGGGTTCTTCGCGCCCGTTCACCGAAATCGAAGCCACGAGATAGTTATCGGACACCCGTATACCGAGCGGGAACTGTTCTTCGAATATTCTGGACGGCACAGGCGAGATCACAATTTGCGGTGGTTCCCGTTCGACCCGCATGACGGTCAGACTGCTCTCTTGAGAGATATTTTCGATGTTCGTGGCAACTACCGTGATGGTATTGTTTCCCAGCGCGAGCGGGATGTTCTGATCGACTTCATAGCGCCTCACCGGTTCCGGAAATCGTATTTCTTGCCATTCTCCGATTCGGCCGTTTTTGACTCCCAAGATGTCCGAAATCGTTATTTTCACGTTCAGCTGCGCGGCTTCGGTCTGGTTCATCAGAAGCATCGTGTCCAGGATTTGCATCGTGATTTCCGGCGCATACGGCGTTTGGGTCACTTTGTCTTTCGGAACAGCGACTTTCTCTCCGTTCCATGAAACGATGAATTGATTGTCCGCGATCGCAGAAAGGGAAACCAGCGCGTTTTTCGGCAACGGGGGGTGTTCTTCTTTCAGGAAAAAGCGAAAACCCTCGAAGGTCAGAGGAAAGGTGGCGTGACTCGCGTTTCCGAAAGAGTCGATCGCCTCCACTTCGAGTGTCGAAGAGGGGCGTTTCCAGATATCAAAGGCGATGGGTATAGAAACCCGTTTTTCTTGCGTCGGATACCGGACACCGAATTCGTTCACTTCGGTCACGATCCCCGGATCACTGATTTCGAGGGTTAGTTGCGTTTCTCGCGGCGTAACGTTGCGGTCGGCGAGAACCACTTCCGGACCGAATATGTCACCAATCGGGAGATGATCCACCTTTTGCAGAAAGTCCCGGTACTGGTCGAAGGCGTATTCTTTCTCCCCATCTTTCACGAAAAAATCGTTGCGTACCAAGGCGTTGAGGCTAGCCACGTACTTCCCAAGCGGCATGTAGGAAATCCACTCGCCGTTTGCCACCATCAGAAAGGTGGCGATCAGATTCAAGTTTTCCGTATCCCAAATCCGGATCATACCGTCATTGGACGCAGAGTATGCCTGCCCGGTTTTTTTGGAGAAGTGCAACGCGCGTATGGCCGCGCCATGGGCCTGGTTCTCCAAGCGAATCTCTTTTGCCGTCTCCACATTCCACAGACTCAGGTTACCGCTTGCCAACCCGAAGAGCACCTTCTCCTCGGACACGTACGTCGAACTCCAGACGGCGCTGTCGAAGGGGCCGATGTTCCGAAGTTGATATCCGCGTTCTACCGCCCAGACCTTAATGTACTTGTCGATGCTGGTTGTGATGATGAAGTACCCGTTCGGAGAGAAGCAGAGACTGGTGACCCAATCGGTGTGCGCGAGAACGTCTCGCTCCACCTCTCCGGCCGCGACATCCCATAGAATCAGCGTGTTGTCGGAGGATCCGGAGGCGAGGTACCGCCCGTTCGGAGAAAAGGCGGCGGTATTGACCAATCTCCTGTGGCGCGTGTAGACGTTCTCTAAATTCTTGTTCTCTACGTTCCACTTTCTCAATCGGCCGTCCGCGTTTCCGGTATAGATGTAACGGCTGTCTTCGGTAAAAAAGCACGCCCACGTCGCGTTGTTTTCGCGTATCACTTCGCCATAGAGTTGTGGGGGCTGCAGGTTCCAGATGCGCAGCGCGCCGTCCTGATGACCGGAAACTAAAAGCAAGCCGTTCGGAGAGATCGCGATCGAAAGAACCGGAGAGTTGTTCGCAGGCCCCGGTATGAGGGTTTCCAACTCCCCCGTCGCGAGATTCCAACGCGCTACCTTCCCGTCGGAGTAGCCGGCGTAAAGATGATTCTTTTCCGGTTGAAGGCAAAGCGCGTTCGGTATCACAATACTCTGCGGTTTCGGGGTGATCGTCGGCACGGCGAAAGTAAACGAAAAGAAGCAGAGTAAAACCAAAAAAACACAAGCATGCGGTTTCAAGTCTCTTTCCCCTTTCGGCGCGCTAAAAATAAAAGTTGGTCTCGAAGTCCTGGTAATGCAAGAGCCACCCTTCCCTTTTAAGCGTCGCTTCCCGACACAGGTTGGTCAAGTTCGTATGATAGATGCGCTGATCCGGAATTTTATAGGTTCCCGATTCGATCTTCGCGATCAAATCTCTCAGGTACTCTTCGGATAAGCCATCCGGTATGCTGTTCAGATCTATGACGCATCGCTTGGCATAGTAGATGTGATGGTTTTTACGGGTTTGAAAAAAATAGACCACAAACTTTTCGATGCCTTGGGTCCGTTCTCGGAAGGCAATTTCATAGGCCGTATTCTCCTTGTTTTGGCAACAATAGACAGGCGATACGCATCTGGTGAAAAAATCCCCCTCAAAGAGCGAAAGCATCTGCCTGCCGGCAGAGATTTGCGCCAACTCCAGGTTCTTCTTCTGAGCCTGATTAAGGATGTAGCCTTGTTGGCATAAGAGAATGCAAACGAGCATCGCTGCAAGCCATAGGCTACTCAATACTTCTACAAGCATCGGTCAATCTCCGAATACTTCTTTGAGGCGCTCGATCGTATCTTCATCACGAAGGATCGATAGCAACTCCTCGATGTTTCCGTCCAGGAAGGCTTGAAGCTGGTAGGCGGTGTAATTGACCCGATGATCCGTCAAACGGCTCTGCGGATAATTGTAGGTACGTATCTTTTCGTTCCGATTCCCGGTTCCGATAAAACTTTTCCGCTTCTGGGATAGCTTCCGCTGTTCTTCCACCAGTCGAATCTCATAGAGTTTTGACTTTAAGACATCCAAAGCCTGCAACTTATTCTGATGTTGAGAGCGCTCGTTTTGGCAGGTCACGACAATTCCTGTCGGGAGGTGCGTAACCCGTACCGCAGACTCGGTTCGGTTTACGTGTTGCCCCCCTGCCCCGGAAGCGCGATAGACGTCTATCTTCAGATCGTCCGGATTGATATCGATCTCCATGTCCGCGGATATCTCCGGTAAAACGACCACGGATGCGGAGGAGGTATGGATTCTTCCGCTCGCCTCCGTTTCGGGAACACGCTGCACCCGATGAACTCCGCCTTCGTACTTGAGAGTGCCGTAGGCCCCCTTGCCTTTGATCTTGAAAACTGCTTCCTTGAATCCGCCGAGATCCGTCGGATTGCTATCGATCAACTCGGTTTTCCAGTTACGAGTATCGGCGAATCGGCTATACATTCGGAATAGATTTCCCGCGAACAAAGCCGCTTCCTCACCGCCGGTACCGGCGCGGATTTCTACGATCGCGTTATTCTTGTCCGCTGGATCAGGAGGTAGGATTCCGACCAAGAGCGCCCGTTCGTGTTCTTTTAACCGCTTTTCTAAAGAAGCGGTTTCTTCCTGAGCTAACCCCGCGATCTCTTCGTCATCAGACCGTACCAGCTCGTTGTTGTCTTCATGCTCTTTCAAAGTTCGCTGGTAGTTGTCATATAGGGATTGCAACTCTTCTAACTGAGCCCGTTCCCGCGAGTACTCCAAAAACTGCTCGCGGTTGTTGATCACCTTCGGGTCAGATAAAATCTTCGTGATTTCGGTATACCGTTGAAGAATCGATTCGATCTTTTCCAAATACTCTTTCATTGACAACCTCACGTTCTAACGGATGTTAGGAATAAGGTCACTTCCTCGGAAGGGGTAGAAAACCCTTCCGATTCCATCCGGTAATTTTCTTATGACGCGCGCGATTCACCGTACCGTTAAAACGGTCGCCTCTCCCGG
>CAZMHO010000006.1:0-17060 GCA_964566085.1 uncultured Thermotogaceae bacterium | reverse complement strand
ATTTTCTTATGACGCGCGCGATTCACCGTACCGTTAAAACGGTCGCCTCTCCCGGTTCCAGGAAGACATGGACATAGCCGTTTTCGAGATTCACATAGTGATGCGTTTTCGTGAAATTTTCGAATTCGCGTTTGACACCGCCGATTTTCATTTCCGGAATATGCGAGATATCGATCGATATCCACGACCCGTTCTCAAAATCTGTATTCGCTAAGACGATCAGCGCTTGGTTTTGAATCGGATTTTTATACAGATGGGCGATCACTTTCTCGGAAGGGGTAAAAAATCCTTCCAAACGGTTTTCAACGCGACACCATTCTTGGCTTTCGCTCTTCAGCGAAGCCGCCGATTGAATCAACTGCAATAGCTCCAAATCTGCTTGATCCCAGTGATAGGCATAACGGTCGAAAAAGGCGATCTTCCCGTACAACGGATCGTGTTCAGGCAAGACGAACCGTCCCTCTTCGTTGTTGTCCAGCCCCAGGTTCAGCGGCTGTACCTCTCCGATCTCGAATCCAGAGTTCAAGAAGGTGATGCCGTTGGGTAAAAACAAGTTCAGGATGAAAGCGAACTTGGAAAACCGCTTTCGGTATTTGCGGGCGATCGCCCGCGGGGTGTCTGGCGTTTCCGCGGTCGCGAAAGCGGGAAGTTTTAAGGCAGGCAGCAGGTGTTGGCAAAATTCAAAACACTTGCCTTCCTCCAAGCGCGGCTCCATCCACCAGGAATTGCCGAGAATGGCATCATATCCGTGCTCCAGCGCCTTCTCGTCTTTCGATATCTCCAGCTCTTCGGCGATGAAGACGAATCCGGGATCCAAATCGCGCGCTTTGCGTATAATCTCCGCTTCCAGCGGCCGGGGTAAAGCGTGCCCCATATCCAGCCGCACACCGTCTATTCCGAATCGCTTCTGATAACTGGGGATGACGTTCTCCAAGTACTCCCATAGCGGGTGATTCGGGCTATCGTTTTCGAAATTGCTCGCTTTGATAGTATCGAAGAGCACATACGGCGGTTGCGCGGGATTCACGTATTCCCGACTGGGATTCGGCGGAAGGTGGAAAAGCTTCAAGAAGGTGACATCCGTCCATGCCGGCTGCGCATCGTTGACCCAGTCTGAGAAACCGGGAGGAGGCAATACGCCGAAGGTTTTCACGAGGTCTTTGAGGAAATCCTCTTCCTTTCCTTGGTGTTCCTGCCTAAACCGCTCCCATCTTTGCGGGTCCAAACGGTCGGGGCTGTGGGAGAAAAAAGCGAGCAAACGTTTCGTTCTTTCCGAAGCATAGATCGTCGGAAGATTCCCGACGCTGGGTTGGCAAAAGTCAAGCCCGTCAATATACGGCGCCTTATACTCCGGTTCGACCTGCGCGCGAATCCAGTAAAACCAATCCGGATGCTCGAGGATGAGATCGTTATCTCTCGCGCACGTTCTCGGAACAAAGTCCAAAACTACGCGCATCCCCATCATATGCGCCGCCTCGACGAAGGCAGAAAACTCCTCCTCTACGGTGAAACCCTGAAGCAACGCGTCTTTGTAAGAGGGTTCTATCTGGAGAAAATTCTTTACCGCGTAAGGAGAGGGAACCTCCCCTTTTTGGTAGAGATGGCTGTACTTGGTGATCGGAAGGGAATAGAGGGTGTCGATCCCGATTTTTTTGAGATAAGGCAACAGCGCGATCATTTTAAGAAAGGTCCCGTCTTCAGTGTAGCGGCCGATCTGAGAACCCTGGAACTTCCAATACCCTTTATGGTTGTAAGCGGTCGTCGCTCTCACGAAGAAACCGTACATATACCGGCTCTGCAACCATTCTCGATCTGTCGGATAACCCGTATGAACCGTCTCTTCTCTTTGGGTTGAAAAGGGACGCTCGTAGTGGATACCCGGCTTTTTCACATCCAATATCTCAGAGAGGACACCGCTGAAGTATTTATAAGGATTCACCAATACCGGTTTTCGGTCATCAAGAACCGGACGTTCGCCAGGCGGAAAGCCGTTGATAACGCTTTGCGAAGCCCATAGGTACGGGATCGCGTATAACCCGTTAGACGCTTTTGCCTTGCCCTTCAAAAAATCATAGATTTCTTTCAACATGGCCTCTACACCTCTTTATCGAAATAACCGCGAGTCCGTTACGCTTCGTCAGGAACGGTCATCCACAAACACTTTAAATACAAAGTTTCAGGCATCTGCAACAACCATGGGTGGTCTGGCGACTGGATGTTTTGGTCCACGGCGATCAAAGCTTTTCCGCAGTCGGCAGACGCCCTTCGGGCCGATTCGATCATTTCTTCCCAACCCAAATGATAAGAGCAACTGCATAAGCCGATGATGCCATGAGGGGACAAGAGCGGAAGACTGGCTTTCATCAGCTCGGTGAGCAGGCGCTTCCCGTAGGGTTTCTCTTTCTGAGACTTAATGAAAGAAGGCGGATCGATCACGATCATCCCGTACCGCCTTCGCCGTTCGGAACTATCTTGCATCTGATCTTGCAGCCAGTAGAAAACGTCGGCTGTGATGAAACACGTTTCGTTCGCCAATCCGTTCCTATCCGCCATGCGCTTCGCCGTTTCGATATCCGGCGCCGATTTATCCACGCCGGTGCTCAACATTCCCTCTTGAGCCATCGCCAAGGAAAAGCCGCCGGTATAGCAAAACAAATCCAAAGCCCGCTGACCTTCCAAACGATAGGCCCGTATCAATTGACGCGCTTTCGCCCTCGATTCTTGCTGATCGAGGAACAGCCCGGTCTTCTGGCCAGCTTTTAACCGGATGAGGTAGGTGATGCCGTCGACGCTGACGGGAGTCTCTTCGGGAATCTCACCCCAAAGCACGCCTGAGTACCTTTCCAAACCGACCTCCGGAGTTGATTCGAAGTCGCTTCGCTCAAGGATGCCTCGGATGCTCTCTTCGAAAAGCGCCCGCAACGCCGATACAATCTGCGGTTTCTTGTCTTCAAGAGCGGGATGGCGAATTTGCACAACAAAGTAACCGCCGTAACGGTCGATGATCAACCCGGGCAACATCTCCGATTCCGCGTTGACCAATCGATAAGCTGCGTTGCGGCATATCCGCTCGCGAAGCGCTAACGCTTTGCGGAACCGACTGAAAAAGAAAGTCTCGTCTATCTCTTCCTCTTTCAGTGTAAGCATTCTAACTGTTTTAGAAGCGCCTCTTAAAAACAAGCCTTTTCCCAGAAACTCCCCGTCTTCGGCGAAAACGTTGGCGATCCCTTGTTCCCTATCGCTGACGATATCGGCGATTTCGTCGGCAAAAACCCACCCGTAACGGTTTCTGATCTTCGGCGCTTTTTGTTGCCGAACAGTAACGACGATCATGCGTAAGATTCAACGACCACTTTGACTAAGTTCGCGAAGGTATCTTTCACGCGATTGGCCGTATCCATGACTTCCTGGTGGGAGAGCTTTTGAGGAAGCACGCCCGCTGCCATGTTCGTCACGCAAGAAATACCAAAGGGGCGAATGCCGCAATGGCGGCATGCGATCAATTCCGGAACCGTCGACATTCCCACCAGGTCTGCTCCCAGATAGCGGAAGGCTCTGATTTCGGAAGGGGTTTCGTACATCGGCCCTAAAGCAAACACGTAGGTTCCCGTTTTCAATTCCTTGTTCTTCTCTTTGAGGCGGTTTTTCACCTTGGCAAACCACTCTCTATCCAAGACGGTCGACATATCCGGAAATCGGGGCCCGATTTCTTCTTCGTTTTCGCCGATCAAGGGATTTTGAAAAGAGAAGTTGATGATATCTTGTATCGCAACCAGGTCTCCGGGCTTGTATTCCGTGTTGATACCGCCGGAGGCATTCGTAATGATCACACCCTCCACACCCATCCTCTTCATCACGTATAGAGGGATGATGATTTCGGAAGGATCATACCCTTCATAACAATGGAATCGCCCTTGCATCGCGACGACGGCAACACCCGAAAGCTCCCCGAAAACCAGGTTCCCTTCGTGCCCGATTGCCGTTGAAGCGAGAAAGCCGGGTATCTTTTGGTAAGGAATTTTAACGGCGTTTTCCAGCCGGTCTGCCATAAACCCAAGCCCTGATCCCAGTATCAATCCCAACTTCGCTCTCGGATACCGTCCCAAAACTTCCTGCAGCGCTTTTAACGCGGTTTCGACTGCAACCGATAAGTGCTTCAAACCTGACACCTCGCTCCCGAAAACACAAATCTGTCTTTTCGAAGTCTATTATATCATTTTTGGTTTATAATACTCTATGAAAGCTTTTTATCTGATCGTTAGGCGCGAGGGGGAACCCGTATGGGCTTTGATTTTTTCGCGATAAAAATACAAGCGGAGAGCCGGACTTCAGACGACTATTTCTTGGGGTATCTTTTCGGAAAGATCAATAGCAATCTCGAATACAAGTTTATTTGCTTTCCCAGAAAGTATGTCGACCGTAATAAAAACCCTCTGGAAATAACTTACACTGAGTATAAGGAATACTTAAACGAAGTCTATCTGCATATCTCCGCCCGATCGCAGGAAATCTCCGAGATGACAAAGGAGTTTAATGTTTACTTCGGGCTTCAAGTACGAAAAATGGGGGGATTAGGGGCGATTGGATTCCGAATCTCGAAGATGGTGGAAGAAAACAACGGCGAATTGATTCGGTCGGAGTTGAACGATCTCTTTCGAAATTGGTCGAACGACATCATCATCCGCTTCGCCCTCGATTTCTCGAGCTTTTCTCAGATATACCAGCAAGCAGCCGTCTCGGCGAACACCCAGGATATGCTGCGCGCCATCGGGAAAGACCGAAAAGATATCGCTTCGATCTCGGATTTTTATCCGCTGCTCGATCCCATGGCGGGCGTCACGATAGACCAATACGAGATCGGTTCGGTTTTATGGTGCACCCTCACGAACTTCGCCGACGAAGCGCAGGAAAGCCGCTTGAAGAAAGAGTTCCCGGACTTCTTCGACGAAAATGGCGCTAATATCGTCCCCTTCGAAGCCACGATTATCCTCAAAGAACTGACGGCCGACGGCAAGGGAATCCTTGTCAAAATCCTGATCAACGAATGGTTTTACGCGAAATCGATTGTTTTACGGAATATGCGCATCCTTCAGAACGCAAAAAAGGTGCAAAACCGTTTCCCGAAACTGCAGGAACGCGAATTTCTGATCGATCCGCAGAAGGCGTTAGCCCGACCCGGTCCGAAAACAGCGAAGAATACCGCCCACATCGAAAGCAAAAAGCCGATCTTCGACCTCGCGACTGTCGTTATCCTGTTAGCCATCGTCGCTTTGGTTTTTATCATCTATTTCTTTTTCTTCTTCACCTAAATGAGGATTTCTACCCTCATGAGAAAAAGCGGAGAACCGCTCGCGGTTGACAAGACTCTCTCATCGTGGTAGAATAAGGCCCGAATGTTTATAGAGGAGGAATACCCGTGCCGAATATTCAATCAGCGAAAGCCCGTGTGAAACGAACCGAACGCGAGAGATTGCAAAATAAATCGTACAAGAGCAAATTCCGAAATCTGGCGAAAAAAGTGCATAAAGCAATCGATGCCAATGATAAAGAAACCGTGAAGATACTGTTGCCGGAATTATACTCGGCGATCGACAGAACAGCGAAGATCGGCGCCATCCACAAAAATCAAGCGGCGCGCCGGAAATCACGGGTGACCAAAAAGGTCAACGCGTTGTTAGCCAAGTAAAACTGGGAGCGCCTATCTTCAAATGAAAAAGGCCGAACGGATCGGCCTTTTTTGTGTTGGACATCTTTCGTCATAATGACTTCATCGATTTCTCGTTCTTACCGAAACGATTCGCTGGGACCCCCGGATACTCTTATCGCGAATGGCCAATGAGCGACGGTTACCGCGCGCCGTGGATTTTCCTCGTTAGGCGTCTTCGGGAATCCAGTTTTTCGTGTTTAAGGCATTCCGAGATAACTCATCAACAACCGGCAGGTATTGGAGAGGCCATCGATGTGCGTTCTTTCGTACCCGTGAGAAGAAGAAACCCCGGGGCCGATCAGCGCGAATCGAATGTCTCTTCCGCTGCGCAGCGCAGCGCCGGCATCAGAGCCGTACATCGGAAAGATATCTACGGCGTAATTCAATTTCTCTGTTTTCGCCAAGTCAATCAACATGCGGGTCATCGCATAGTCATACGGCCCATTGGAGTCTTTCATGCAGATCGACACTTTGTATTCGTCCGTTCCCAAATCATCCCCGACCGCTCCCATGTCGACCGCCAAAATCTCCTCGACATCTTCCGGGATACCGGCCGAACCGCCGTGCCCCACCTCTTCGTAATTGGTGAAGAGAAGGTAGGTTTTCCGGTTCAGAAAGGCTTGCTCCGGATACCCTTCATCTCGCAGGATTTTTGCCAAAGTGATCAGGACGCCAGCGCTCGCTTTGTCGTCCAGATGGCGGCTCTTGATGAATCCGCGCTCCGTTAGGACCGTTCGAGGATCGAAACTGATGTAGTTGCCCGTCTCGATACCCAGCGCTTCGACGTCCTTCTTCGACTCCACTCTTTCATCCAGCACCACTTCGACGGTCTCATCCGTTTTCTCGACAGCGTTGACGTCTTTGTAGACGTGCGTCGAGGAGTGGCATTGTTGAATCGTGCCGCTGATCGCCCTTCCGTCGTAGGTATGGATCAGACAGTTTTCGGTGATGATGTTCGTTAGGGGATAACCGCCCAGCGGCGTCAGCCGGAGCCGGCCGTTGCTTTTGATCGCCCGAACGATCGCGCCCAGCGTATCAATATGGGCGGAAAGGACAGTCGTCTCTTTCGGTCCGCTTTCCGTTTCTTTTTCATTGAGCCGTACGACGACGCTGCCTTTTCGCGTTGTCCACGCTTTATACCGCAAGACTTCGAAAATGTCAAGCAATCGTTTTTGTATCTCGCGGGTAAATCCGGTCGGGCTGGGAATCCGACAGAGCTCCGCAACCATGTCTTTCATGTATTCCAAGTGTTTTTCGGATAAGGGCATGCCGATAACCTCCGGTAGCGAATTAGATATTGAATCGAATGTGTAGAATGTCTCCATCCTCTACAATATGGTCTTTACCGACCACCTTCACCATTCCGAGTTCTTTCAGTCTCTTCTCCTGGCCTTCTCGTATGAGGTCTTCGTACTTCATGACTTCGGCGCGTATAAACCCCCGTTCGAGGTCGGTGTGAATCTTTCCGGCGGCCTCCTTCGCGCAGGTGTTCTTGCGGATGGTCCAGGCGCGCACCTCGTCCTCTCCCACGGTGAAAAACGAGATCAATCCGATATGTTCATAGACCGCGCGCGTTAAACGCTCGATCCCGGTTTCTTTGAGCCCGAGCGATTGTAAAAAGTCCGCCCTTTCCTCCTCCGAAAACTCGTTCATCTCCATCTCGAACTTGCCGCTGAGTTCCAGCCATCCGAGATGGTTTTCTCGACAGTAGCCCTGGATTTTCTGTATCTCGGGAGCGCCTTTGTCAAAACGGGTTTCATCGCTGTTTAGCAGAATGATCGATGGTTTGAGCGAAAAAAGGTTCAACCCGCCCACATTTTTATGTTTTTCCGCCTCTTCCTGTAAGGCGATCTCCGGTAGGAAAGACCGATCCAGCGGTTGATGAAGCCTCTTCAAAAAGTCCAGCATCTCTTCTTCCGGTTTTTCCAACTTTCGCTTGGCGTGCTCAAACCGATCGATGCCGTTTTCTACGATCTCCAAGTCATGGATCAAAATCTCCGATTTGATATCTTCAACCTGTTCCGCCGGTGTTTTTTCCGAGCCTTCGAAGTTACCGATAACCCACAGCAAAGCGTCGACACCCTGTAAGATTCCGAAAATCCGGTTCCGTTCTTTCGCACCGATTTTCGGGTCTAAACCCGGCGTATCCGTGAACTGAACGGTAGCATAGGTTGTTTTTTTCGGTTGATACATCTGAGAGAGGCGATCGACCCGAAGATCACTCACTTTGACCATCCGCGTCTCCGTCCCCGGCGCCGGATGCCCCGAGACGCCGGATAACAGTTGAAACAGCGTCGTTTTACCCACGAAAGGCAATCCGACGAGTCCGATGTTCATCGATAGATAGCTCATGGTGTCCCCCCCTTGATTCGGCCCGTCTCCATGCGTTCGCTCAAAGTCGTGGCGATATAACTGGCAACTTGGCTGGGTACGGTCCCGGAGCCGAAACCAACGTCGTATCCCATTTCCAATGCCAGTTCGTAATTGATTCGAGGCCCTCCGATAATCGTGAGGAGGTCTTTCCTGACCCCTTCGATCTCCAATAAATCCATTAACTGGGTGAGGTTATGGATATGGATATTTTTCTGAGTCACGATCTGAGAGATGAGCAACGCGTCGGCCTTCGCCTCTTTCACCTTTCGGACCACTTCTTCGCACAGGACCTGGCTTCCCATATTGTGAACCGTAAACATCTTGTACCGTTCGAGGCCATAGTCTCCATGGTATCCTTTCATATTCAAGATCGCATCCAAGCCAACCGTATGCGCGTCGCTTTCGATCGTCGCGCCGACGACCACCACCGGCCTTCCGACCTTCTCCTGTATATACGCGTCCGTCTCCTCGCGGCTCATGACGCGGAAGTTCACTTCCATAACCTTGATCTTTGTAATATCGATCGTCTTTTGAGTATGCCCATAAACGGTGAAAAAGGTATATCCCTCTTTCATGTCTTCCATCGTGACGATCTCGGATTTTTCAAATCCGAGGTTTTGCACGAATTTTTTCGCCGCTTCCTTCGCCAAAGCGCCGTGTGGAATCGGCAGAGTGAAAGAGAGTTGAACGGCGCCGTCGTTCGTCGCGTCCCCGTAGGAGGTCAACTGTTTCGGATCGATGAATATCTTTCCTTTTTCCTCGTTCATTGTCCCACCTCAATGCCTAAACGTCTCTCCAGCTCATTTAGGATCGGGTTGTAATATCCTTCGGACTTCCGGTGGACTCCGGAAAGCCCCTTCCCGCCTTCTTCCGCTCTGGATATATCCGCAAAGTGGGCTTCTCGGATGGCGCTCATCAACCCGACCTTCTCGGTATGTTTCAGGAGGGCCAGCGCTTCGCTCAAGACTTCATTCGCTCGTTTTTCGATGAAACCGCCTTTTTTGATCTCCAGCTCATATCCTAATATCCTGGCGTTGTTGAACACATAATCCGCGTTCAAGATCGCTAAATACCGATCTTGCAAGTAGGGCGTGTGAATCGCCTCCGTGAGCATTCCCAAAAGCTGGATGTCTTGGCCGGTAAAGACCGACGCGAGATTGAAAAGGGCATTCATAGCATAACCTTTGAATACGTTCCCGGTCATGAACTTTGTCGGGGGCATGTATTTCAGTGTCGCGTTAGGAAAAAGCTCCCGCGATAGAAGCGCATGCGCCAGTTCGTACAAAAAGCCGTTTTCGATGTCGGGGTTGATCTCGAATGCATGGCCGAGCCCCATATAGGCTTCTTTCATACCGGCTTTTTTGGCGAAGGCTTCGTTGATCAGTTGAGAAGCTGTTACCGCATAAGCTTTTTCGATGGCGTCGGATGTCGTAAGATAGTTGTCCTCGCCGGTATTGATCGTAATACTCGACAAGGCGACGATCAATCGTGAGAAGTACTGATCGACGAAGGTTCGCTTCATATTGATATCCCGAAACAAAATCCCGTACATCGAGTCGTTCAGTAAGAAGTCGAGCCCTTCCCAGGAAGCCATCATCGCAATTTCGGGCATACAGAGCCCAGAAGCGTAGTTGGTGAGCCGGATATACCGTTTCTGTTCGGAGGCGATTTCGTCGAGCGCTTTCCGCATGATCCGAAAGTTTTCTTGCGTCGCGTAAGTCCCGCCGAAGCCTTCCGTTGTCGGACCGTACGGAACATAGTCCAACAAACTCTGGGCGGTCGAGCGGATAACGGCGATGATATCCGCGCCTTGCTCCGAAGCGGCTCTCGCCTGGCTGACGTCTTCGTAGATGTTGCCGGTGGCCACGATGACATATTTGTAAGGTTTCTTATTGTCTCCGAGCTGCGCTAAAAGGTCGTCCCGCTGGTTACGCACGGACTCGACGCGATCCAAGGCTTCATTGGTTGTTTCTTCCGCGAACCGGTATACCTTCTCAAGGGGTTGAGAAGGAACGGCCGTCAGGTCCAAAGCGTTCGCCCCGACCTCCTGGGCTATTGTTTGTGGCTCTTTCCCCGTCGCGACGCAAGCGTTGGATATCCAATAAGCGCAGCCGGTATCAAGAACCCCTTTCTTCTTCAGATGATCCACCACGACATTGGGTAAAGGAGCTTCTCCCACGTCCACGCCGTCGACACCGAAATACCGAAGAACGGTTCGCTCAATAGTGTCGGTCGTATGTTTGTTGATGAAATGAAAAACGTCGTCCACGATAATCTTCGCCGTCTTCTTCGCTTCGGCGACATCATCCCTTTTCAGGGTGACCGATAATCTCGACATACTCCTCCTCCGCTGTTTTCTATATTTCCGTTCTATGCGTTTTGTTTTTGACCGTCAAGAGACGGTATCCTCAAACAAAGAACTCTGGTTCGGACTTTTCGCCGCCGGATACCCCATATGTTGACAAGCCTTTCCGGTGACTTCCCTGCCGCGCGGGGTCCGTATCAGAAATCCCGTTTGGATGAGAAACGGTTCGTAAACCTCGCTGATCGTATCCGCCTCGATCCCGACGGCCGCGGCGATCGCGCGTAAACCGGCGGGCCCTCCCCGGTAATGCTCAATAAGGACTTTCAGTATCTTCCGATCCATGTAGTCGAGCCCGTACTCGTCGATCTCAAGAGAGTCCAAGGCTTGCACAGCATCCTCTTCATCGATGAGGGATTTGCGTTTGACGGTCGCGAAATCGCGAACCCTGCGTAGAAGACGATTGACGATACGTGGGGTGCCCCGTGACCGTTCAGCCGTGATTTGGGCCGCTTCCTGAGTGATCCCGACACCCAACAGGCCGGCACTTCTTTTGATAATCCGCATCAAGTCTTCGACTGAATAAAAGTCCAGCTCCAAAATCATCCCAAACCGGTTCCGGAGAGGAGAGGTTAAGAGCCCGCTGCGCGTCGTCGCGCCAATCAGCGTAAAGCGGTTGAGGTCGATCCGTATCGATCGGGCGCTCGGTCCTTTACCGATTAGGATATCCAATGAGAAGTCCTCCATCGCCGAATACAAGACTTCTTCGATAACGCGGCTCAATCGATGGATTTCGTCGATGAACAGCACGTCTCCTCTCTCCAGATTCGTCAAGATCGCAGCAAGGTCCCCTTGTTTTTCGATGACGGGACCGCTCGTTATGTGGATATTCGCTTCCATTTCGTGGGCGATGACATTCGCGAGGGTCGTTTTTCCCAACCCGGGAGGACCCACCAACAGAACGTGGTCCAACACGTCCTCTCTCATCTTGCACGCCTGAATCGAGATTCGAAGGCTGTCTTTGATTTTACTCTGGCCAATATACTCTTCGAGTCCCTTCGGCCGTAAAACCACCATCTGTTGGTCCTCTACACGTGTTACGGAGGCGACCAGACGCTCCGCTTCCGGCTGAACCCCCCATTCTTCCTTCTTCAGGATGATCACCTCGCATCTTCATCGATCGCGCCAGAGGGTAGTGTGCGGTTCTCTCTGTCTGGGGCGAAGGCTATCGAAAGAACATTCTTCTCTTCTTAATCTTATTGATTCAAAGGCTCGGTCTTCGCTCCCGCTATCATAACAGCTCGGAGCCGCAGCCGTATCGGCTCATTTTTTGTGTTGAGCGGCTGAATTCGCAAACGATACTCCAGTCGACCGCCGTCCGCATTGGTCTTTATCAACCGTTACATAGCCCCTATAGAGGAGCTCCGTCTTCCTCGCTTCTCCAATTTCTGAAATCCCAACTTTCAGCGCTCATCACAGGGTGACCTCGACCGATAAAAATCGCCAGAGGCCGTACATATCTTTTTTGAAGGCAACCGTTCCGATGGGCGAAAAAAGCGCTTCGAGCGGTTCTTTTTGATCCGGGCCGAACTCAAAATATAACCTTTTACCTCGCAACAGAGGCGTGTTTTCTACGGTTTTCCTGTAAAAGGCGAGACCGTCTGCGCCCCCGAACAAGGCAAGCCAAGGCTCAAAATTCAATGCGGCGGGGCTTACCCTTTGACGCTCGTCTTCCCCCACATAGGGCGGATTGCAGACAACCACCTCGAGGCCACCGATCAGGTCGTCCAATCCTTCTAAAAAATCGGATCGGCGGAAGGTGATCCGGTCAGATACCCGGTGGGCTCGCGCATTTCTTTGAGCCACATCCAAAGCCTGTTCCGAGATATCCGAAGCGACTATCGCCGCATCCGGATTCAGGCACGCCAGAGCGATGGCGATCACGCCGCTGCCGGTGCAAAGATCCAGGAACCGTCGCGATCTTCGACTTTCCTTCTGGATTACCCATTCGATCAGTTCTTCTGTTTCTACGCGAGGAATAAGGACAGCCGGGTTCACTTCAAACCGATAGGTCATAAACCATCGGTATCCCAAGATGTATTCGATGGGTTCGCCATCCGTGTAGCGCTGGATATAAGAGCGAAAGATCTCAAGAGGGGCGCCTTCGACGGGCTCGTTCCATCGGGTATACAGAAGAGTGCGACTCAGGTTCAGAGCTTCCGCCAACAACAGCTCGGAGGAAAGGCGCGTTTTCGCCAACCCCTTCCGCTCGAAGAATCCCGTCGTCCAGCGAACCAACTCTTGAACGGTCCACCGCTTTTTCGCGTTTTCCGCTTCCACAGGCCAACCCTTTCCCGATAATTCGAATCTTTTGCGTTTTATTGTACCATAAAATGCTGATTAAAAAAGGGTGGAGGAAACCCGACGAGCAGTGTGAGAAGAACCGTTTATTCTGATTTTTGACCTTTTACGAAGGCTTCGTGGCGCGCGTCCATCCTCTCTTTCTCATTCGGGATCATTTTGAAGAATTCAGACAGCTTTTCGCACCCGTAGTCGGAGCACTCCGCGCAGGTGATCACTTCGCGCGCAAGCGCGCAAATGCGAATCTGACATTGGCTGCAGTAACCAAAAACAGTTTCCCCCCGGGCTTGACATCCGTGGCAGACAATGTCTTCCGCTTTGAAATCACTATGAAACATTTTTGACCATTCCGTAGCCGTTTTTTCCCGCAAGGCCTCGTCGTTCCGAATCGTCGCCAGATAAGCGGGGCACTTCTCACAATCAATTCCGCAGAAACCGAATCCTTCCATTGTTTCCTCCTTTTCGCTAAAGGCTGTTTCCGATTAGGCGATCTCGCATCCGGTTATAGTATAGCAAAAAGGAAGGCCATTCGGTAAAAAAGAGGCCCCTAAAAGAGATCGGATTTGTTTTCCAAGGATTCCGGCAACGCGTTCAAGATCTCATGGTATATTTTTTTCGCGGGATTCATCTTTGGCTTCAGCTGCTTTAAGGCGAACCGCATATTTTGAGAGGTTTTCTTTTCGAGGAGCAGAAGAAGTTTATTTTCGGGAAGTTCTAGAGAGGCTTCTTTTTCGTCAAGATAGAAAGCGGCCCCATGTTTTTCGAGCGAAATGGCGTTGATCAGTTGGTGGTTTTCAGCGGAACCCGCCCACGGGATGATGAGAGAAGGAACCCCGTAATAGGCGATCTCGGCAACCGTGGTCGCTCCCCCCCGTGAAATCATTGCGTCCGCGCAAGCGATGTAACAGTGCATATCGTGTATAAAGGGAACGGCCTTAACGAACGGGAAGGCGCCAATCTTCTGAAGAAAGGAGTCTTCTCCGCAAGAATGCAGGAATTCGATCTGGTTGTTGTTCCCTCGCCATTTCGTATACAACTGGAGCATCAACTCATTCACGAAATCGGAGCCTTTGCTTCCCCCCGCCACCAGTACGACTTTTTTGTTCGGGTTGATCCCGTAACGATGAAAGATCGCGCGATCGTTGCTCTCTGCGATACGAACGGGATTTCCAGTATGCAGGATACGGTGCGCGTCCTTGAGTTTGAAGTCTCGCGCACTTTCCGAAAAGGAGATGAAAATGCGTTCGGATCGTTTGCCGATCAACTTGTTCGCGAGACCGGCGATCGCGTTTTGCTCGTGCAAGAAGGTCGGAATGCGCAATTTTTGGGAAGCCCATCCGACGGGGACGGAGACATACCCTCCGGTGATAAAGCTGAAATCGGGTTTGAAGGACTCCAGCTCCTTTTTGCACAGAAACACGGAGCGAGCCGCTTTATACAGAATGGATAAGTTCTTCGGGGTATAGAAGGGGCGGAGTATCCCGCGGATTTCGAGCTTCACGATCCTGGCCTTCGGGAAAAGCCGGACGATCTCCCGATTTTCCAACCCATGCGGCGTTGCAAAATACAAAACCTCCACCAAAGGGAACTGCTTCATGAAGTATTCCAACAGGGCAACGGCCGGATAGATATGCCCGCCGGTCACGCCACCCGCGACGGCAATTTTCATCGTGAACCCCTCTTTTTCGGATTGAATCGCATAAGGAATTGATTCCGATCCTTCTTCTGGATCATGCCCTATTATACCCCAAGGGCGGAATTTCGAAGAAATGAAACCGGATTTCCTTGAGGGTTTTCGAGGCAGGCGCTTCACAAGCCGACGACCCGTCTTGACGGGACCGGTAGTTCGCACGCACCCGATCTCTCCCCGGCTCGGGCCCAACGAACGCCCCAAGTCTGCGCTTCAGGCGGGATCAGGATCATCGCGTTTGAGAAAGAACGATAAGCCTTGTCAACACGCAGTTTCGATCTTTGGTGTACAATAGCGTATACACCCGTTTCAACGATTCGGGAAAAGGGGAGAATCTTATGAACAAAGCAGTCGTGTACCTTACAAAAACCGGGCATTCGAAAAAGATCGCCGAGGCGATCGCCGAAGCGTTATCGGTTTCCGCTCTGGATATCAAAACCAGCCCGGACATACGCGAAGTCGACCTGTTGTTTATCGTCGGCGGCCTTTATGGCAAACAAAGCGATCCGAAGATGATTGCATTCATCAAAGGGCTAAACCCGAAAAAGATAAAAAAAGCAGTTTTGGTGACTTCCAGCGCGGCGGGAGATTTGAAGCAATCGACTGTCCGGACGGAACTCGCAAATCGGGGAATTTCCGTCGCTTCGGAAGAGTATTGCTGCAAAGGCAGCTTTTTGTTTTTCTTCTTAGGTCATCCGAACCGAGAAGAAATCGAAAAGGCGGCCGCTTTTTCCAAGTCTTTTCTGAACAAAGTCTGATGCGCCGCGCCTACCCTACCGCTCCGCCTCTTTGCCTAATATGGTAGGATATCAGGTCTGAAACCGATAACTCTCAGTTTTCTCACACAAAGGAGATAGGATTTGTTAACCCGCACATACGCGCTGCTTAAAGAGCGATTCGGCTTCGAGGCCTTTCGGCCCGGTCAGGTTGAGGTGATCAGAGCGATTCTGCAAGGCCGGGATACCTTGACGGTTATGCCCACCGGGAGCGGCAAGTCTCTTTGTTTCCAAATACCGGCCTTGCAATTGGAAGGCATGACGATTGTTTTCTCCCCGTTGATCGCTTTGATGAAAGACCAGGTGGACGCCTTGCGAGCCGGCGGGTTGCCTGCCGGTTGTATCAACAGCGTTCAAAGCCCTTCTGATACCTATCAAACCTATCGGAACATCCAAAACGGAACCGTAAAAATCCTGTATATTTCTCCCGAAAGATTGGAGAGCCTCTCCTTCACGCAGCTTTTCAACGGTCTTCCGGTTTCGCTGGCCGTTATCGATGAAGCGCACTGCGTTTCCCAGTGGGGGCACGATTTCAGACCCGCCTACCGTTCGATCGCCCCGTTCTTGGATAAGATGGGGAAACGCCCGATCGTCGCCGCCTTCACCGCGACGGCTACCGAGAGCATTCGAAAAGATATCCTCCAATTATTGCGCTTATCGGAGCCGCTGATCACGGTTGCCGGGCTCGATCGTCCGAACTTGGCCCTCTCCGTCAGCCATCAGAGCGACAAAGAACGGATCATCTCGAACTATATCAGGAACCGCCCCAAAGCTTCCGGCATTGTCTATGCCGGTACCCGTCAGGAAGTGGAACACTTAACCCGATTCTTAGAGAAAAACAATATCTCCGTCGCCGGTTACCACGCCGGAATGGAGAACGATGCGCGCATAGCGGCTCAAGAAGGCTTTCTTCAAGACCGTATCCGCGTGATCGTCGCCACCAACGCCTTCGGATTGGGAATCGATAAACCCAACGTCCGGTACGTAATCCATTATCGGTTGCCAAAAGATATCGAAAGCTATTATCAAGAAGCGGGGAGAGCCGGGAGGGACGGAAAGCCGGCCGATTGCCTCCTATTGTATCAAACCGGCGACGAAGCGAGTCCCAGGTATCTGATCCAGAACGACGAAACAACGGAACCCTTGAGAAAGTTCCGGTTCTATAAGCTACAACGCATGGTGGATTACGCCTTAACAACCGATTGCCTTCGGGGCACGCTTCTACGTTATTTTGGAGAAGACGCGGGGGAGGAAAACTGCGGGAGCTGTTCCAACTGTGCGAAAGACTGGATAGAACAGGATATCACCATTGAAGCCCAGAAAATCCTTTCATGCATCTACTGGTTGAAAGAACGTTTCGGCAGCGCAGTCGTCGCCGACGTGTTAAAGGGTTCCAGATCGAAAAAAATCATCGATTGCCGTTTAGACACCATTAAGACCTACGGTCAACTGTCGTATCTATCTTCTCGCGCGATCAGGGACTTAATCAACGTGCTGCTGATCGACGGACTAATCGTCAAATCCGAAGCAGCCTTCCCAGTGCTGAAACTGTCTTCGTCTTCCCGAGAGGTGCTTAAAGGGAATCGGGCGGTTTATCGGAAGATCGTTGGGGAGGATCCCGAACCCGGGACGCGGCGGCGTCTTCGTTCCGTTAAAGTCTGATGGCAAACCGATGCGTTAGGCTTCAAGCGTACCCCGCGTACCGGGGATCGGGGTCTTTCGGTAAAGATTCTTTATCGCCGAGTTATAATCAAAATGTGTGGAAAAGGGAAAAAAACGAAAAAAAGAGCATATCCTACAATGATAAAAAAGGTCCCGCAGACCAAAAGGAGGATACGCCGTGAAAGATTA